>NZ_JBEXPG010000032.1:0-95757 GCF_040611935.1 Streptomyces sp. NPDC006512 | reverse complement strand
ACGTCGTCGAGCGCTGCTTCAACCGGCTGAAACAGTTCCGCGCGATCGCCACTCGCTACGACAAAACCCGCGAGTCCTACCAGGCAGCCGTCACCATCGCATCCCTGTTCCTCTGGCTAAAGCCCCTTTGAAGACACTGCCTAAGGCCACAGCGGGGCGAGGGGTGGTGCGGGGAGCGGGGTGCCGTCCAGTGCCGTGAGGGCCAGGAGCACGATCGAGCCCGTCCACGCGAGGGGCGCGACCGCGGCGGGCCGGCCCGCCCTGTCCGCCTTCTCCGGCAGCTCGCCGAGCGGGTTCCGCTTCGACAGGACCCAGTCCAGGACCTGTCCGGCCTTCGCGGTCTTGCCCGTGGTGGCCCAGGCGAGCGCGAAGAACGCCGTACTCGGCGTCCAGGCGTTGCCGCCCCAGGGCGCCGAGGGGTCGTTGCCGGGGGTCAGGCCGCCGTTGGGGAGGAGCAGCGCCCGGTACGTGCCGTCCAGTGCCCGGGGCAGGTCGGCGGGGGCCGCGTTGAAGGGGGGTGCCAGGAACGCCACCGCGCTGTCGTGCCCGTGCCGGCCGTCGGCGGTGCGCCGGTAGCCCAGGGGGGCGAAGTGCGCGGAGACCGCGGCGGAGAGCCGCCGCGCGGCCCGGCCCCAGCGGGCCGCGTCGTCCGGCCGGCCGGTCTCGCGGGCGAGGTCCGAGGCGGCGTTGAGCCCGGCGAGCAGGGGCGCGGCCGTGCCGATGTTCGTGGTGGTCGTCATCAGCTCCCAGTAGTCGGGGGAGGCCGGGGGCAGTCCGTCCGTCCGCAGGGAGCCCGCCGCGTGGTCGGCGGCCTTGCGGATCATCGGGTAGAGCGTGGTCAGCCGGGCCTGGCGGGTGGCCCAGGGGGCCGTCCGGTACCACTGCCAGGTGGCCCAGGGGACCCAGCCGTTGGCGTCGAGCTGCCATCTCCTGCGGTCGGGCGGGCCGGATCCGTCGAGCTTCGTCCGCGCCTCCCAGGTGCCGTCCGCGCGCTGGGTGGCGGCGGTGTGGAGCAGGATGCGGTAGGCCTCGGCGTCGTGGCCGGTGTGGGCGAAGGCGGCGGAGACGAAGCTGGAGTCGCGCGGCCAGGAGTACTGCCAGCCCGGACTCCATCCCGCGGCCACGGCGCCGTTCGGCCGGAGCAGGGCGCGCAGGGACAGCAGGGCCCGTTCGGCCGCGGCCCGCTGCGCGGGCGTCGTGCCCGGGATCCGGCCGGAGCCCAGCCAGGCGCGGCTCTGCGCGATCTGCAGCCGTGCGGGCGGATGGCCGGGGGCGACCACCACGGACGTCGTCCCGGCGGCGGGCAGGTACATCCACCGACCGGACGCCAGCAGCAGGACGTTGCTCCCCCGGACGTACCGCGCGCCCGTGGCCACGGACCGCGGAACGCCTTCGACGGCGGTCGTGTTGGACAGGAGGCCGACGGAGGGGGCGACGGCCATCGCCTGGGGTGCGTAACTGCCCTCGGCCTCGCCCCGGCTCTGGTGGCCCACGGGGCGGACGAGCACCGGCCGTGCCGTGCCTCCGTCCCGCCCCACCGGCTGGCCGGCCGTACACGCGGGTACGGCGACGCTCGCCAGGGCCGCCGTGACGACCGCCCAGCGGCCGAGCGGGACACGGGGCATCGCGGGCACTCCCTCCGCCGGGCGCGTACGGGCGCGGACCCGGCTTCCCCATCCTGGGAGAGCCGGACGGAGACCGCCACGGAAGGCCCGCCGCCCGGGTGAGGCGGGCGGTCCGCAGGGGCGGGAGGGCGCGTACCCGGCCTGGCCCACCCGGGATGCCGGGGGCGGGGAGCCGTGCACATCATGGGTGTTCGCGGGCCCGTGCGGTCACCGCGGCCGACGGGGGCGCGCCCTCCGTCCCTCCCGGCCGGGCCCCGCTGCGAAGGGGTGGTGAATGAGCACTGCTGCGGACGGGGGCGAGGACGTCCGGCCCCCTCCTTCCGCGGTGGGCCGGGGAACCGTCCGCCGCCCCCTCGTGGGCGGGATCCTGCCCGCGGCCGGGGCGGTGCTCGTCGCGGCGGCGGGCGCCCTGGTCGCCGTCGGATGCTTCCTCGGGCTCTACGTACGGCCCACCTCGGACGACTGGTGCGCCGCGTGGAAGACCCGTGACCTGGGGGTCCTCGGCATCACCTCCGATTTCTACCTGACCCAGAACGGCCGGATCGCGAACGCCTTCCTCAGCGGTGTCGTCTACGGCGAGGGACCGGCCGGGACGAAGGTGCTGCCGACGGTCATCGCCGTGGCCTTCACCGTCGGACTGGTCCTGCTGGGCCGTCACTTCGTCCGTTTCCTGGGCGGCCGGCCCCGGGTGCTGGTCCTGACCGCCTGCGCCCTCGTCGTCCAGGCGCTGCTCTACTTCGCGGGGACCCGCAGCTACCAGGTACTGCTGTGGGCCCCCGCCACGATCTCCCACACCGTCCCGAGCGTCATCGGCGTGTGGGCGCTGCTGCTGGCCGTGCGGACGGTGAACGATCCGCGTGCCGTCGTCCGCCGGGCCGGCCTCGTCTCGGCGTTCCTGATCGCTTTCGCGCTGGGCACCCTGAGCGAGCCGTTCGCGCTCGTCAGCGGGCTGCTCGCCGCCTTGGTCGGGCTGCTGTGCCTGCCCCGCCCCGGTCTGGCGCGCGACCGGCGTCCGTTCACCTGGTGCCTGCTCTGGTGCTCCGGTCTCGTCTGCGGTCTGGCCGTGCTGTACAGCTCCCCCGGCGCCCGGTGGCGCCGGGCCCAGCAGCCGGACAAGGAGTCGCTGCTCTCCGCGGGCGAACTCAAGGGCACCTTCGAGGACTGGCTGCACATGTGGGACTCCGTCACCGGCCAGTGGGCCTACCTCGGAGCCGCCGCCGTCGGTGTCCTGCTGGGCCTGGCGTGCGGGCTCCGCCGGCCCTCGCCCGGACACCGGGAGCCGCCCCGGGCCGTCCCGCGCAAGGCGCTGACCGCCCTGCTGCTGCTCCCGGTGCCCGTGGTGGTGCTGGGCTCGTTCGCGGTGGCGGTGGGCCTGCGCAGCGGATACGGCCCGGGCGGGTGGACGTACGCGCGTACGTGGACGAGCTTCCTCGTGCCGATGTTGCTGGCGCTCTGCGGCTACGGGGCGCTGCTCGGGGCGCGGGGCGGGCGATGGCTCGCGGACCGGCGCCCCGCCGGCGCGGCCCTGGTGACCTGCGCCGTGGCGGCAGGCTGCCTGACGCTGGCGTCGGTGGCCGCGCTCGTCCCGAACGTCCAGCGGCTCACGACCGAGACGGTCACCCGTTCCGTGGCGTGGGACGCCCAGAACTCCCGCATCCGCGCCGAGGCCGCGCGGGGGGCCACGGACGTGGGCTACCGGCCCCTGTACATCGGATCGCTCGCCGAGCCGTTCTTCACGCGGACCTACGACCGGGACTGGGTCGCCGCCTGCATGTCGAAGTGGTACGGCGTCGACCGGATCCACCGCCGCTGAACCGTGCCCGCTTCGCCGATGAGTCCGGCGCCCCGGGCCGGTCACCATGGAGAGAGGAAGGAGATCCGCCATGCAGACGCACGGATCCGCCCAGCAGCCCACGGCCGAGCTCGACGCCCGCTACAGCTCGGCGCTCAACCCCCGCCCGGGTGCCGAGGAGGTCACCGCCACCGACTGGGCCGAGGCCCTGCGGCAGCTGGACGCCGCCGAGATCTTCTGGGTGTCCACGGTGCGGCCCGACGGCCGGCTGCACGTCACTCCCGTGATCGCCGCCTGGCACGACGGCGTCCTGTACTTCTCCACCGGCAAGACGGAGCAGAAGGCGCGCAACCTCGCCCACGACGGGCACTGCGCGCTGACCACGGGCGGGAACTCCCTCACCGAGGGCCTCGACCTCGTGGTCGAGGGCGAGGCGGAGGAGGTCGCCGACCGGGCGTTGCTGGAGGAGGTGATCGCGGCGTACGAGACGAAGTACGGGGCGCACATCACCTCGCCCGAGGGCACCTTCCACGGGATGGGGGACTCGTTCCGGCGGGGGGAGGCGGTGGTGTTCGGAGTGGCCCCGGCCACGGCGTACGGCTTCGGCCGGGACGACGGGGTCTACTCCCACACGCGGTGGACGTTCTGAGCGACGGCGCGGAGCGGTTCCGCCCGGGCGCCGGCTTCCGGCTGTTCGCCGGCTTCCGCCCGGGCACCGGCGGGGCGCCGGATCCACG
This sequence comes from Streptomyces sp. NPDC006512, assembly GCF_040611935.1. Lineage (NCBI taxonomy): Bacteria > Bacillati > Actinomycetota > Actinomycetes > Kitasatosporales > Streptomycetaceae > Streptomyces > Streptomyces sp. NPDC006512. Next base: position 91,603 of record NZ_JBEXPG010000032.1, on the reverse strand, counting down.
ATCATGAGGTCATGCGCGCCGCCCGTCTGATCCGCATGGCCCTCCTCGTCCAGTCGAGCCCCGGCCTGACCGCCGCCGCGCTCGCCCGCGAGCTGGAGGTCTCCGAGCGCACCGTGATCCGCGACGCCCAGGCCCTTCAGGAGGCGGGCGTCCCCATCCGGTCGGAGCTCGGCCGCACGGGCGGCTACCACCTGGCACCGGGCCACCGGACCCGGCTGACCACGCTCCACCCCAGCGAGGCGGAGACGCTCTACCTGTCCGGGCTGCCCGGCGCCCTGCGCGACCTCGGCCTCTCGGACGCGGCGGGCACGGCCCGGCTGAAGCTGGCGGCCACCATGCTGCCGTCCCTGCGCGCGGCGGCCGAGTCGTCCGCGCGCCGTTTCCACCTCGACGCCCCGGCCTGGTTCCGCGAGCCGTCGGCGCCGGAACTGCTGCCCGAGCTGGCCCGCGCCGTGTGGTCGGACCGCACCGTCGAGCTGACGTACGCGCGGCCGGCCCGGGACGACGGCGCGCCGCCCCGCACGGTGACCCGGCAGGTGGAACCGTACGGGCTCGTCCTGAAGGCGGGGGTCTGGTACGTCGTGGGCCGGGTCCCGGGCGAGGGGGCGGACGGGACCGGCGCCGGCGCCTGGCGCACCTACCGCGTCGACCGCGTCACGGCCATCGCCCCGGCTCCCGCCCCCGCCCCCGGGGCGGACGGCGCCTTCGTGCCCTTCGTCCGTGACCCGTCCTTCGACCTGGCCGCGCACTGGCAGGCCCACTCCGCCGGGTTCGCCCGGGCGCTGCTGCGCACGACCGTCACTCTGCGGCTCACCGGGCGGGGCCTGCGGTGCCTGCCCGCCGTGGCGGACCCGGCCGGCATCGGTGACGCGCTGGCCTCCGCGAGCGCGCCGGACGCGGCCGGGCGCGTCACGCTCGACCTGCCGGTGGAGTCCGAGGACGTCGCCTTCGGCCAGCTGACCGGGCTGGGCGCGGACGCGGAGGTCCTGGCCCCGGAGGGCCTGCGGGCCCGCCTCCGCGAGCACGCGCGGGCCCTGGCCGCCCTGTACGGCGCGGGGCCGGAGGATCAGCGGTAGTCGTCGGGTGAGGCGTCCTTCCCGCCGTACTCGACCTCCTCGAAGTACCCCCAGGCGTCCGGCCGGCTGCCGTCGACGTCCCGGACGTCGTAGGTCCGGGCGAGCTCCCCGCTGGAGGTGGACTTCCCGTTCCAGCGGGCGGCCCGGTCCGGGTCGGCGGCGAGCGCGGCGACCGCGCGGGCGAGGTAGTGCGGGGACTCGGCGATGCCGAAGCTCGGCTCCTGGGCGACGGCGTCGCGCCAGTTCTCCTCGGTCACACCGAAGTGGGCGAGCATCTGCTCCGAGCGCAGGAAGCCCGGCGTGACGGCGACCGCGGTGCCCCCGTACTCGGCGAGCTCCTCGCCCAGCCCGAAGGCGATCCGGATCGGGGCGTTCTTGGCGAGGTCGTAGTAGAGGTTCTCGCGGTAGCGGCGGTTGGAGACGGCCGTGCCGTCGGTGACCTCCACGTGCAGGGGCGCGTCCGAGCGGATCAGGAGCGGCAGGGCGAGGGCCGCGGTGATCACGTGTGAACGCACTCCGAGTTCGAGGATGCGCAGGCCGTCGGCGAGCGGCGTCTCCCAGCTCTTCTTTCCGAAGACCGAACCGGAGAGGAGGTGTTCGCCGCCCCACAGGTCGTTGACGAGGATGTCGAGCCGGCCCTGCTCGCGGTCGATCCGCTCGACGAGGGCGCGTACGCGGTCCTCGTCGAGGTGGTCGGTGGGGACGGCGATGCCCGTGCCGCCGGCCGCCGAGACCAGTTCCGCGGTCTCCTCGATGGTCTCCGTGGCCCGGCCGACCTCGCTGACGTGCTCGCGCGTGGTGCGGCCGGTGACGTAGACGGTGGCGCCGGCGCGGCCGAGTTCGACGGCGAGGGCGCGTCCGGCACCGCGGGTCGCGCCGGCGACGAGGGCGATCCGCCCGGCGAGCGGGCCCGGCCGGTGGGCGTGCCCGGCGTCCTGGGTGTCCGCGCTCGCGCTCGCGCTCGTGCTCGGGCTCGCGTCCGTGTTCGTGTTCGGGTCCGTGTTGGTTCGCATGTCACCACGGTGCACGTCAAAGGTGACAGTTCCCGTCACCCTTTACGGAATGTTCCGCGCCCCGCCGGCCCGGCGCAGCGGATGCCCGGCCGGGTGGTCGGCGCCGGCCGGGCACCCGGATCGGGGTGCGTCACGAAGCGTCGTAGGGATCCCGGCCGTCGTCTTCGGGATCGAGGGGAAGGTCGTCGTCGTCGCGTCGCCGTGCGTCGTCGTCGACGGCGCCGTCGGTGAGCGCGTCGTGCGTGCCGCCCATCGGGTGCTCCTTGATGCTCCAGCGGTCAGCGGTCGAGGTCTCCAAACTGACACGGAAAGTCACAGAGCGCACACTGGGGTGACACACGGAGTGACAGCCGGGTGCTCCGCACCCGATCCGTTTCCCCTAGGAGCGCAGCGTGCCGGAACGACCGCAGAACCAGTACCACACCGCCATCTCCGTCGTCCCTCCCGGCGACACGCGGGCCGTCACGCTGCCCCGCGAAGCCGCTCCGGTCCCGGCCGTCCGCCCGCTCGCCGCCGGTGACTACTGGTTCCACGTCGACACCGCCGCCGGGCCCCGGGGCGGCCGCCGCACCGGCTGAACACCGGCGGGAACTCTTCGCAGCCCTACGACGACCACGTGCCCGGAGCCCGCCGGGTGGGGGTTCCGCGTTCGCATCCTCGAACCAGGGAACGTCGATGGCCGAAGAGCAACCGTCCGCAGCCCAGGCGTCCACGAGCAGCCGGCGGTGGGCGCCGCCACCGGCCCTGACCGGGTTCGTCCTGCTGCTGGCGGCCGTGTTCGCCCTGTCCTACGGGGTCGGCGCGGCCGCCGGTCCGGTGGCTCCCGGCATGCGCCCGGATCGCACCGGCTCCCCCGGGGACTCCGTTCCGCACGGCGGGACGGACGGCGGGACGGACGGCGCCGACGGGGCGGGCCCGGGCGGGGGTGCGCGATGACGGCGGACACCGCGGACGCGGCGCGGACCGCCCTGACGACGACCGACCTGGCCGTCGGCGGCATGACCTGTGCGGCCTGCGTGAACCGGGTGGAGAAGCGGCTGGCCCGGCTCGACGGCGTGACGGCCACCGTCAACCTCGCCACCGGCCGGGCCCGGGTACGTCACCCGGCGCAGGTCACCGCCGAGGAGCTGGTGGCCGCCGTCGAGCGCGCCGGCTGTACGGCGCGGCCGCTGCCGCCGGCCGCGCCGGCCGACGGCGGCTCCGTACCGGAGCCGGCCGCGGCACCGCCGGCTCCGGCGCCGCCGCACGACGACGCACCCGACCCCCGGCGGCTGCTGATCACCACCGCGCTCTGCCTGCCGGTCCTCGTGCTGTCGATGGCGCCCGCCCTCCAGTTCCGTTCCTGGCAGTGGCTGTGCCTCGTACTCGCCGCCCCCGTGGTGGCCTGGAGCGCCTGGCCCTTCCACGTGCGGGCGGCACGCGGGCTGCGGCACTCGGCGGCGACCATGGACACGCTGGTCTCCCTCGGGGTCCTCGCGTCGTTCTGCTGGTCCCTGTACGCGCTGTTCCTGGGCGGTGCGGGCGAGCCGGACATGCGGATGCCGTTCACGCTCCTGCCCTCGGCGGGCTCCGACGTCGCGCACGTCTACCTCGAAGCCGCGGTCGGCGTCCCCCTGTTCGTCCTGACCGGACGCCACCTGGAGGCGAGGGCCCGGCGCGGCACCGGCGCCGCGCTGCGTTCCCTGGCCGGACTGGCGGCCAAGGACGTGACCGTGCGGGAGGACGGCCGGGAACGCAGGCTGCCGATCGAACGGCTGCTGCCGGGGCAGGAGTTCGTCGTCCGGCCCGGTGAACGGGTCGCCACCGACGGCGTGGTGGTCTCGGGCAGCTCGGCCCTCGACCTCTCCCTGGTCACCGGGGAGAGCGATCCCGTCGAGGTGGGCCCGGGCCGGTCGGTGGTCGGCGGCGCCGTCAACGCGGGAGGGCTGCTGCTCGTACGCGCCACCGCGGTCGGCGCCGACACCCGGCTCGCCCGGATCACGCACCTGGTCGCCGAGGCCCAGGCGGGGAAGGCGCGCGCCCAGCGACTGGCCGACAAGGTGGCGGGCGTCTTCGTACCCGTCGTCCTCACCCTGGCCGTCACGGTCCTCGGCTTCTGGCTGGGCGCGGGCGCGGATCCGCAGTCGGCGGTCACGGCGGCCGTGGCGATCCTCGTCGTCGCCTGCCCCTGCGCCCTGGGCCTGGCCACCCCCACCGCGCTCATGGCCGCCACCGGGCGGGGCGCCGGGCTCGGCATCCTGGTCAGGGGGCCGCGGGCGCTGGAGACCCTGCGGCACGTCGACGTGATCATCCTGGACAAGACCGGCACCCTGACCACCGGCCGCATGTCCGTCGTACGGGTGACCCCGGCCGACGGCGGTACCGGCCGGGACGCGGCCGTGCGGCTGGCCGGGGCGGTGGAGCAGGGCTCCGAGCACCCCCTGGGCCGGGCCGTCGTCGCGTACGCGCGGCAGGCGGCGCCCGGTGCGCGGCTGCCCGGGGTCACCGGCTTCCGGGCCACCCCCGGCGCGGGCGTCACCGGTGTCGTCGAAGGCCGGCGGGTCGAGGTCGGCGCCCCGGGAGACGGTCTGTCCGGCGCGCTGGCGGCGGGTCTGGCCGAGGCGGAGGCCCGCGCGCTGACACCGGTCCTGGTCCGGGTGGACGGCGTCGACGCGGCCCTCCTCGCACTGGGGGACGCCCTGCGGCCCGGCAGTCACCGGGCCGTGGACGGGCTGCGGCAGCTGGGTGTGGAGCCGGTCCTGGCCACCGGCGACCGCGGGGCGACCGCCCGGGCCGTCGCCTCGGAGCTCGGCATCACGCGGGTGCGGGCGGGCTGCACGCCCGAGGACAAGGCGGCGCTGGTACGGGAGTTGAAGGACGGGGGCCGCCGGGTCGCCGTCATCGGGGACGGGGTCAACGACGCCGCGGCCCTGGCCGAGGCCGACCTCGGTATCGCGATGGGCAGCGGTACGGACGTGGCGATCGGGGCCGCCGACGTGACGCTGGTGCGGGGCGACATCGAGGCGGTCGCCGACGCGGTCCGCCTCGCCCGCCGCACGCTGGCGACGATCCGCCTCAACCTCGTCTGGGCGTTCGGCTACAACGCGGTCACCCTCCCGATGGCCGCCGTGGGGTGGCTGAACCCGATGGTCGCCGCCGCGGCGATGTCCGCCAGTTCGGTCCTCGTCGTCGCCAACAGCCTGCGCCTGCGCACCTGGCAGCCGGCCCCGAAACGCCTCGCCGCCCCCGTACGAAAGGACTTCGGACGATGACCGGTTCCCCCGCGCCCACCACGACAGGGGCAACGGCGGCGGCGCCGACCGCCACGACGGCGGACGGGTGGCGCGCCGGCCGCGGGCGCCTGCGCGACGGGGTGACGGCCGCGCTCGTCCCCGCGCTGGCCTGTCTGGCGGCTCTGGTCGGCCTGACGGCCTGGACCACGACGGGGGCCGCGGGCAGTCCGCCCCGGATCGAGCCCGGTGTCGCGCACCTCCTCCTCCCCGCCGCCGCCGACGGGGGGCGCACCACCGCGTTCTTCCGGATCACGAACACCGGCGGCGCCGACGACCAGTTGGTCTCCGTCACCTCCCCGGTCGCCGAGGACCTCGTGCTGAACCGGCACGTGCGGGCCGGCGGGGGTGCCGGTACGACGCGCACGGTGCCGTCGGTGACCGTCCCGGCGGGCCGCACCGTGACCATGACGCCGAACTCCGTGGACGTGCTGATGACGGTGAAGGGCCGCCTGCGGGAGGGGGACACCGTCCCGTTCGTCCTGCGCTTCCGCCGCAGCGGGCCGGTGGACGCCGTGGCGTTCGTGGTGCGGCCCGGCAGCTGAAACCCGCCGGACTGGGCAGGGGGGCAGGTGACGTGGCGGCCCCGAGAAAGGACGGAAACCGTGACACGACCGAGGATCCTCGTGGTGGGCGCAGGCTTCGCCGGAGTGGAGTGCGTACGCCGTCTGGAGCGCAGGCTGTCCCCCGGCGAGGCCGACATCTCCGTGGTGACACCGAACTCCTACCAGCTGTACCTGCCCCTGCTCCCCCAGGTGGCCTCCGGTGTCCTGACGCCGCAGTCCATCGCCGTCTCCCTGCGCCGCAGCAGCCGGCACCGGACCCGGATCGTGCCCGGGGCGGCGATCGGCGTCGACACCAAGGCCAAGGTCTGCATCGTCCGCAAGATCACCGGTGAGGTGACCGACCACGCGTACGACCACCTCGTGCTGGCGCCCGGCAGCGTCACGCGCACCTTCGACGTCCCCGGGCTGCTGGAGCACGCCCGGGGCATGAAGACCCTGGCCGAGGCCGCGTACCTGCGCGACCACGTCATCGCGCAGCTCGACCTGGCGGACGCGAGCCAGGACGAGGCGGAGCGGGCCGCGCGGCTGTGCTTCGTGGTGGTCGGCGGCGGGTACGCGGGCACCGAGACGGCGGCGTGCCTCCAGCGCCTGACCGACCACGCGGTGAAGCGCTACCCGAGGCTGGACCGCCGCCAGATCAGCTGGCACCTCCTGGACATGGCGCCCAAGCTGATGCCCGAACTCGGGGACTCGCTGGGGCGCACGGCCCTGGACATCATGCGCCGCCGCGGCATCCAGGTGTCGCTGGGGGTGAGCGTCGCCAAGGCGGGGCCCGAGGAGGTGACGCTGACCGACGGGCGCGTCCTGCCCAGCCGGACCCTCATCTGGACCGCCGGCGTGGCCGCGAGTCCGCTGATCGGCACGATGGACGCGGAGACCGAACGGGGGCGCCTGGTGGTGACCCCGGAGATGACGGTGCCGGACGCGCCCGGCGTCTTCGCCCTCGGGGACGCGGCGGCGGTACCGGACCTCGCCCAGGGCGGGAGCGGTGCGATCTGCCCGCCCACGGCGCAGCACGCCCTGCGGCAGGGCCGCACGCTGGCCGACAACGTGATCGCCTCGCTGCGGCACCGGCCGCTGCGCCCGTACGTGCACAAGGACCTCGGTCTGGTGGTCGACCTCGGGGGCACCGACGCCGTGTCCAAGCCGCTGGGCATCCCGCTGCGCGGCCTCCCCGCCCAGGCGGTGGCCCGCGGGTACCACTGGTCGGCGCTGCGCACGAACGTGGCCAAGACGCGGGTCATGACGAACTGGCTGCTCAACGCCGTCGCCGGGGACGACTTCGTACGCACCGGCTTCCAGTCCGCGAAGCCGCCCACGCTGCGGGAGTTCGAGCAGACCGACAGCTACCTGACACCGGCTCAGGTGCGGGAGCACACGCGGGGCCTGCGCACCGCCGGCTGAACCGCCGCTCAGGCGGTCCGGGCCGCCAGGCCGTCCGGGGACGGCAGCCGCAGCGGGCCGGCGACGGCCGTGCGGAAGTCGGTCAGTCCGACGGCCAGGGCGGCCCGGGACGCGGCCGGCATGGCGGCCATCGCTTCGGTCAGGGCCTCTTCCCGGCGCGCCCGCAGCTGTCCGAGGTACTTGCGGCCCGCCGGCGTCAGCTCCAGCCGCAGTTCGCGGCGGTCGTCGGGCCGCGTGCGCCGCTCCAGGAACCCGGCGGCCTGGAGGCGGTCGCACAGCCGGGTCACCGACGGCGGAGCCGCCCCCAGCAGCTCTCCGAGCATCCGCAGGTTCATCTCCTCGTTCCGCTCGATGAGGAAGAGGACCCTGGCCTGGGCGGAGGAGACGGGCGGGGCGGAGACCGTCTCGCGGCCCCGCTCCCAGACGATCTCCAGCAGTTCGATGAGATCGCTCATCCCGGCGACCGCCGTCGTGGCGCGGGGGGAGTGGATCGGCCCCTGGCTCATGTGACACTCCCTACCGGACGGACGAGGTGCCCGTCCCCCGGCGGACCCGGCGGCTTCGTGGCACCCCCATCTAAACAGTTCCGAGAGAGGCAGGACCCAAGCCGGTGGCACGACCCGAGGCAGTGGAGCACATTCTGCGGCATGCCGCGCCGCACGAACTCTTCGACGAGGTACGGCAGGTCCTGTACCGCCGGTACGGCGCGCACGCCGCCGAACTGCTGATGGCCGACTACGCCCTGGACAGCCTCCGGCCGGTCACGGGGGCCGCGGACGGCGCCGAGCCGGTGCCGGTGCGCACCAGTGCCGCGGGCCGGGCCTTCGGCTCGCAGGAGGCCCACGTGGTCGCCCGGGAATCCGAGGTGACCGTCCACCTGCCGGTGAGCGTGCGCGGGGACCGGCTGGCGGTGCTGAGCGTGGACTTCCCGGCGGACGCGTACGCGCCCGGGCTCCTCGGGGAGCTGCGGGAGGTGGCCGACGCCCTGGCGCACGCGATCCTCGTCGCCGACCGGGACACCGACCTGTTCCTCCGGGCGCGGCGGGCCACCCGGCTCACGCTCGCCGCGGAGATGCAGTGGGAGCTCCTGCCGGGCCGTTCCTGTACCCGGCCCGAGTACGCGCTCGGCGGGCATCTGGAGCCCGCCTACGCCATCTACGGGGACAGCTTCGACTGGTCGGCCTCCGCCGAGCACCTCACGCTGACCGTCAACAACGGGATGGGCGAGGGGATCGACGCGGCCCTGCTGACCAGCCTCGCCGTCAGTGCCCTGCGCAACGCCCGCCGGGGCGGTCTCTCCCTCGTCGACCAGGCCTCGCTGGCGGACCAGGCCGTCTACGGCCAGTACCAGGGGCGCCTGCACCTGGCGATGCTGCTGCTCCGCTTCTGCCTGCGCACCGGCGAGGTGGAGGTCATCGACGCGGGATCGCCCCGGATCTGGCGGCTCCGGCAGGGTGCGGTGGAGGCCGTGGAGCTGGAGGCCCAGCTCCCGCTCGGCATGTTCGAGGACACCGTCTACGCCTGCCAGCGCTTCCGGGTACTGCCCGGCGACCGGCTGTTCTTCCTGAGCGACGGGGTCTACGACGTCCTCTCCCCCGGCGGGGAGCCGTACAGCCGGCGCGCGCTGGCCCGGGCCATCACGAACACCCGGCTGCTGCCGCCCGCGCAGGTGCCCCAGGCGGTCCTGGAGGAGCTCGCCGGACACCGGGGCGGGGTCCGGGCCTCGGACGACGCCATGGTGGTCTGCCTGGACTGGCACGGCCGGGCCGGGGCAGAAGGGCCCGGGGACGGCGCGCAGGATAATTGACCGGTTCAAATATTGCCTAACGGCAAATGATCATTCTAAGCTCACCTCCGACGCAACCGGGCGTCCCCCGGGCGTCCGCGCTCCGTGGTGAGAGGGGACACGCGACGCCATGGGGAGCACGCTCGGCCTGGGGCCGCCTCACCCCGCCGGCCGCACACCACGGCAGGCCTCGGCCGTCGAACACGACCCGTCCCACGCCCTGTGGAGCGGCCTTCCGCCGTACGTCCTGCTCATCGAGGACGACGAGGGCGACGCGCTCCTCGTCGAAGCGCTGGTGGAGGACAGCGGTGTCGACGTCCGTCTCGGCCGCGCCCGCTCCCTCGCGGACGCCCTGTCGCGGCTCGACGCCGAACCGCCCCAGTGCGTCCTGCTCGACCTGCACCTCCCCGACGCGCAGGGGCTCGACGGGCTGACCAAGGTGCTGGCCGCGTGCGCCGAAGCCGCCGTGGTCGTCCTCACCGGGCTCTCGGAGGAGCAGGCGGGGCTCGCCGCCGTGGCGGCGGGGGCCCAGGACTACCTGGTCAAGGGGCGGCTGGAGGCGGACGTCTTCATGCGGGCCATCCGCTACGCGATCCAGCGCAAGCGGACCGAGCTCGCCGCCGTCGCCCTGGAGGCGGGCAAGCTGCGCGCCGAGGAGAACGCCCGCCTGGAGCGGGGCCTGCTGCCGACGCCGCTCCTGCTGGACGAGACGGTCACGGTGTGCGCCCGGTACCGGCCGGGCCGCGCCCAGGCGCTCCTCGGCGGAGACTTCTACGACGTCGTGCAGACCCGGGACGGGGCCACGCACGCCGTCGTGGGCGACGTGTCGGGGCACGGGCCGGGCGAGGCGGCCCTCGGGGTGTGCCTGCGCGTGGCGTGGCGGGCCTTCGTCATGGCCGGCGCACGCGGCGAGACCCTGCTGGGGCTCCTGGAGGAGATCCTCCTCGCGGAGCGCTCCGGACCCGAGACCTTCGCCACCCTCATCGCCGTCACCCGGCCCCCGGGCAGCGACGCGATATCCGTACAGCGCGCCGGGCACCCCGGCTTCCTCGTCCGGTCCGCGGCGGGGGTGGACCTGGTGGAGGTCCCCGGGGGACCCGCGCTCGGCATCATGCCCGGCTGGGGCGCGGACTGGCCCGTCACCGAGGTGGCCCTGGAGCCGGACGGCGCCGTCATGCTCTTCACCGACGGGCTGATCGAGGGCCGGGTCGGTCCAGGCTCCGAACGCCTCGACGAGACGGGCCTCCTCGACATCGCCCGCCGGCACGCCGGTCTGTCCGCCGATCCGTTCGTCGACACCCTGATCCACGCGGCGCAGGACCTGGCCTCGGACTGGGGCGGGCTGGCCGACGACGTCGCCGTACTCCACCTCGAATGGAAATCCTCCTCGTGAGCACCACGGACCGGACAGCGCCCCCTCCCGCCGCCCCGCGCACCGGGTCCGGCCGTCGGGGACCGAGCCTGCGGGCCTGGCTCACGGCGGTCCTCGCCGTGCTGGCCCTCATGGTCCTCGGCACCGGCGCGGTGGGCGCCGCCCTGCTGTCGAACACCACCGAGGCGGGAGACCGGCTCGTCGACGGGATCCTCCCGGCCCAGCGGGACGCGCTGCGGCTGGAGGCGGCCCTGCTGGACCAGGAGACGGGAGTGCGCGGCTACCTGCTGGCCGGGGATCCGGCGCTCCTGGAGCCGTACGAGCGCGGCCTGGTCAGCGAGGTCGGCGCGGTGCGGCAGCTGTCGCGGGTCCTCGCCGACGACCAGGGCGTGCAGAGCGACCTGCTGGCCGTCGAGGACGCCGCGCGCGTCTGGCGGGACGAGTTCGCGACCCCGGCCGTCGCGTCGGTGCGCGGCGGCGGCGCCCCGCCCTCGGTCCAGGCGGGCAAGGAGAAGTTCGACGAGGTGCGCCGGCGGATCGAGGCGCAGCAGTCGCGGCTGGAGCGCGTCCAGACCGATGCCCGCAGCACGTTCGGGCAGGCGCGTTCGGAACGCGACCACGTCCTCCTGGCGATCGTCGTGGCCTTCCTGCTGGCGGGCGCCTGCCTCGGGATCCTGCTCCACGTGGGCGTCCTGCGGCCGCTCGGCTCGGTACGGACGGCGTCCCAGCGGGTCGCGGACGGGGCCTTCGACGAGGAGATACCCGAGCGCGGGCCGTCCGACCTGCGCTCGCTCGCCCGGGCGGTGGAGGCCATGCGCCGGCGGACCGTCGCGGAGCTGACGGCTTCGCGGCGCAACGCCGACGAGCTGAAGCGCACGGCCGCGGCACTCGACGCGCAGGCGGGTGAGCTGCGCCGCTCGAACGCCGAGTTGGAGCAGTTCGCGTACGTGGCCTCGCACGACCTCCAGGAGCCGCTGCGCAAGGTCGCCTCGTTCTGCCAGCTGCTGGAGAAGCGGTACGGGGACCAGCTCGACGAGCGCGGCACCCAGTACATCGCGTTCGCCGTCGACGGTGCCAAGCGGATGCAGGTGCTGATCAACGACCTGCTGACCTTCTCCCGGGTGGGCCGCGTCCAGGACGCGCGCGAGCCGGTCGCCCTGGACGGCCCGCTGGACCGGGCCCTGCACAACCTGGCCGCCGCGGTGGAGGAGAGCGAGGCCGAGGTCACGCGCCCGGAGCGGCTCCCCGAGGTGCTGGGCGATCCGACACTGCTGACGATGCTCTGGCAGAACCTGGTCGCGAACGCCGTGAAGTTCCGCTCGCCCGGACGCACTCCGCGCGTCGAGGTCGAGCAGCTGGGCGGGGACGCGGCCGAGCCCGGCTTCCACACCTTCGCCGTCACGGACAACGGCATCGGCATTCCCGCCGAGTTCGCCGAGAAGGTGTTCGTCATCTTCCAGCGGCTGCACGGCCGCGAGGCGTACGGGGGCACCGGGATCGGCCTCTCGCTCTGCAAGAAGATCGTCGAGAATGCCGGGGGCCGCATCCGGATCGACACCGACCACGCCCCGGGCACCCGGATCGTGTTCACCCTGCCCGCAGCCGACGGAGGAACCAGCCGATGACCATGCCCACCCGGCCCGCCCCCGCGGAGATCCTGCTCGTCGAGGACGACGCGGGTGACGAGCTCATGACCCGCGAGGCGTTCGAGGACAACAAGATCGGCAACGTGCTGCACGTCGTGCGGGACGGTCTGGAAGCGCTGGACTTCCTCTACCGTCGGGGGGAACACACCGCCGCGCCGCGTCCCGACCTGATCCTCCTGGACCTGAACCTGCCCAAGTACGACGGCCGGCAGGTGCTCGAACAGATCAAGACGGATCCGGATCTGAGCCACATCCCCGTGGTCGTCCTCACCACCTCGGCGGCCGAGGAGGACATCCTGCGGAGCTACAAGCTGCACGCCAACGCGTACGTGACGAAGCCGGTGGACCTCGACCAGTTCATCCGGGCGATCCAGCAGATCGACGACTTCTTCGTCACCGTGGTGAAACTGCCCCGGGCATTCTGACAACACTGGAGAGGAAGTGGGGAACATGGACACGCACAGCGGCGACGCCCGCAACTACGTCGAGACGCGGTCCGCCGGGAGCGTGCGGATCGTCGTGATGGCGGGCGAGTTCGACATGGACACCGTGGGGGAACTGCGCACGGCGATGGATCCGGAGGTCACCGGCATCGACCGGTTCGTCCTGGACGTCTCCGGCGTGACCTTCGTGGACTCGACCGCGCTCAGCATCATGCTGCAACCCGCCCTGAACCGGCCGGTGGTACTGGCGGGCGAGGTGCCGGACCGGCTGGCACGGCTGCTGGAGGTCACGGGCGCGGGCCGGGCGTTCGCCACCGCTCCCGGTGTGACCGAGGCCACGGTCATGGCGCTCCCGCCGCGGCGGCGCTGAGCCGTGTCCCGACCGACGAGGACGACGAAGACGTTTGCCTCTGCGATTGCCGCGGCCGGAGCGGGGCAGACGGACACGGTCCGCCCGTGACGAGTCCGACGAGGAGGTGAACGGTGCCGCCCGAACATGGCCGGCCGGTGCACCCGGTCCCGCAGAACGCGATGCAGGCGCGGGACCGTGTGCGGTCGCTCATCGAGACCTCCGGGATCGTGCCTGACGGCTCCACCGCCGCCGACCACGTCCTGACCGACGCGCTGCTCGTGACCTCGGAGCTGGTGACGAACGCGATCCGGCACGGGGGCGGGCTCGTCGGTTTCAGTGCCTCCGTTTCCGCCGACGGGCTCCGCCTGGCGATCACCGACGCCAGCAGCGACCGCCCCGTCACGCTCCCCCGGCCCGCCGGCGCGGTCCGCGCGGGCGGGTTCGGCTGGCCGTTGGTCCGCCGGCTCACGCGCAGCGTGACGATCCGGCCGACGCCCCAGGGGGGCAAACGCATCGAGGTGGTCATGCCGCTCGACGCGGCGGCGACGCCCGACGGCCCCCCGGACCGGCCCTGACTCCTCCCCGGCCCGTTCCTCCGTCCCCCGTTCAAGGAGTTTGAGGCGCGGCTTCGCGGCCAGACGAGGAAAAGCGCCCTGCTGGTGCGCGGGAACGGAAGAGGGGGGACCGTCGTATGACGACACCGGAGGAGAACGCGAGGGGATCCGTGCGGGGGCCCGCGTCCGTGGGCCGTGACATGGTGCTCGCGGTGGGGCTGGTGGCCATCTGCGCCGGCGGCCTGGCCGTCTTCGTCAAGACCGCCGCGGAGGCCGGGACCGGGCTGCCGGTGACGCCGGTCGCCACGGTGGCCCTGCTCGCGGTCGGGATCTACCTGGCGAAATGGGGCGTGGCGCCCGTCCGGCGCCGCTCCCGCCCCCGGCTTCCGGCCGGCCCGGACGGGTACGGGACACCGCCCGCGGACCTTCCCGACGTCGGGGCCGAGGCCCTGGACCACGCCGCGGTCGACGCCGACGGCTTCGAGCACACGGTGGCCGCGCTGTGCGTACGGGACGGCTGCTCCTCGGTGGAGGTCGTCGGCGGCGCGGGCGACCTGGGCGCCGACGTGGTCGCGACGACCGCCGACGGGCTGCGCGTCGTCCTCCAGTGCAAGCACTACGCCGAGGACAACCGGGTCGGTTCGCAGGACCTCCAGCGGTTCGGCGGGACCTGCTTCGCCGTCCACGAGGCGGACGTCGCGGTCGTCGTCACCACCAGTTCCTTCACCGCGCCCGCCGCGGAGTACGCCGCCGCGTGCGGGATACTCTGCGTCGACGGCGACGCCCTGGCCGCCTGGACCGATCTCGCGGCCCCGCCCCCGTGGGCGACCACGACGTAGACCGCCGACACCGGCCGCGGTTGCGTACCCGTACGGACCCGTGGCCCGAGGATGGATCCATGGCCGACACCTTCGTTTCGCGCACCGTCGACGTGACCACCGGGGCCGGGGAAACCGTCCTCGACCTGACCGAGGTCTGCGCGTCCTTCCTCCGCGAGGCCGCCCGGGGCCGGGACGGACTCCTGAACGTCTTCACCCCCCACGCGACGGCGGGCCTCGCCGTCATCGAGACCGGCGCGGGGAGCGACGAGGACCTCCTGGAGGCCTTGCGCACCCTGCTGCCGGCCGACGACCGCTGGCGGCACCGGCACGGTTCCCCCGGACACGGACGGGACCACGTCCTGCCCGCGATCGTGCCGCCCCACGCGACCCTCCCCGTGATCGGCGGAGAGCTCCAGCTGGGGACGTGGCAGTCCGTCACCCTCGTCGACACCAACGGGGACAATCCGCGGCGCCAGGTGCGGCTGACCTTCCTCGGGCATTCCGCGGGCACCTGACCCTCCCGGCACGTGGGACATCAAAGCGACGCGCGCGGGTAGCCGCACCCCATGGACACCACCGGAACCACCCCGCTGCGCGCCGTCGCCCTCGTCTGCACCCTGTCCCCCTCCCCCGCTCCGTCGAGCTCCCAGCTGCTGGCCGAGCAGGCCATGGCCGCGCTCTCCGAGCACGGGGTGACGGGGAAGACCATCCGCATCGCCGACCACGACGTGAAGCCCGGTGTGGAGACCGACATGGGTGACGGTGACGCCTGGCCGGAGATCCGGGACACGATCCTGGGCGCCGACATCCTCCTCCTGTCGACACCGATCTGGCTGGGGCACGCCTCCAGCATCGCCCAGCGGGTCCTGGAACGCCTGAACGCGGAGATCTCCGAGACCGACGGCGAAGGCCGCATGCTGACCTACGGCAAGGTCGCGGCGGTGTGCGTGGTCGGCAACGAGGACGGCGCCCACAAGGTCAGCGCCGACCTGTTCCAGGGCCTCAACGACGTCGGCTTCTCCCTCGCGCCGAACGCCGTCACCTACTGGGTCGGGGAGGCCATGCAGGGCACCGACTACCAGGACCTCGACAAGACCCCCGAAGCCACCGCCGGCACCACGGCGACCCTCGCCGCCAACACGGCGCACCTCGCCCGCCGCCTCAAGGCCGCCCCGTACCCGGCTCCCTGAGCGGACGGCCCTCAGGGAGCCGGTGGCTGCCAGGCGGCCTCCGCGGCCAGGGCGGTGGGGTAGGTGGTGAACACCCGGTCCAGGCCGACGATGCGGAAGATCCGGTGGACCCGGTCGGGCACGGCGGCCAGGGCGATGCCCGCGCCCGCCCCGGCGGCGTGGTTCCGGGCGGCGATCATGACGGTGATGCCGGTGGAGTCGCAGAACGTCACGCCGGACAGGTCCATGACCAGCTGCTGCCCGGCCTCGAGTGCGAGGCCGGGCAGCACGGCCCGTACCCGGGGGGCGCTGTGGTGGTCGAGGTCCCCGGCGAGTTCGATGACCGGCCCCGCGGGGGTGGTGCGCGTGTGGATGATCAGCTGGTTCACGGCTGCTCTTCACTGGTGGGTCGGGGTACGTGGACGGCCAGGACGGCCGTGTCGTCGTCCACACCGGCGCCGAAGACGTCGAGCAGGCCCCGGATCGCCCCGACCGCTTCGTCCGCGGTGGCCGGGGCCAGGGCGGCGGCGAAGCCGAGGAGGGCCTCGTCGCCGTAGCGGTCGCCCGCCAGGGCGGTGTGGGCCTCGGTCAGGCCGTCGGTGTAGAGGAGGAGGGTGTCGCCGGGTGCCAGGTGGACGGTGGTGGTGGCGATCTGCGGGTCCGGCAGGACCCCGATGAGCTGTCCTCCGGGCGTGGGCAGGTAGGCGGCGCTGCCGTCGGCGCGCAGCAGCAGGGCCGGCGGGTGGCCGCCGCCCGCCAGGGTGATCCGGAAGCCGCCCCGGTCTCCGTCGGGGGTGAGGAGTCCGAAGATGACGGTGCAGAAGCGCGGGTCGTGGTGGTGGTACTCGTGGGTGAGGACCGTGTTGAGGTTGCCGAGCACCGCCGCCGGGTCGGGGTCGTAGACGGCCGCCGCGCGCAGGGTGTAGCGCGTCAGGGAGGTCACGGCGGCGGCTCCCGCGCCCTTCCCGCAGACGTCGCCGAGGAACATGCCCCAGCGGTCGGACGCGAGCGGGAAGAGGTCGTAGAAGTCGCCTCCGACCTCGTCCGCGGAGGCCACGTGGTAGTGGGCGGCGACGTCCAGTCCGGGCACGTTCGCGAGGGCCGGGGGCAGCAGGGTCTGTTGCAGGATGACGTTCAGGCGCCCCAGCCGCTCGCGCTCCCGGTCTGCTTCCTGGCGGGCGCGCAGCAGTTCGGTCTCGTAGGCGCGGCGCTCGCGGGCGTCGAAGACGGTGGTGCGGATCAGCATCGGCCGTCCGTCGCTGCCGGTCTTGACGGCCGAGGTGACCAGGACCGGCATGCGGCTGCCGTCGGCGGCCTTGAGTTCGAGGGCGATCCCGCTGATCTCCCCCTGCATGGCCAGCAGGGGTGCGAAGTGGGTCTCGTGGTAGATGCGGCCGCCCACCGTGAGCAGGTCGGAGAAGCTGCGGCGGCCCACCAGTTCGTCGCGGTCGTAGCCGAGCCATTCGAGCAGCCGCCCGTTGACCTTGACGATCCGTCCGTCGAGCAGGGTGGAGAGGTAGCCGCAGGGGGCCTGCTCGTACAGCTCCTCGGCGCTGTCCTCCAGGAGGGCGGTGAACGGTTCCGGCGGCGGGACCTCGCTGCGCTCGGGCGGGTTGCGCTCGGGCTCCGGGGCGTCGGCCCCGTGCACCGGTAGGCCCGGCACGTCAGGCGAGCGAGCGCACGAACGCGCTGATCACGGCCGTGGTCTCGTCGGGAGCGCTGAGCTGGGGGCAGTGTCCCGTCGCGGCCAGCGTGACCAGACGGCTGCCGGGGATCCGGTCGTGGACGAACGCGCCCACCTCCGGCGGGGCGATGGCGTCGTGGGAGCACTGCGCGACGAGCGTGGGAACGGTCACCTTCTCCAAGTCGGCGCGGTTGTCGGAGAGGAAGGTCACCCGGGCGAAGACCCGGGCGATCTCGGGGTCGGTGCGGCAGAAGCTGTTCGCCAGCTCCTCCCCCAGCTCGGGGCGCTCCGGGTTGCCCATGATGACCGGGGCCATCGCCCCCGACCAGCCGAGGTAGTTCGCGTCCAGCGACTCCAGCAGCTCCTCGATGTCCGGGGCGCTGAACCCGCCGCGGTAGCCGGTGGCCGGATCGTCGATGAAGCACGGCGAGGGAGCGAGCAGCACCAGCCCCGCGAAGAGTTCCGGCTCCCGCGCCGCGGCGAGTACGCCCATGGTGGCGCTCACCGAATGGCCCACGAACACCACCGGGCCGGGCCCCACCTCCCGGCAGACGTCCAGTACGTCCTCGACGTACCCGTCCATCGTCGAGTACCGCTCCCGGCTCCACGCCGACAGGTCGGAGCGGCCGGCCCCCACGTGATCGAAGAGCACGACCGTGTGGTCGCGCTCCAGGGCCGGCACCACCGAGTGCCACATGTGCTGGTCACAACCAAAACCGTGGGCCAGCACCACGACCGGGCCCCCGGCCCGGCCGCTCACGCTCACCTGATTCCTGCTCCGGACACCCATGCGACTCATCCTCCCAGACCGGAGGCGTGACGTCGTACCGGCGCCCCGCCCGGCGCACGCCCTCCGCCGCGGGGCGGACCGGAGTGCCCGGGGTGGACCGGGTCGGACCGGGTTGGGGTCAGGATCCGTCGGCGAGGACCGCGCGGATCAGCTCCCGCTGTTCCCGGGTCAGGGCCGTCTCGTCGACGTCGAGCACCTGGTCGTCGACCGTGATGCGGTAGTGGAACGCGTCCGCCACCGGCGGGGCCAGCACGCGGCGCGCGAGCCCCTCCCATTCCGCGGCGTCCTGGCGGGCGGAGGTGTCGACCTCCCGCGTCTTCTCCACACCGGTGAAGCCCCCCGAGCGGGTCACGGTGATCAGCATGGGCGTTCTCTCCTTCGGACATCGGACATCGGACATCGGGACATCGGCACATCGGACGTTCGCGTACGGGCGGGCCCTGCGGGCACGCGCGGCGACCGTCCTGCGGCCGCAGCCGCGCGCCCGCCGGCCCCGTCTGCCCGGGATCCGGCGGCCCTCCCCCACCGGGCGGCGGGATCCGTGGAGAAGGGCTTGATTGCGTCAGCTCCTGGCCGACGGGCAGCGGTGGAGCGTTCCGGCCCCCGGCCGGGGGCCGTGTCAGTGGAGGCGTTTAGCGTGGCCGCATGATCTGGACCGCCGCTCAGGACGCCCTCCCGCCCGTGCCGCCCGTGCGTCGGCTCGCCGCCGCGCCCGCGGGGCTCGCCGAGACCGTCGGGCTGACGGCAGCTCATTTCGACGCCCGCCCGCACACCGTGGACGGTTTCGAGCGTGCTCTCGACGGGCTCGTACGGCAGGCGAACCGGAACCGGCACGCGCTCACGGAGGCCCTGTCCACGGCGTTGGGGCACCGCTACACGGAGGAGGAGACGGAGGCGCACCGACTCGCCCCGCTGGACGTGGTGGTGGCCACCCTGCTGTGGCGGGTGCCGGGGTACAGCCTCAAGCCCGAGTACGTTCGCCGGCACCGCGGGCACGAGGAGTGCGCGCAGGGTGGACTGGAGCTGGTCACGGCGGCGCGGGTGCGCGAGATCGGGTACGCGCTGCTGTCCGGCCACCCCCTGCCGTTCCTGCTGGCGACGCCGACCTGGGAGACGGGCGCGCTGGAGGCGGCCGAGTTGGTCGAACGGCTCGTGGAGTACGGGCGGCTGGGCGTCCGGCCCGGGCCGGCCGACTTCGGGCAGGCGCTGCTGCGCGTACGCCGTCGAGGTCCGGCGGCGTCGGCGGCCGCCGGGGCGGCGGCCCGGCTCGGGACCCGCGAGGGCGATCGGCTGGCCGCCTGGATCGGCGGGGAGGGTGAGCCGGGCCCGGCACTCCGCCGGGTCGTCGCGCCCGATCCGCAGGCGCACCGGGCGTGGTCGCGGACCGGCGCCGCCGCGCCGCAGGTCGTGTACGCCACGGCTGAACGGCCGGTTCTGCGGCGGGAGTTCCCGGAGGCCTTCCACTGGCTGGGCCGCCCGCACGAGGGGTTCACCCGCTGCTACCACTGGCACGACGGGCACGCCGTACGGGCGGCGGTGCTGCCGGAGGACCGGGACGGCCAGGCCGCGTGGCTGCTGCCGGACGTGACGCTGGCCGCGACGGCCGGTGACCACGGCGGCGCCTGGATGCTGCCGCACCTCGCCCGGCTGGGCGGGCCCGCCGGCCCGGGCCTGCACGCCGCCGTGGCGGCGGGGCTGGGCGGGCGGTACCCGGAGAGCCGGCGCCCGGCGGTGGATGCCCTGCTGGTCCTGGCCGCACGCGGTGACCTCGACGCCCCGTTGCTCGGCCGCGAGCTGGCCGCGATGACGGCCCTGGGTACGGTCAAGCCCAACCGGCTGGCGGACGCGGCCCGTTCGGCCGCGGCGGCCGGCGCGTACGCCACCGTGTGGGCCGTCCTCGCCGAGGTGCTGCCGGCCCTGCTGCCCTCGGTGCGGGGCGCGGGCGAGGTCCTGGCCGTCTCCGCCGAGTGCGTGGAGCGGTCCGGGGCCACGGGCCCGGTCCCGGCCGCGGTGGCGGCGGTCGCGGCCCGACCCGGGTCGTCCCGGCCGGCCGCCGAGGCCCGGCGCCTGAGCGCCGCACTGGCCGGGTCCCCGGCGGGGTGGTGACGCGGGCGGTTCCCGTACGCCGGCCGGGCGGGCGGCCCGGCCGGCGGTGTCAGCCGCCGGGCGTGAAGGTCACCGGCAGGCTCTGGGGGCCGCGCAGGCCGCCGGGGCGCCAGGGGATCTCGTCCGGCGCCACGGCGAGGGCCAGGCCGGGGAGCCGGCGCAGGACGGTGCCGATGGCGATCTGACCCTCCAGCCGGGCCAGCGGCGCGCCCAGGCAGTAGTGGATGCCGTGCCCGAACGCGAGGTGGGCGTTGTCCTGCCGGGTGATGTCGAGGCGGTCGGGGTCGGGGAACCGGGCCGGATCGCGGTCGGCGATGGCCGAGGCGATCAGCACGGTCGCGCCGCGCGGGACGGTGACGCCGGCGATCTCGACGTCTTCGCGGGCGAACCGGGCGATGCCGGGGCTGACGGGGCCGTCGTAGCGGAGGAACTCCTCGATCGCTCCGGGCAGCAGGCCGGGATCGGAGCGCAGCCGGTCGAGCTCGGCGGGGTGGGCGAGCAGCATGGCGATGCCGCCGCCGATCAGGTTGACCGTGGTGATGTACCCGGCGGCCAGCAGCAGGAACACCATGGCGATCAGCTCGTCCTCGGTCAGCTGCTGTTCCTCGTCCCGGGCGGTGACGAGGTCGCTGAGCAGGTCGTCGCCGGGGTGTGCCCGTTTGGCCTGGATGAGCTCGGTCACGTAGGCGCGCATGTGCTGCCAGGCCTCGTTCACCACGGCCGCGTCCGGCGGCTCCGCGCCGCGCATGATCATGCGGTCGGTCCAGCGCTGGAAGTCGTGACGGTCGTCCACCGGCACGCCCAGCAGTTCGCTGATCACCGTGACCGGGAGCGGCAGCGCGAACTCCGCGACGAGGTCGGCGCGGCCGGCCGGGACGACGGCGTCCAGCAGCCGGTCGGTGACGGCCTGGATCCGGGGCCGCATCCCGGCCACCCGGCGGGCGGTGAACGCCTTGGAGACCAGGCGGCGCAGGCGGGTGTGGTCTGGCGGGTCGCTGCGGAGCATGTTGCTGAGCATCGACTCGCGCTCGGTGTCGGGCAGCTGCCGCAGGAGCCGGGTGTCGGAGGCGTCGCGCACGTCACTGCTGAGGCGGGAGTCGGACAGGGCCGCGAGTCCGTCCTCGTAGCGCGTGACGATCCAGGCCTCCAGGCCGCCCGCGACGACGGCGCGGCGCACGGGGCCGTCCTCGCGCAGCTGCCGGTACAGCGGGAAGGGGTCGGCGACGAAGGCCGGATCGGCGTAGGGCAGAAGGACCGGCCGCTCGCTCATGATGCCTCCAGGAGTACGTCGCCCGCGCGATGGAAAGTGAGGATATCCACCCGATCCTCCGGGACCACCGGTTTTCGGACCGTGCCCCGCCGGTGTCCGCGGGGGGCACCGCGCGTGTGCTCCCGAGCGCCGTGCTGACGCCGGGTCAGGCGGACGGTGTTTCAGACGGGCGGTGCTCGCGCGTTTGTGCGCCGCCCTTCGGGTCATACGCGTAGGCGACGGGGATCGACGCCGACAGCGAACCGGTCCCCGTCGTCCGGCCCCGCGTCGCCCCTGCCGTCCCCCCGGCACGGCGACCGGGCCGCCGCACCATCGGACTGCCGTCCGGGATCCGCACGGCAGCCGGCCACCCCGAGGTCCGGAGTACTTCCCCGCCGGCCCTCGGGGGCGGCCCGGCAGACCCCCGGCAGCGACGCTCGGACCGCCGCCCCCGGGCAGCGGGCCCGACGGCAGCCGCGCGGCACCGTACCCCGCCCCCGCGCCCGGCCGCTCAGGAGCGGACCCGCGGGCGCCCCGACGAGGCCGTCACTTGTTCAGGCAGTTCTGGCGGAACGCCTCGTCGTAGGCGGTGTCGTAGCCCACCGCGTAGCCGTTCTGATAGGCGAGGATCAGGGGGTCGGCCGGGGGCTTCGGCGGCACCAGGCGGGCGTTCGTACGGGCCGTGACACAGGCCGTGCCCTCTTGGGTGCCCCAGGCCTTCCCCGCCGCCTGTCCGGCCGCGGCCATGCTGCTCGCGGTCTGCTGGGGCGGTTGCTTGGCGGGAGGCGGGGGCGCCTGCGGCTTGTTCATGGCCTGGCACGCGGCCCGGTTGGCCGCCTCGGACTTGGCGTACGCCTGGTCGTAACCGTACTTGTAGCCCTGGGCCTTGCCCTGGACGAAAGCGCTCGGGTTGGGCGGGGTCAGCGGCGGAAGGACCTTGCGGCAGATGGGCGGCTTGCCGTCGCGGAAGCCGGAGCTGGAACCCTGGAGGTAGCCTTCGCGGCAACCCCGGTGATAGGGGTCCTGGGCGCCGGTCGTCAGGCCGTGGCAGACGGTCGGCGCGGTCACGGCGGCGGGGGCCGCGGAAACCGCGGCCGGTGACTGGGCGGCGGCCGGAACGACCGTCAGCAACAGCAACGTGGGGGCGGAGAGCAGGGCGAGCGGGATGAGCGCGCGCCGTCGGCTGAACTGCATCGTGGTCGTCCTCTCGGACCGGCGGGTCCCGCCCGGGCGTTGCCCGTTCGCGGCCCGCTCACGGGACCCTGGCGGCGGCCCCGGTCCGTAGTCCGGTGCCGCTCCTCGGTGACGTCGCAGCCGGTCCCCGGCGCGGTGCGCGCGGGCGGCTGGCGACCAGGGCGAACGCAGCAAGGGAGACGCTTCCATTCTAGGCGTCGGGCCCGACGCCCGCCGCGTCGGAGAAGGGAGGCCGGCCCCGACGCCGGCCGGTCGGTGCCGACGTGACGGTGCCGACGTGACGGTGCCGTTGCCGTGGTCACGGCAACGGCACGCGCGCGGGGTGGTGGACGGGTCGGATCGCGGCTCGTGGCCGCCGGGTGGGCTGCGCCGCCGACTAGTCGGTGCAGTACCTCTTGATGGCCGCGAAGAAGGCCGTGTCGAAGGCCTTCTGCTTCGCTTCCTGGGCCGCCTTCTGGGCTGCCGCATCGGCCACGAGGCCCTGCGGCACCTTCTTCGCCATCGGCTTCTCGTCACAGTTGCCGGCCTGGGCCAGCTCCTTGCCGATGGTCCATCCCTCGATGGCCCCGGCCTTCTGCGCCGCGGTGATGGCCTTCTGGTTGACGGAGTCCTGGGCCGCCTGGCCGCCCAGGCACGTGGCCTTGAGCTCGCCGCCCACGGCGGCGTACTTGCCGGCCGGCAGGTCACCCGTGGCGAACTTGCCGTCCTCGCCCACGGTGACCAGCACGCCGCCGACGCCGTCGGTCTGGTCGACGGTGACCTTGGTCCCCTTCGTGAAGCCTTCGCCGGTGACGATCACCTTGGTCGCGTCGCCCGCTTTGCCTTCGACGAGACATTCCGCGGCGGGCAGGGCTTGCGGGGCCGCGGCCCATACCGCCGCGGCGGCGGGCCCGAGGGCGAGCGAAAAGGCCAGGAGGGGGGTGCTCAGCATGATTCGAGTGCGCTTGTTCATCTTCGTTGTCCTCACCTGATGGTGGGAAAGGTGTGAAGGACCGGAAGGACCGCGGCATGGCGGACTCACGGACTCGGGCGACCGGGCAGTCGCGCCCTCACAGCGCGCGCGACGGGTGCGCTCCCCACGCACGTACCGGTCCACCCCGGGGAAGTCCGTCCCCTCCATCGTCCTCCGCCCGCTCGCGCGTGTCGACCGGGAGCCGGGGGCGCCGGCCGCCGGCCGTCGGCCACAGACCGATCCGATTTGCCTAATCGGCTTAGGTGAATGAATAATCCATTCTGGTAAGGGTGAGGGCGGTCCGGAGGGACGGGAACGGTCGTGGAGCGGACGGGGCGGGTAGGGCTGACGACGGAGCGGCTGGTCCGGGCGGGCGCCGAACTCGCCGACGAGATCGGCTTTGAGCAGGCGACCCCCACCGAGCTCGCCCGGCGGTTCGGCGTCAGGACGGCGAGCCTGTACGCGCACGTGAGGAACGCCCACGACCTCAAGACCAGGATCGCCCTGCTCGCCCTGGAGGAACTCGCCGACCGGGCTTCCGAAGCCGTCGCCGGCCGGGCCGGCAAGGACGCGCTGACCGCCTTCGCCGACACCTACCGCGACTACGCCCTCGCACACCCCGGCCGCTTCGCCGCCTCGCAGTTCCGGCTCGACGCGGAAACGGCGGCGGCGAGCGCCGGAGTACGGCACGCGCAGTTGATGAGGGCCGTCCTGCGCGGCTACGACCTGGCCGAGCCCCAGCAGACGCACGCGGTGAGACTGCTGGGCAGCGTCTTCAGCGGCTACGCCCGCCTGGAGGGCGCCGGCGGGTTCAGCCACAGCGCCCCCGGTGCGCAGGAGAGCTGGTCGGAGATCCTCCACGCGCTCGACGCCCTGCTGCGCTCCTGGCCGCCGCCTCCTGACCAGCCCCGCCCGACCGCCCCCCGTACCCGATCGCAGAGGCCGAGGACATGAACACCGGGCACGCCTGGACCACCACCCCCGTCACCGCCGCCCTGCTGCGCGGCGCGCTCGACCTGGAGCACACCGAACGGGGTGTACTGCCCCACCGGCTGCCCGCTCGGGCCCGGCTCCAGATCCCCGACGCTCAGCTGGCCATGGCCGAGTCGCAGCCCTCCGGCGTACGGCTGGTCTTCCGTACCCGCGCGACCGCCGTCGAACTGGACGTCGTGGCGACCAAGCGGATCTACGCCGGTGCCCCGCCGCGTCCGGACGGCGTGTACGAACTCCTCGTCGACGGCCGGCTCGCGGGCCGGGCGTCCGCGGCAGACGGCGACACCCTCACCGTCGACATGACGGCCGGGACCACACAGCTCCGCTCCGGCCCCGTGGAGACACTGCGGTTCACCGGCCTGTCCGGCGACGAGAAGGACGTCGCGATCTGGCTGCCGCACGACGAGACCACCCTGCTGGTCGCCCTCCGGACCGACGCCGCCGTCCACGCCTTGCCGCCCGGCGGGCGCAAGGTCTGGCTCCACCACGGCAGTTCGATCAGCCACGGCTCCAACGCGGCCACTCCGACCGGGACCTGGCCCGCCGTGGCCGCGGCCGCCGGCGCGGCGGAGCTGATCAACCTGGGGTTCGGTGGCAGCGCTCTGCTGGACCCGTTCACGGCCCGCGCGATCCGCGACACCGCCGCCGACCTGATCAGCGTCAAGGTAGGCATCAACCTCGTCAACACCGACCTGATGCGCCTGCGCGCCTTCGGACCGGCCGTGCACGGTTTCCTCGACACCGTCCGGGACGGACACCCCGAAACTCCGCTGCTGGTCGTCTCCCCCATCCACTGCCCGATCCACGAGGACACCCCCGGGCCCAGCGCGCCGGACCTCGGCGCGATGCGGGAGGGGCGCCTGCGGTTCGTGGCCACCGGTGACCCCGCCGAGACCGCCGCCGGAAAGCTGACGCTCACCGTGATCCGGGAGGAACTGGCCCGCATCGTCCGGCAGCGTTCCGCGAGCGACCCCCACCTGTACTACCTCGACGGCCTCGACCTCTACGGCGAGGACGACCACGCCGAACTGCCCCTGCCCGACGACCTGCACCCGGACCCCGCCACCCACCGGCGCATCGGCGCACGCTTCGCCCGCCTCGCCTTCGGCGACGGCGGTCCGTTCACCGACGGGGCCTGACCGGCGGACACGGCCGCGCCCCGCGGACACCCCCTACCATGGCCGCATGATCGAAGTGCGTCGTGCGGCCCCGCAGGACGGGGACGTGCTCGGTGAGATCCACGTCGCGGCCTGGCAGGCCGCCTACGCTCCCTTCTTCGCCCCGGAATTCGCCGCCCGGGCGGTCCGCGACCGGCTCACCCGCTGGCACGCGCGCGTCAACGGAGGCCCCGACACGGTGCTCCTCGCCGCACTCGACGGCCGCCCCCTGGCGCTCGCGTTCTTCGGGCCCTCCGCGGACCGGCCCGGCCTCATGGAGATCCACAGCTTCTACGGCCACCCCGACGGCTGGGGCAGCGGCATCGCCACCGCGCTGATGGAGGCGACGCTGCACCACCTGCGCGAGCGGGGAGCCGCCGGCGCGCACCTGTGGACCCTGCGCGACACCCCCCGGTCCCGCCGCTTCTACGCCAAGTCCGGATTCTCCGAGACCGGAGCGGCGCGGCCCCACGACTTCGGTGACGGGCTGCCCCTCCAGCAGGTCGAATACGAGCTGGTCTTCGCGGACACGTCCTGACGCGGCACCGAACCGGCCGTGTTCGCGCCCGGCGCGGGGGCACATGCGTCACAGTGGAGGCATGGTGCACGTACTGGGCAGCCGGATTCTGCTGCGTCCCACCGACCCCGAGCGTTCGCGCTCCTTCTACGGCGACACCCTGGGCCTCGCCGTCTACCGGGAGTTCGGCACCGGTCCCGAGCGGGGGACCGTGTACTTCCTCGGCGGCGGCTTCCTGGAGGTGTCGGGTCGCGCGGACGCGCCGCCCGCGCCGGGTCTGCGGCTGTGGCTCCAGGTCGCGGACGTGAGGGCCGCCCATGAGGAACTCCGCGACGGGGGAGCCGAGATCCTGCGGCCTCCGCTGCGCGAGCCGTGGGGGCTGATCGAGATGTGGATCGCCGACCCGGACGGCGTGCACATCGCCGTGGTGGAGGTACCGGAGGACCACCCCCTGCGCTACCGGCCCTGACCGGGTCAGTCGAGCGGTACCGCCGCGATGCGGTCGGTGCTCTGGGCGTAGAGGCGGTTGCCGCGCCGGCCGATCATGTTCGGGCCGTCCGGCATGTTCACGGAGCCCGCCGACAGGGTCCACGCGGTGCGGCGCCCTTCCACGTCCACGGCGACGACCGCCTGCCCGCCACCGCCGACCGCGGCGTGGATCTCGCCGCGGAACGGGGCGGGAGGCGCCAGCATGGAGACGTACGCACCCGGGTCGTGCGTCCACAGCTTCTTCCCGGTCGCCTCGTCGTGGGCCTGGAGCGATCCGTCCGCGACGTACACCGTGCCGTTCGCGCACACGGGCGCGCTCATCAGCTTCTCCCCTTCGGGCTCCAGCCTCCAGGCCACGGCGCCCGTCGCCAGGTCCACCGCCGTGATCCGCTCCTCGAAGTCGAGGGCGTAACGCTCCGAGACGACGGGGGCGTTGATGCCTCCCGACTCCGTCGGTGACGCCGCCTCCTGGTCGGTGCGGACCCGAGCCGCCCACAACTGCCGGCCGTCGCGCAGGTCGACGGCGAAGACGCGCGCGGGATCGGAGCAGATCAGGCGGCCGCCGGAGACGATCGCCGACATGGTCAGGGCCCCGTTCGAGTCGGGCGCCCAGCCCTCGACGCGCTGGCGCCAGCGCAGCTTGCGGGCCCCGAGGTCGTAGGAGAACAGCCACGGCTGGCCCTTCTGGTCCTCGGCCCGGTAGTACGCCTGGAGGTAGAGGCACTCGGCGTCGGCGGCCAGCAGGTCGGTGGTGAAGGCGAGTTCGCCGAGGACGGCCGGGCCGGCGGCCTCGGCCGTGAGGCGGCCGGTACGCGCGTCGACGGGACCCGCGCTCGCGTCGCCGTCTTCGTCGAAGACGATGCCCGCCAGGCGGTCGCCGGCCACGGTGACATCGGCCCTGGTGGTCTGGGCCTCCCACAGGACCCGGCCGTCGGCCGTCGAGATCCCGCGCAGGACGTCGTTCCGGTGGATCAGGACCTCGTCGGCCACCACCACCGGGGAGGCGGTGAAGGGGGTGGCGACCGACCACAGCGGCGCCGGTGCGGTGCCCGGAGGGCGGGTGGTCCGGCCGGGAGCCGGAGAGGCCGTCGGCCCGCCCCGGCCCGAGCCGGAACCCGAGCCGGGAAGGTTGCCGGTGAACCACAGCGCCGAGGCGCCGCCCGCGGCCACGGTGACCGCAGCGGCCGCCGTACCCGAGATCACGGCGCGCCGGGAGAGCTCGCGGCGCGGGGCCGGGCCGCGCAGCGGCGCCGGAGCGAGCGTGGCGACGTCCCCGATCCGGCGGGACAGGTCGGCGAGGAGCGCCTGCGGCAGCAGGTCGGCGAACTCCCCCGGGTCGAACGGCCCCCAGCGCTCCCGCAGCCGGTCGGGCGACGGCCGCTCGCCCGGCTGCGGTGACAGACAGGCGGTGAGCACCTCGCACAGTCCCTCCGGTACGCCGGTCAGGTCGGGGGCCGCGCCGTCGCGCAGCAGTTGCAGGGTGCTCTGGCGGCCGCGGGCGTCGTAGGGGCCGTGGCCGGACGACGCGAAGACGAGGACGGCGGCGAGGGCGAACACGTCGCCCTCCGGGCCGGGCGGTCCGCCGCGCGCCTGCTCGGGTGACATGTACGCCGGGGTGCCGGCCACGCCCCCGGCCTCGGTGAGGCGGGGGCTGCCCGGGGCCTGGGCGAGTCCGAAATCGATGAGCCGGGGGCCCCGGGCGGTGATCAGCACGTTGGACGGCTTGAGGTCGCGGTGGACGAGTCCGGCGCGGTGCAGGGCGGCGAGGGCTGCGGCGAGGGCGGAGCCGAGCCGGCGGACGGCCCCTTCGCTCAGCGGGCCCGCGGCCGCCACCGCCTCGGCCAGCGAGGGCCCGATGAGGTACGCGGTGGCCAGCCAGGGCCGCGCCGTGTCCGGGTCCGCGCCGAGGAACGCGGCGGTGTGCTCCGCGCCCAGGGAGCGCGCGGCCTCGGCCTCCAGGGTCAGGCGCTCCCGGTAGCCGGGCCGGTCGCGCAGGTCCGCCCGTACGGTCTTGACGGCCGCGAGGCGGCCGCCGGGGGTGCGGGCCAGGAAGACGGTTCCCATGCCGCCACCGCCCAGCCGGCCGAGGAGGGTGTACTCCCCCAGCTGTTCGGGATCGTCGGGCAGGAGGGGCAGGAGCGTGGACATGACCGGTGGGACCCTTCGGGACGCGGTGCGCGGGGTGGCCTGTACGGGGTGTCGGCGGGTAGGAGGGGAAGGCCCGGGGCGGGGATGGGGGCGGGTCAGTCCGCGGGGAGGGCGACGACGGCGGACGGCCGGGCCATGAGCAGGACGCCGGGGGCGGTGGCGAGTTGGAACGGTTCGCGGGCCTCGACCCCGGCGAGCCCGGTCTGCCACAGGCGTTTGCCCGAGGGCAGGTCGGTCGCCGTGACCCGGTTCAGGGTCGCGAGGTACAGGCTGCGCCCGGAGGCGCCGGCGGCCATGCGCCCGAGCATGAACCACTCCAGGTTCTCGTCGAGCGTCTGGTCCCACAGCGTGCGGCCGGTGTCGGGTGCGACGGCGACGATGGGGCCCGTGCCGTCGTCGACGAGGTACAGGGTGCCGCCGGTGAAGAGGGGCGGGGCGTTGGTGCCGGCGACGATGGCCTGCGATTCCCACAGCCGGGTGCCGCCGGCCAGTTCGTAGGCGTGGGCGCGGCCCGCGGAGAGGAGGAACAGCCGTCCGCCGCCCGCCGGATCGACCGCGGAGGAGGGGCCGCCGTGCACGTCGGGGTAGGTGCGGTGCCAGAGCATGCGTCCGCCGTTGCGGTCGAAGCCCGCGATCGCCAGGGTGCGGACGGCCCGCACGTCGCGGTGCCGCTGCTGCGGAACCTGCACCTCCACGACGACGATCTCGGGGCCGACCGCGACGGACAGGGAGAAGTCGAAGCCGTCCGGCATCGGGGTCCGCCACCTCTCCTTGCGTTCCTTCAGGTCGAACGCCGCCAGCAGGTGTCCGCCGGTCGGGGTGCCGTCCCCCACGCTCAGCCACGCGGTGGTGCCCTCCACGGCGAGCACCTCCGAGAGGTCGTCGTAGCGCTGCAGCCACTGGGTGCGGCCGTCGCGCAGCGAGCACAGCGACAGCCCTTCGCGGGTGCTCAGCAGGAAGCGGTCGCCGGGTACTTGCACGGGCGGGCTGCCGATGGACGTGCCCGGCAGCTGCCACACCTCCTTGCCGGTGCGCAGGTCGTGCCCGTACAGCATCTCGCCGCGCACCGTCAGGAAGCGGTCGGCGCCGCTCACCGGGAGGAGTTGCGTGCGGGCCGTGTTGTCGTCGAAGCGCCACAGGGCGGCCGGCGGCGTCCCGGGCACGCGGGGGCTCGTACCGCCGCCGGCTCCGGGCGCGGGCGGTGCCGCGGGCCGGCCGGGGTCCCGGGCCAGGGCCGACCAGGCGAGCGTCCCGGAGACCCCGAGGGCCGCGCCGGCCGCGCCGGTCAGCAGGCCGGTCAGGACCCGGCGGCGGGTGGGGGGCGCGGGCGGGGCGGCGGGGGCCGGCGCCGGGCCGCGGCGCGGGGCCTGGGCGGTGGCGGGCCGCGGCTCCGGGGCCCGGTCGCCGTCCGGCCGGTCCGCTCCGCCGGCCGGCGCGGAGGACGGGGTTTCCGGCGCGCCGTCCGTCTCCAGGTCTGCCATCTCCTGCGCGCGTACGGCCAGAGCGGCGACGATCCGGCCGGGCAGCGGGGCCGCGGGCCGGTCCGGGTCGTCCCCGGTCCGGGCCAGCGTCCGGCGGAGTTCGGCGGCGGTGGGGCGGTCGGCGGGGGCGGGAGCCAGCGCCGCGGCGACGGCCTCCCCCACGCCGGCGGGCAGGGTGGGCAGTTCGGGCCGGTCGTGGACGGCCCGGTAGGCCAGGACGGGTGGCGGGCCGTCCCCGAAGGGGAGCCGGCCGGTGGCCGTGTGGATCAGCAGCACGGCCAGGGCGTACACGTCGGCGGCCGCGGTGAGGGGCCGGCCGGCGGCCACTTCCGGGGCCATGAAGGCGGCGGGCACGGTCGCCACGCGGCTCTGCGGCTGCGGACCGGGGTCTGCGCCGAGGCGCGGCGGCCGGCCGTCCCGGGCCGGCTCCGGGGCCTGGGCCGGTCCCGGCTCGGGTTCGGAACCGGGAAGCGTGCGGCAGGCGTGCAGGGCCATCAGCAGCGGCCGGCCCGTGGTGAGCCAGACCCCGTCGGGTGCCACCGCCCCGTAGCCGATGCCCCGGGCGTGCAGGGCCGCCAGGGTGTCGGCGACCGTCCCGGCGAGCCGTAGCGACTGCTCCGCGGACAGGGCCCCGGACTCCGCGCCGGGGCGCCGGCCCGCCACGTCGGAGAGGGACACGGCGGGGGTGTAGGCGAGGGCCGCCCACGAGGGTCCGGCTCCGGTCCGCAGGCCCAGTACGGCCGGAACTCCCGGCGCGGGCTCCCGGTGCAGCGCCTGGGCCGCCGCGTACGCGGCCGGGGGCAGCAGGCAGACCACGGCGTGCCCGTGGTCCCGGTCGCGGCCGGCGTACATGCCGTTCAGCGGCGGGACCGCCCGTGGTCCCGGCCAGCGGGCCAGCAGCCGGTACGGTCCCGCCGACCGCGGGTCCCCGGGGAGCAGCCCCTCCCCCAGTCGTCCGCCCTCCATGCGTCCCCCTCCCCCTCGTGCGTCCCGGCCGGGGCCGGTCACATGCCCGGCAGGGCGCGGACCGCGCTGCCGCGTTGCCAGATCACGCCGCCTCCCGCGACCGCGCCCCGCCAGGGAACGTCCGCGGGGACGTCTCCCGCCGGGGCGGGTGCGAACACGTACTGTTCGGCCGCCCGCCCGGTGTGCACCACGAGGATGCCGAGCTCCGGCTTGCGCAGCGGCACGAAGACTCCGGATCCCGCCACCAACGGGGCCTGGTCCTGGGCCAGTTCCTCGGCGGCCGGTACGGTCCAGGCGGGGGCTCCGGTCTTCGCGTCGACGCTCCGGAGCTGCCGGCCGTCCACCACGTACACGGTGTCTCCGGCGAGCGCGGGCGCACCGAATCCGGCGTTGTCGTCCGCCGGCAGGGTCCACAGCTGTCCGCCGTCGGTCCGGCGCAGGCAGCTCAGGGTCCGGTTGCCGCCGCCCACCACGACGGCGTGCTCCGACAGGACCGCCCGCCCGCCGTCGGTTCCGGCCGGGCGCCGCCACAGGGGGCTGCCGTCGGCGGCGGACAGGGCCGCCGCCCCGCCGGCGGCGGAGGCCACGAGTACGAGTCCTCGTCCGGCGAGCCCGAAGAACCCCGGTCCCGGCACCGGGGCGGGCACGCGCCAGCGCACCGCGCGGTCCGACCGCCCGAGCGCGGCCACGCGGCCGGCGTCGTCGAGCACGTACACCTGGTCCCCGTCCGCGGCGAGCAGCGCGGTCGCACCCGGGGCCGCGCGGTGGCGGACCGTGCCGGTGGCGGCGTCCAGGAACAGGAGCGTGCCCTCCCGGTCCAGGGCGACCGGGCGGGAGCCGCCGAGGAGGTCCCTCGCCACGGGGCCGTGTCCGCGTGGTTCGCCGGAGACGGGGTCGTGGAGGGCGATCTCGCCGCCGCCGTCCGCGAAGTACACCCGTCCGTCGGCGGCGGCGGGCCCGAACCCGGGCTTCGCGGCGGCGCCGTCGTACGACCACAGGGGTTGCGGCACTGTGCCGGGCGGGCCGCTCCAGCGGGGGGCGGGCGTCCGGGCGGAGCCGTCGCCCTCCTGGAGGCGCAGGAGGGCGGTGGCGCCGGTCGCGGCGAGGAGCACGGCCGCGCCGGATCCGGTGAGGAGCCTGCGCCGGGACGGCAGGCGCGGGCCGGCGCCCAGTGCGGCGGCGGCCCGTCCGATCTCGGCGGCGTCTGCGGTCACGGCGGGCGGGAGCCAGCGGGCGGCGGGGCGCAGGACCGAGCCCCCGGGGTCGAGTTCCGCGGTCACCTCCGCGGCGGTCGGCCGGTCGGCGGGCCGTTTCTCCAGGCAGCCGCGGACGACGGGCTCCAGCCCGGCCGGTACACCGGTGAGGTCGGGGTCTTCGTAGGCGATGCGGAAGTCCGCGCGGGCCGGGTCCCCGTCGTAGAAGGCGTGCCGGCCGGTCACCGCGAACACGAGCAGTGCCCCGAGGCAGAAGACGTCGCTCGCCGGTCCAAGGGGGCCCTTCACCACTTGCTCGGGTGACATGTAGCCGGGGGTGCCGGGGCGTTGCCCGGTGGCGGTCAAGGTGGCGTCGCCCGTGACCCGGGCGATCCCGAAGTCGACCACGCGGGGGCGGTCGGCGCCGAGGATGATGTTCGACGGCTTGAGGTCGCGGTGTACGACGCCTGCCGCGGCCAGGGCCGTCAGGGCGCGGCCGAGCGCGGCGGCCAGGAGGCACACGGCCGGTTCCGGCAGCGGGCCGTGGCGCAGGACGGCGTCGGCGAGGGTGGTTCCGGGGACGAACTCGGCGGCCAGCCAGGGTATGTGACCGTCGGTCGAGGAACCGAGCACCGTGGCGACGAAGGGGCTGCGGACGGCCGCCGCCGCCGCGGCCTCGCGGGTGAACCGCTCCCGCAGGTCCGCGTCGCGGAAGAGTTCGGGCCTGATCGTCTTGAGGGCGACCGGCCGGCCGCGGCGGCGGGCGAGGTAGACCGTCCCCATGCCTCCGGACCCGAGGACCCCCAGGACCCGGTGGCCTCCGAGCTGCGCGGGCGCGCCGCCCGGTAAGGGGGCGATCACTGGTCTCATGCCGGTGATCGTATGCGGGTGACCTCCAACGGGCTGCGCAATCAGGGAAGTTGTTGCCGGGCCGGGACGATCCCCGGACCTGTGGTGCCGAACGGCCCGGCGCCGGCCCGTCCCCCGCTCACGGCCCGGCGCCGGCCCGTCCCCCGCTCACGGCCCGGGCGGCCCGGCGCGGCACCGTACCGGGGGCGTCCTTCGGCCCGCCGGTCAGCCGGAGGTGGCGCCGAACCACCTGGGCAGGTGACGGAGGAGGTCCCGCTGGTCCTCGCCCGCCCACGCCACATGGCCGTCGGGCCGCAACAGCACGGCGGGGACGTCCAGTTCCTCGCTGACGTCGACCACGTGGTCGACCCGGTCCGCCCAGCCCGCCACCGAGAGCCGGCCGGTCTGGTCCAGGAGCAGGCCGCGCCCGCCGCGCGTCAACTCGTAGAGACGGCCCCGCTTCAGGTTCAGGTCCCGCATGCGCCGGCCCAGCAGTTCGTGTCCCTCGCCGAAGTCGTAGCGGACCTCGACGGCGGTGATCATCCCGGTCACGTACCGGTTCACCTCCTCGAAGTCCATCAGCTTCGACAGCAGCGCCCGCAGGGCAGCCGCGCCCGGATCGGCCCCCAGCAGCGTGATCTGCGCACGCGTGTTGTCCAGCACGGCGGCGCCCACCGGGTGCCGCTCGGCGTGGTAGCTGTCCAGCAGCCCCTCCGGCGCCCAGCCGGCCACCTCCGCCGCCAGTTTCCAGCCGAGGTTGAACGCGTCCTGCACGCCGAGGTTGAGTCCCTGCCCGCCGGTCGGCGGGTGGACGTGCGCCGCGTCACCGGCCAGCAGCACCCGGCCGGACCGGTAGCGCTCGGCCTGCCGGGTGGCGTCGCCGAACCGGGACAGCCAGCGCGGGGAGTGCACGCCGAAGTCCGTGCCCGCGAAGGCGCGCAGCTGCCGTCGGAAGTCCGCCAGGACCGGCTCCGCCGCCCGGTCCTCGGCCACCCCGTCGGCGGGCACGACCACGCGGTACACGCCGTCCCCGATGGGGGCGACCCCGAACCGCAGCTGGGTCCCGCGGACTTCCTCGACGACGGCGGCGACCGTCGCCGGGTCCTCCGTCACCTCCATCTCGCCCAGCAGCGTCTCGACCTTGGCGGGCTCGCCGGGGAATCCGACGCCGAGCAGCTTGCGCACCGTGCTGCGGCCGCCGTCGCAGCCGACGAGGTAGCGCGAACGCAGCCGCGTACCGTCCGTCAGCTCGACGGTGACCCCGTCCCCGTCCTGACTCAGCCCGGCCACTTCGCGGCCGCGCCGGATCTCGGTGCCGAGTTCGAGGGCGCGCTCGTTCAGCAGCCGCTCGGTGACGGGCTGCGGGGTGGCGAGGCCGTACGCGTGGGCCGTGTCCAGCCGGTCCGGCCACGGTTTCACGATGCCGCCGAAGAGACCCCCGACCTGGAACTTCTCGCTGACCTCGAGGAACCGGTCGAGGAGGCCCCGCTGGTCCATCACCTCGACGCTGCGCGCGTGCAGGCCCTGCCCGCGGGACTGCTCCGTCGGCTCGGCGGACTTCTCCAGCACGACCACGCGTACGCCGTGCAGCCGCAGCTCACTGGCGAGCATCAAACCGGTCGGACCGCCGCCGACCACCGTCACGTCCACCACACGAGCCTCATTTCCGCAGGTCCTGGCTTTGGTGGACGATTCTGCGGCACGACCCGGGCCTTGCCACAAGCCCCCCGGCGGGCTATAACTTGAGAGTGGCAAGGAGTGGGTTTCCCTCCTTGCCTTCGTCGTTCGCCGCCCCGACCGTCGGGGACGGGGCGGCCGGCACTCTCCACGCCACCTGCCCGCGGTCCTGCCCTCCCCTGCCGGGCAGGCGGGTGTTCAGGAACCTGGTGCCGCGACCCGGTGGACCTTTCCGAACACGCCCTAGCTGCACTTCCACATGGCGGCCTGGGTGCCGGCGCTGGTGCTGGCGCCGGGCATGTCCAGGCACATCCAGGTGGGTGCGCCCGTCGGCGTGGTGCCGCTGATCCAGTAGCCGATGTTGCCGTCGATGCCGTCCGTGTCCCACCACTTCTGGTTCAGGCCGCCGTTGCAGTCGTACTGGATGACCTTGGCGCCCTGGTACGCCACGCCCCCGCTGATGTCCAGGCACCGGCCGGAGTTGGCGTTGCGGAGCTGGATGAAGGTACCGCCGTCGGTGGCCTCCGCCTTCCACAACCCCTCGCTCGCGGTGCCGCATTCGGACTGCACCACGGCGGCCCCGTTGTCGTTCGAGCCGCCCTTCACCTTCAGACACAGGCCGCTGTGCGAGTTGGCGATCTCGTAGCGGTTGCCGCGCTTGCGCAGCGCCCAGAGCTGGTTGGGGGCCAGGGTGGCCCCCAGGTCCGAGGCGGTCTGCGCGGCGGGTACGGGGGCGGGGAGGGCGTCGGCTGCGGTTGCGGTTGCGGTTGCGGTTGCGGGGAGGATGGTCGTCCCCGCCACGGCCATCAGGGCCACCAGGGCCGAGCGGGCGGACGTGCGCTGCGTGAAGTTCATGCTCGGTGCCTTTCGTACGCGGCCCCGCCCGGGTGCGGCGGCGCCGGTGGAATGGAGGTGGCGCCGGGCCGTGGGGGCGGGCCCGGCGCGGTGCCCACTCTGTCCGGCGGCCGGGTCCGTACACATCGTGGAAGTCCACGGACACGGCGCTCCGCCCGGTCTCGTGGTCAGCCCTCCGGCCCGCTGCCGGCGGTGCCGGTTCCGGCCAGGCCGACCGCGAGCTGGGTGCGGCGGGTCACCTCCAGCTTCCGGTAGGCGCTGGTGAGGTGGGACTCCACCGTGCGCCGGGTCAGGTGGAGCGCCTCGCCGATCTGCGCGTTCGTGTGCCCGCGGGCCGCGAGGTCGACGACCCTGCGTTCCGCTCCGGTCAGTGCGCCGGGGCCGGTCCTGGCCCGTGTCGTGGCGCGGGCGTTCGCGTCGCGCAGCGCCGCCCGCGTCGCCTGCAGGAGCCTCGGCCGTGGTGCCGGGCCGGGGCCGCCGCCGCCCCGGGAGTGGCCGGTGGGGCCGTCGCCGGGGTCGTCGTACGGAGCGTCGCCGGCGCCCGGGGGGTACAGCAGGCGGTCCGCTCCGGCGGCGGCGGCGCGCAGGTCGTCGCGGCCCCGGCGGCCGAACCCGGCCTCGATGCGCGCGCGGCCGAGGTCGATCAGCGTCTCGATGCGTTCCACCGGTGCGGGCGCCCCCTCCAGGAGGGCGGCCGCCTCGACGAGCGAGTCCAGGCCCCTCCGGCCGCCGACGGCTGCGGCGTGGGCCCGCAGCGCCCTGCCGACCGTACGGGGGGTGCCCCAGCGGCGCGCGTGGTGCAGTTCCTCCTCCGCGAGCTCCCGGGCCCGGGCCGCCCGGCCGAGGCGGGCCAGGGCGAGGGCCGCTCCGGAGCGCCACGGCGTGGCCACGGGGCTGACGAAGTCGCGGGCGCTCTGCCCCGTGCCGCAGGAGAGGTATCCGTCGAGCGCGGCCTGCCAGCGTCCTTCGATGCCGTGGAGCAGGGCGCGCGCGTAGCTCAGTTCGTTCCACTCCCAGGAGCTGTCCGCGGTGGACGGGTCGGGGGCGGAGAGGAGCTGCCAGGCCTGGTCGCGCAGGCCGAGTTCGTAGCGGGCGAGCGCCACCATGGAGACCAGGTGGGGCGCGCGGATGCCGCGTCCGGTGCAGGTGTGCGCCAGGAGGGTGTTCTCGGCGATGACGCGCCGGAAGTCACCGGCCCACAGGGCGGCTTCCGCCCGGGCGCTGAGCAGGCATTGCAGGCCGACGTCCGTCAGGTCCGGTGTGGCGGGCGGTACGGGCAGCCCCTGCTCGGCGAGGGTACGGACGTCCTCCAGCCGGTCCGCCCACTGGAGCAGGGTGGCGGCGCTGCCCAGCCAGGCGGTGCGCAGTTGCGGGTGGACCGGGGCGGCGGCGAGCCGGGGCCGGATCCGGGCCAGGACCTCGGTCGCGGAGAGGAGTCCGGCACCGGTCTCGTACTCGGTGATCAGACCGCAGACCAGGGGTTCGACGCCGGCCGGGGCCGTGGGAGCGAGGACCCGCAGGTCCGCCACGGCGTTGCGCCAGGCGACGGCGTCGTGCGAGGAGATGAGGGCGGTGACGGCCCTCAGGATGTGCGCCAGCTCGTCGTCGTCCGTGGCGCTGCCGGCCCGGTGCAGGACGCTCAGCGCACGGTCCGTACGGCCGCTGGCGGCGAGGGCCGCGCCGAGGGCGGGTGCGGCGGCGGCGCGTTCCTGACGGTCGGGGTGCAGGTCGAGGCCCGCGCGGAGCCGGCGGATGCCGGCCTCGGCGCTGTACGGGAACTCCAGGGACCCCAGGCGCAGGGTGAGCTCGGCATGCCGGTCCGGGGCCAGGGGCGGCTGCCCGCGCAGGGCGTGGCGCAGCAGCCCGGCGGCCTCTTCGGTGCGCCCGGCCCGTACGGCGGCGTCGGCGGCGTCCTCCAGGCAGCGGGCCATCCATGCCTCGGTCGGGGGATCCAGGTGCAGCAGCCGGGCGGCGACGGCCCCGGCGGGGGCGCCGCGGTCGTGGAGCAGGCGGGCGGCATGGGTGTGGAGGGCGGCCAGTTCGGCGCGGTCGGCGGCGTCCAGTACGGCTTCCCGGGCGAGCGGGTGGGAGAGCATCCGGGCCAGTCCCGGCGCGCCGGGCGGGGCGGCGGGGCGGGCGGGGCACAGCTCGCGCGCCTCCTGGAGCAGGGCGGCGCCGGTGGCGGGAGAGCACTGGGCGGTGGCGGCGAGGGCGAGGGCCGTGTGGCGGGTCCCGGCGTCGGCGCGCTCCCGGATCCACCGGGCGAGCGCGTCCCGGTACCGGGTGACCGAGACGGCGGGCCCGGCCCCGGGCCCGGGGGCGGGGTGGTGCGGGGGTCGGCCGGGACCCGGGGCAGGGGCGCCGGGCGGCGCGGCGAAAGCGGCGCCCTGGGACCCTGCGAGGCCGGTGCGGTCGGCGCGGTCGGCGTCTTCGACGAAGCCGGTGACGGCGGTCGCTTCGGCGAAGCCGGTGGAGCCGGAGGCATCGCCGAGGCCGGTCGGGACCACGCCCTCGCCGAAGCCGGCATGAGCCGCACCTCCGGCGAAGCCGGCGCCTCCGGCGCGGTCGGCGGAGCCGGTGCCCTCGCCATCGCCGGTGAAGCCGGTGGCCTCGGCGGAGCCGGTAAGGACCGCGCTCTCACCGAAGCCGGAACGAGCCGCGCCCGCGGCCAGGCCCGTATGGACCACGCCCTCAGCGCAGCCAGTACGGACCGCGCCCCCGGCGAAGCCGGCGCCCCCGGCTCGGTTGGCGGAGCCGGTGGCCTCGGTGAGGTCGGTGAGGAGGGCCTGGACGAGGGCTGGGTTGCCGCCGGTTGCCTCGCGGCACAGGGCGCGTCGGTCGGGGGCCAGCCCGCGTTCGCGCCCGAGCCGTTCGACGGTGTCGGGCCTGAGCGGGGGCAGCGGGAGGCACACGCCGGTCGTCGGGGGCAGCCAGACGGCGTCGGTGTGCTCGCGGCATTCGGTGGCCAGAAGCAGCACCGGGAGCCCGGCGATCCGGCGCGCCAGGTACCCGGCCCAGCGGCGCGACACCGGATCGGCGCAGTGCAGGTCGTCCACGGCCAGCAGCACCGGGCGGGTCCCGGCGGTCCGGGACAGCAGTTCCAGCAGCCGGTGGAAGACCCGCTGCTCCTGCTCGGCGGCGGGATCGGCGAAGGGTATGCCGTCGGCGGTCGGGAAGACCTGGCGCAGGAGGGCGAAGGGGAAGCCCGTCTCCTCGGGTGCGCAGCGTGCCGACAGCACCCGTATCCCGTCGTCGGCGTCCGCCCCGCGGACGACGGCGTCGAGCACGGCGGTGCGGCCGCGGCCGGGCGGCGCGGCCAGCATCAGCCAGCTGCCGGTCCCGGAGCGCGCCCTGGTCAGGGCGGTGGCCGCGGCCCGGAGCACGTCTTCCCGTTCGACCAGTACCTGTGTCACGTCAGGCCTCCCACACTGCCTTCGGCGGCCGCGTGCCGACCGTGACGGCCCGGTGGCCGCCCGTAAGGAATCATGGAGGGACGGAGCACGGGAAGTGGGATGATCTTCGGTCAGATTTGCCTGAAACCGCATCAGTTGGTCCATATCAGCCAAAGCGGCGGCGGATTGACCGGATCCGGTGCCGGGGGCGGGGCCCCACGGCCGGACTGCGGGTCCGGGCGACAGCGCCTACGCTCGGGGAAGGGGTCGGACCGAGCCCTGGAGGTGGGTCATGTCCGAGGCGAACGACCCGGTGACGGCTGACCGCGCGCTGAAGGCCCGCCACCGGGCCATGTGGGCACTCGGCGACTACCCGTCCGTGGCATCCCACGTCATCCCGGAAGCCGGGGCCGAACTCGTCGCGGAGTGCGGCGTGCAGCAGGGCGACCGGGTACTGGACGTGGCAGCGGGCGCGGGCAACGCCGCCATCCCCGCGGCCCTCGCCGGGGCCGACGTGGTGGCGAGCGACCTGACCCCCGAGCTCCTGGAGGTCGGGCGGAGCAAGGCCGCGGTGCGCGGGGCCCGTCTGGAGTGGCGCGAAGCCGACGCGGAACACCTGCCGTTCGCGGACGGGGAGTTCGACGTCGTCATGTCCTGCTTCGGCGTGATGTTCGCCCCGCACCACCAGGCCGCCGCCGACGAACTGGTCCGCGTCTGCCGGCCCGGCGGGACGGTCGGCCTGGCGAACTGGACCCCTCAGGGGTTCGTCGGCCGGATGTTCGCGACGATGAAGCCGTACGCTCCGCCCCCGCCGCCCGGAGCCCAGCCGCCGCCCCTCTGGGGCGAGGAGGAGCACGTGTACGGGCTCCTGGGCGACCACGTCACGGACGTGGAGGCCCGCCGGCGGACCGTCCGGGTGGACGCCTTCCCCCGGCCGGGAGACTTCCGCACGTTCTTCAAGGCCTGCTACGGACCGACGGTCGCGGTCTACCGCGCCATCGGCGACGACGAGGACCGGACCGCGGCACTGGACCGCGAACTGGACGCCCTGGCCGAGGAGAACACCCGGGACGGCGTCATGGAGTGGGAGTACCTCCTGCTCACGGCGCACCGGGTCACTCCCCCGCAGCCGCCCGCCGGCTGAACCGCGCCGCTCATCGGACACATCGCGATTCCGGTCGAGATCAGGAGAGTTCAGGCCGACGGGCGGCCGGAGCGCTTGCCGGGGTGCTCACCGGGGCAGGGCTGACCGCCGTGCGGTGGCGGAAGCCCGGGGCGTGTCACGGAGGGGTGTCAGTGAGTGCGAGCGAGGACGCCGGTGCCGGTGAGATCGAGGAGTTCCTCGTGCTCTCCAGCGGTCTGACCGGTTTCAGCCCGGACGAATTACGCGAGGACGGCCTGGCGTCCGTTCTCCTGGCCGTGGTGCTGGACCGGCTCGGTCCCGACGGCTACCGGCGGCTCGTCCGCGCGCCCGACGCGCGCGACGCGGAGGTCGAGGCGGCGGCGGAGGCGGTGATCCGCCTCTGGTACACCGGCAGTTGGCCGGGGTCCGCCGACGGCGGCGGGCCCTTCGTGGTGTCGCCGCGGGCCTACGCCGGCGCGCTGGTGTGGCGGGCCGTCGGCGGGCGCGCGCCGGGTACGTCCGCGCCGGGCTTCGGAAGCTGGGCCGAGCCCGCGGGTGCGGGCGGCCGGGAATCCGGGGGACGCCGGTGAACGGAGCGGAACGGTACGACGTGATCGTCGTCGGCGGTGGCATCGCCGGCTCCCTCGTCGCCCGGCACCTGGGCGACCGCGGCCGCCGCGTCCTGGTGCTGGAGGCCGGTGCCCGCGCCACCGACGCCGAACGGGGGCACCGCGAGGCCCTGGAACGGTTCCTGACGGCCTCGGCGAAGGTGCCGGGCTCCCCGTACCCCATGGACGGCACGGCTCCGTGGCCCGAGGTGACCGATCTGACCGGCACCGGTGGTGACGGCGCCGGCTACCGCTCCGACGGGTACTTCGTCCAGCGCGGCCCGCTCCCCTACGCCAGCGGGTACGTACGGGTGAACGGCGGCACGGGGAACGTCTGGACCGGGCTCACCCCGCGCATGCTGCCGGAGGACTTCGACACCGAGGCGTTCGGCTACGGCCGCAGCTGGCCGCTGACGTACGCGGACCTCGAACCGCACTACCGCTCCGCCGAGCACGCGATCGGGGTGTCCGCCGACGTCGACGAGCAGCGCACCGCGGTGGGCCTGCCGTTCCCCGAGGGGTACGTCTACCCCATGCGGGCACTGCCGCCGAGCCGCGTCGACGCGGTGCTGGCCGGGCGGCTGGACGGCCGGCGGGTGAGCGAGCCGGGCGGCCGGGAGCCGGTGGAGCTGCGCGTGGTGGGCACCCCGCAGGGCCGCAACGGCGTCCCGGACCCCCGCTACGGGGGCGGGGCGGGCTACGAGCCCCTCGGCGCGCACGGCCGGCCCGACCCGGGCAGCCGCTGCGTGGGTAGCGCCAGCTGCATCCCCCACTGCCCCTCGCACGCCAAGTACACGCCCCTCAAGACGCAGGCGGGCTGGGGGCCTTCGGTCACGCTCCGGGACCGGGCCGTCGTCAGCCGCGTCCTCGTCGGTCCGGGAGGCCGGGCCACGGGGGTCACCTACCTGGACTGCTCGCGGACCGGCGGCGGGCGGGCGGGGCGGCCGGCCGTCACCGTGCACGCGGACGTGGTGGTCCTGGCGGCGCACGCGATCGAGAACGCCCGCCTGCTTCTCCTGTCCGGGCTCGGCAACCGCAGCGACCTGGTCGGACGCAACCTCATGGACCATCCGGTGCTGCTGACCTGGGGACTCCTTCCCGAGCGGGTCGGCCCGTACCGCGGCCCCGGCTCCACCTCGGGTCTCGAAGGGTTCCGGGCCGGTCCGGCCCGCCGTGCGCGGGCGCCGTTCCGGATCGAGATCGGCAACTGGGGCTGGGTGTGGGCCAAGGGGCCCGTCGACACGGACGTCGCCGAGCTGACCCGTGCGCCGGGGCCGGGCCGGCGCGGGCTGCGGGGAGCCGCACTGCGGGAGGCGCTCGCCGACCGCGTCGGACGGCAGTTCACGCTGCAGTTCGAGATGGAGCAGGGCGCCGACCCCGCGAACCGGGTCACCCTCGACCCCCGCCACCGCGACCCGCTCGGCCTGCCGCGCCCGGTGGTGACGTACGACCTGTCCCCGCACGTGAAGGACGGCATCGCGGCCGCGAAAGCGGTGTCCGACCGGATCTTCGCGTTGCTGGGCGCCGAGGACCACACCACCTTCGACGCCGAAGCCTGGCCCGGCCGCTTCGAACACCGGGGCCTGATGTACGGCTACCGGGGCGCGGGGCACGCCGCCGGCACCCACGTCATGGGCGACAGCCCGCACACGTCGGTCGTCGACCCTTGGCAGCGTTGCTGGGACCACCCCGGCCTGTACGCGGTGGGCTGCGGCAGCATGCCGTCGGTGGCGACCTCCAACCCGACCCTGACCATGGCCGCCCTGGCCCTGCGCAGCGCCGAACGCGTCGAAGCCGATCTGGCGGAACGCGACCGGCCCGTCACCCTGACCGCCTCCCGAGCCCTCGGAGCCGCCTCGTGAACGCCCTGCCCCTGCCGCCCGTCGCGGCCCCCTACCAGCTCCCCTTCCACTACGGGGCGCTGCACAACATCGGCCTGGACTACCTGGTGGACCCCGGGCCGGTGCGGGAGGTCCTGGCGAAGCACCATCCGGCGCTGACCGCGGCGGAGTTCGACGGCCGGTGCCTGGTCTCGCTCAACTACCAGCTGTACTTCGCGCAGTACCCGTCCGGCGGGGGCATCACGCAGGAGATCGAGGTCAACATCGTCGCCCACCCCACGGAGGCGGCGCGCCGCCTCCCGCGGGTGAGCTATCCGCAGTACGCCCAGGGGTACGACCAGACCAAGCTGCTCGGGATCGCCCGCATCCACGTGGTGTGCGACAACCCGCTGGCCATCGACGCGGGGCGCACGCTGTACGCGGAACCCAAGTACCCCGGCTGGTTCGAGGTGGAGATGCCCTCCCTCAACGGCCCGGCCGGTGACACCTGGGACGTCCGCTGCCTCGCGGCCGAGGCCGCGGCCGACGGTGGCATCGCACGCCGCGACACGGCGCTGTTCTCCTTCCGCGCCCAGCTGGGGCGGCTCGCGTCCGTTCCCGCGAACAACACCCCGATCACCGGGTACGGCACCGATTCCGCGGGCGTCGCGCTCGCCGGTCCGATGAACGTCTACCAGCCCTACCGCTGGTACGACCTCAGCGGCCCGGGCGCCGATCGTTCGCGGCTCACCGTGCACGACCCCGCGAGCGGTGTCGGCGAGGACCTGCTCCGTCTCGTCGGCGAGGTGCCCGCGGCCGGGGCCTGGACGTTCCAGTCTCCCCCCGTCGCCGCCCACAACCGCCCGTACTACCTCGGCTGAGGCGGGCCGGGCGGCGCGGGACGGCGCCGGGGGCGGGGGCGGTTCAGCGGGCGGTGGCGGAGGGCTGGGTCCGGTTCTCCAGGAGGGCCGCCAGTTCCTTGCGGTCGACCTTCCCGTTGCGGCTCAGGGGAAGGGAGTCGAGCACCACGCACCGGCGCGGGATCTTGAACTCCTCGATCTGCTCCTGCATCCGCTCCAGCACGACGTGGGGCTCCAGGTCCGTGACCACGGCCAGGAGCGCCGACTTCTTGCCCGACGGCGGGAGGACGGCGGCGGACACCACCTCCGGGATGCGGTGGGCGGCCGCCTCCACCTCGGTGGCACTGACCCGGAAGCCGCGCTCCTTGTAGAGGTCGTCGCGGCG
Source organism: Streptomyces sp. NPDC006512 (assembly GCF_040611935.1). Classification (NCBI taxonomy): domain Bacteria; kingdom Bacillati; phylum Actinomycetota; class Actinomycetes; order Kitasatosporales; family Streptomycetaceae; genus Streptomyces; species Streptomyces sp. NPDC006512. Next base: position 47,644 of record NZ_JBEXPG010000032.1, on the reverse strand, counting down.
CCCGGAGAAGTACAGGTAGCCGTCGTCGTCCAGCCATCCGTAGTCGCCGGTCCGCAGCTCGGGGAAGAGGCCGTCGCGCTGCGGGAACCTCGCCAGGTTCAGCTCGGGGCGCCGCCAGTAGCCGGACATGACGTGCGGTCCCCGGACGGTGATCTCGCCGGTCTCCCCGGCGGGCAGCCGGTTGCCCTCCTCGTCGACGGCGAAGACCTCGGTACCGGGCAGCGGCAGGCCGCAGGATCCGGGGCGCAGCAGGTCGCCGTCCGGCGGCATGATGGTGGCGCGCTTGCACTCGGTGAGCCCGAACATCACCTGCCCCGTGAGCTCGGGTATTGCCGCGCGCAGCGCGTTGAGCGTCTCGGTGGACAGGGCCGCTCCGGTGTTGGTGACCAGGCGCAGGGCGGGACGCCGGGAGGCCCGCTTCAGCAGCCAGGCCAGTGATTCGGCGACCGAGGGGACGGCCGGGAGTACGGTCGCACCGCTGTCGAGGAGGTTGCGCAGGAGGGCGGGGCCGGCTTCGGCGGCGCTGCCCAGCACGACGTGGGCTCCGCTCAGTGCTCCGAGGAACAGCTGGTAGAGGCCGTAGTCGAAGGACAGCGGCAGCGGGCAGTAGACGACGTCGTCGTGGCGGTAGTCCAGGACCTGCTGGATGGCGCGGGCGGCGAACACGACCTGCTGGTGCGTGCTCACGACGGCCTTGGGCGCCGAGGTGGTGCCCGAGGTGTAGATCAGGGAGACCGGGTCGACGGCGAGGGGGGCGGGCAGCGCTTCCGGGGACGGCACGGGTGCGGCCGTGGCGGGGAAGGCCTCGGCCTCGGCCAGGGGTGCGGGAACCGCCTTGATCCCGCGGGCGCGGGCGGTGTCGAGCACCGACGCGTCGTGGGCCACGACCAGGGTGGGCTCGCAGTCACCGAGCACGTGCTCCAGCGGTGTGCCGACGACCTGTTCGTGGAGGACCGTGTAGAGCGCGCCGACGCGTGAGGCGGCGAAGACGAGCGCGGGCACGAGCGGGCCGGGCGGGAGGGACACGACGAGCCGGCGGCCGCGGGAGACGCCCTCGGAGTGGAGCCACGCGGCGAGGCGCAGGCTCGCGTCCCGCAGTTCGGCGTAGGTGGCGGTGGAGTCGAGGCGGGACACGGCGGGCCGGTCCGGCCACCGTTCGGCGGCCGTGTCCAGCACGTCGTGCAGCAGTGATGTCTCAGACATGGGGCGAAGTCCTTGGGGTGCGGGCGGTCAGGGGGTGGGCACGGCTCCGAGCTGGGACAGGAGGCCGAGGCCGTCCGAGAGCACCCAGTACTCGGCGAGCTTGCCGTCCTGAAGGCGGACGATGGACATGCCCGCGTACCGGACCGGTGTGCCGGGCTCGACGGTCGCCGTGGGGGCGCCGCCGGCGTAGGTACCGGTGACGGTGTAGCCGCCGGCCACGTAGTCGCCGTCCCTCAGGGGGCCGGGGTCGGTCGTGAAGCGCACGTCGTGGAGGAGGCCGCGCACGGCGCGGACCCAGTCGAGCAGCCCGTCGCGGGTGGTGATGCGGTTGGAGTCGGGAAAGCCGAGGTAGCGGGCGAGTTCGGCGCTGTGGACCGTGAACTCGTCGGCGATGAACTCCGGGGTGTCGGCGAAGTCGACGTCGCCGTTCCACAGGTCGACGAACCGCTCGAAGAGGATCTTTCCGAGGTCCGGTTCCGGTGCTGCGGGGTTGCTCATGCCGAGGTCTCCGTCCGGGTCGTGGGCTGGGCCGGGGCCGCCGCGGTGACGCGTACGCCGATGAGGAGGGGCAGGACGGCCAGGGCGCAGAGTCCGCAGAGCACGCCGATGACGGTGAAGGAGAAGCTGCCCTGGAGCAGGGCCGCCGCGATGCTGGTGGCCAGCATCATTCCGGCGTACTGCGCCGAGCCGTTGAGGGCGAGTGCGGTGCCGCGCATCTCCGGGCGCAGCTCGCTGACGAGGGCGTTGAGGGCGGGCTGTCCGACGCCGACGGCGGTGCCCCACAGGATGAACACGACGAGGGTGGGCACGAGGTGATGGCCGATCAGCGGTACGGCGCTCACCCCCGCGGCCGCCACCAGTGCGGCGACGACGAGGACGCGGCGCTTGCCGAGCCGGTCGGCGATCCGTCCGCCGAGGAGGGCGCCCGTCATGCTGCCCGCTCCGGAGCCCATGATCGCGAAGCCGGTCTGGGCCTCGTTGAAGTCGAATCGCTCGGCGAAGAAGATGCCGATGTTGGAGAACATGCCGTAGAGGGCGGCGCTCCACAGCAGGGTCGAGCCGAGCACGCACAGCAGGGCGGGCGTGGTGACGGCCCGCCGGATCATGCCGAGGTACGTCGCCACGGGGTTGCCCGGGGCCAGGTCCTGCGGGGCCTTGGGGGCCACGGCCGGGAGGCGCAGGAGGACCATGAGGTAGACGGCCGCGGCGACGACCGCGACGGCGTAGAACGCGGCGCGCCAGCTCATCAGGTAGGCGAGGTAGGAACCGAGCGGGACGCCGAGCACGGTGGAGCTGAGCAGGCCGGCGACGACGATGCCCATGATCTTGCCGCGCTGCTCGAAGGGGAAGCTCTCGGCGATCATGGCGTAGACGCTCGGCATGATCATGGCGGAGCCGAGGCCGGCGACGGCGCGGCTGACCAGGATCAGGGTGAAGTCGCCGCCGAGGCCCGTGAGCACGTTGGCCAGGGCGAAGATCACCAGGCCGGTGCAGAGGATCCGGCGGCGGCCGAGCCGGTCCGACATGGCGCCGCACAGCGGTGCCACCAGGGCGAAGAGCAGCGCGTAGGCACTGACGAACAGACCGCCGGCGCGGGCGGCGGTGTTCGTGTCGGCCGCGATCTCCGGGATGAGCGGCACGGTGATCATCGAATCGAGTCCGACGAGGAACGCGCTGCACACGGCAACGGCCAGCACACGGCCCGGCAGGGCTGCGGCCGGTGTGGGGGTGGTCATGGGAACTGTCCTTCGGTCGTCTTGCTGGGTTGTCCGGTCAGACCCGGGACGGGGTGTCGTGGGCCGGGTCCTGCGTGGGGGCGGCCTCACGGGTCTTGCGTCGTACGGCGGCCGGCGGGACGACCGCGGTGCCGAGGGCGCGGCAGACCAGGGTCGGTTCCGCCGACGCCTCGGCCCGGGTGGGTCCGAGGTCGTACCGGGCCGCGATGGTCTTGTGCGCGGTGAACTCGACGGTTCTGCGCAGTCGGCCGCGGCCGACGAGCCGTGCGGTGGCTTCGATGAAGTCCCCCGCGTGCACCGGGGCGAGGAACTCGACCCGCTCGTACCCGGTGAGCAGGCCCTCGTCGCCGTCGCTGCGGATGGTGACCTCGGTGACCAGGTCCCCGAACAGCTGCAGCAGCCGGGCGCCGTCGACCAGGCTGCCGCCGTAGTGGGCGTCCTGCTGGCTCATGCGCACCCGAAGGGTGGCGGTGACTTCCTCAGGCATTGCCGTTCCTCGCTTTTCCGATGCCGGCTCGTGGGCGGCCGATCTTCTGTACGGCGATCCGGGTGGCCTCTGCCGCCCGGTCGGGGCCGAGTGCCGCGTCCTCGTGGGCGGCTCCGCCGATCGCCACGGCGATCACGGACTCGTCCTTGTGTGCGATGGAGACCGCGATGGCGCCGATGCCGAGCTCGGCCGCCCGCCGCGCGGCCGCTCCGGCCAGCCGGACGACGGGCGCGGAGCGGTCGTCGCGCAGTACGCGGACGTGGGCGGGGCGGATCCCCTTGCCGAAGCCCGTTCCCAGGACCTTCAGGACGGCTTCCTTGGCGGCGAACCGGCCCGCGAGGAACTCCCGTGCCCGGCTGGGCGAGAGCGACTCGGCGAGCGCCAGTTCCTCCTGGTCGTAGGTGTGCTGCCGGAACCAGCCGCGGGTGTGCAGCCGGTCGAGTTCGCCGATGGCGAGCACGTCGACCCCGATGCGCATGTGCGCGTCCGTTCCTTTCTTCCGGGCGGGCAGGACTTCGTTGACTCGATCTAGGCGGCGGTGAGCAGGGCGAGGTGTCCGCGGCCGGACAGCGGGTCGATGTCGCACAGGACGACCCGCTCGTGGTCGCGCTGCCAGTCCCGCCAGTGGCGGGCCAGGTCGAGCCACACGCTGGTGCAGTAGCTGCCGGGGGCGACCCGGTGGACGTGGGCCCCGGCTCCGAACGTCTGCTCGCCGACCCAGGGGCCCAGGACGAACAGGGTGCCGGTACTGCCGTCCCCGGCGAGGGCCCGCAGCCGGTCGGCGGTCGCTTCCGCGTCGTCGAAGGACTCGACGCCGCCCACCCGCAGGCCCTCGCCGGGTTCCAGTACGAGCAGCGCGCCGGAGTCCACCAGTTCCCCGGAGTCCACCAGGGGGTGCGGCGTCGGCAGCGTGGTCTGTTCCAGTACGGCGAGCACCGCGCGTGCGGACCGGCCGCCGCTCTGGTAGGCGGAGATGATCCGCAGTGCGGTGAACGGGGCCGCCAGGCCCTGTTCGCTGATGCTGAAGCTCTGCGCACCGCCGCCGAGCAGCATGTTGAGGTGTGAGGCGACGGCGGTGAAGGGGTGTACGTCGGGCAGTGCGTGGGTGACGACGACCAGGTCGGCGGCGACGTCGATGTCCTCGCTGCCGACGAGCCGGTCCACGAGGTCCTTGTGGAACACGTTGCGTCCGTCGCGCAGCAACTGCTCGTCCACGGTGGAGCCGAACGGCTCCACCAGGTCGCGGTAGAAGCCGAGGATGGCCGGGTCCTCGTGGAAGGGACCGCCGTCCGGTGAAACGACGAGGGAGGATGCGGCTACGGTCGTCACGTCACTCACCCGCGCCCTGCGGTGCGGGGCTGATCCGGCGCAGGTATCCGGTGAGGGTGCCGATGGACTGGAAGTCGTCCATGTCGAGGTTCTCGGGGTCGATGACGATCTTCATGCTGTCCTCGAGCTCCATCAGCATCTCCATCACGGAGGTGGAGTCCAGGTGCAGGTCCTCGAAGAGGCGGATGTCCTCGGTCAGTCCGGTGACCTCGCGCTCCAGTACCTCGCTGAGCGCGGTCTCGACCTGCGCCACGATGGTGGTGTTGTCCATGGTCGTGCTCCTTGTGGGGATCGTTGCGGGGATGGCTGTGAGTACGGCTGTGGGTATGGCTGGGGGCATGATCAGAACTCGATGAGCCGCTGCTTGCCGAGGAGGTCCTCGACGGTGTCCCGGCTGCGCACCAGGCGGGCGGTGCCGTCGTGGACCATGACCTCGGCGGGGAATCCGTGGCTCAGGAAGAGCCCGGGCGAGGCGGAGGGGCCGTACGCGCCGGACAGTTCGACCCCGATGAGGTCGCCGGCGGCGACGGGGGGCAGTGCCACCCGCTTGCCGATGACGTCGTTGGGCGTGCAGAGCGGTCCCGTGACCGTGTAGGTGCCGGTGGGCTCCTCCGCGTACCGGGTCAGTGAGCGGATGGGGAAGTTGCGCTTGACGAAGCTGCCGACGCCCACCGCGGCCATGTGGTGGTTGGTGCCGCCGTCGGCGACGACGAACTGTTCGCCCATCGACTCCTTCACGAAGAGCGCCCGGGTGACGTAGGTGCCGCAGGGGGCGGTGAGGTAGCGGCCGAGTTCGTTGACGAGCCGGCATCCGGGGTGCCGCTCCAGGAACTCCGAGACGGCGTCGTTGATGCCCGCGGTCAGCGCGGGGAGGTCGAGGCCGGTCTCGTTGTCGAAGTACGGGACGCCGAAGCCGCCGCCGAAGTCGACGGTCCTGAGCTCGATGCCGGTCTCCCGGGACAGCGACTCGGCCGTGGCAAGGATCTCCCGGGTGTTGTGGACCAGGTCCTCGTGGTTGAGGAACCGGGTGCCCATGTAGGCGTGCAGGCCCATGACGTGGACCCGGCGCAGTCCCTTCAGCAGCCGCTGCGCCGCGCGCACTTCGGCCACGTCGATGCCGAACTGGCGGGGCTTGCCGCCCATGGCGAGGCCGGAGCCCTTGGTGCGGAAGTCCGGGTTGACCCGGAGCATCACGGGGAGCCGGTCGCGTCCGGTGGCGACGGCCAGGTCGTCGAGGGCTTCGAGCTCCTCCAGCGACTCGACGACGACGGCGTGCAGATCGGCGGCCACGCACGCTTCCAGTTCGGCGCGGGTCTTGCCCGGCCCGAGGAAGATCGTGTCCTGCGGGGCGATCCCGGCGCGGCGGGCCGTTTCCAGTTCGGCCAGCGAGGAGACCTCGGCTCCCGCACCGAGGGTGCCGAGGAAGCCGATGACGCTGATGTTGGGGTTGGCCTTGAGGGACAGGAAGATGTCGACGCCGGGGTGCATCCGGGTCCGCAGTCCCTGGTAGACGTCGCGCAGCACGTCCGTGTCGTACACGTACAGCGGCGTGCCGAATTCCGCGGCGATCGCGGAGACGGGCAGGCCCTGCACCTGGAATTCGCCGGTGGTGGTCATGCCGTCTCCCCTGTCGGGTCGGTGTCGTCGGTCGGCTGGTGGGTGATCACCATGGCGGCGAAGGTGGCGCCGAGGCCGACCGTGGCGAACAGGTAGTTGCGTCCGGCGGTCAGGCGGCCGGCGTCGCGCAGGGTGGTGTAGTTGAGGAACACGTCCGAGGCGAAGCAGTGGCTGTACCGCTCGACGTTGTCGAGGAAGACCTGGGAGCGGTCGATGCCCAGTTCGCCGATGGTCTGGCGCCACGACTGGAGGTTGACGTTGTGCGGGATGATCAGGTCGATGTCGGGGAGGGTCATCCCCGCCCGTGCCACCGCCTCCCGTACGACCTCGGCGAGCACCGGGGCGTAGAACTTGCTGACCTCCAGCGACTTCTCCTCGTCGAGGAGCATGGCCGCCGAGAACTGGCCCAGGGTGCGGGTGGCGTACGAGCGCACCCGGTCCGGGCCGCGTCCGTCGAGCGTCACCAGGCAGGCCGCACCCGCGTCGCCCATGATGGCGACGTCGGGGATGAGCTGGATCTTCGGTGAGAAGGCCTGCTCGCCGGTGACGACCAGGGCGCAGTCGCCCGGGCCGCCCTCGGCCCTGAGCAGTTCCGCGGCGGTGTCGATCGCGGCCATGCCGCCGGCGCAGTTCTGCTGGCTGAGGGCGAAGGCCTCGGCACCGGCCAGCCCGAGGCGGTCCTTGATCTCCTGGGCGGGGCTGACGTGGGCCGGCGCGACCGCCTGCGTGGTGTGCGCGTACACCACGTACCTGATGCGTTCGCGGACCCGCGGGTCGGCGGTGATGCGGCGGGCCGCCGGCAGGACCACGTCGAAGAGGTCGAGTTCCTGGTCGAAGCGGATCTCCTTGAGCCCGTGGACGCGCTCGAAGAGGCGGAGTTTGGTCCGGCGCAGGCCGAGCCTGTCGGCGAGCTGAGCGATCGGTACGATCCGCTCCGGTGTGAAGGACTCCACGGCCTCCAGGGTCGTGACGGGCGCGGTCATCGCACACACTCCAGGTTCGTCGGGCAGGTGGTCGGGCTGGTCCGGGTCCGCGCGGTGGCCGTCATGCCGCACCTCCCCGGTGGGTCAGTGCCAGGGCGGTGAACGTCGCGCCGGCGCCGACCCCGGCCATCAGGTAGTGGTGTCCGGGGACGAGGCGTCCCGCGTCCCGCAGGGTCGTGTAGTTGACGAACGGGTCGGCGGCGAAGCAGTGGCTGTAGCGGGCGATGTTGTCCAGGAACACCCGGTCCGCGGGGATGCCCAGTTCGGCGATGGTGTTGCGCCAGGCCATCATGTTGACGTTGTGCGGGATGACCAGGTCGATGTCGTCGAGGACGAGTCCGGCCTCCCGCACCGCCGCGCGCATGACGTCGGCGAGGACGGGCGCGTACGCCTTTCCGTACAGCGCGGCCTCCTCCGGCGGCAGGGAGATCAGCTGCGCGAACTCCCCCAGGGTGCGGCTGGCGTGGGAGAGGACGGGGTCTCCGGGCCCCGCCGCGGCGATGAGGCAGGCCGCGGCGCCCTCGCCCATCAGCGCCGTGTTCGGCACCTTCTGGATCAGCGGCGAGTACGGCTTGTCACCGATCACGAGCAGGGTCCGGTCGCCCGGGTCGCCGCCGGCGAGGAGCCGGGCGGCGACCTCGACGGCGCCGAGGCCGCCGGCGCAGTTCTGCTGGCTCAGGGCGAACGCCTCCGCGTGCCGGAGCCCGAGTGCGTCGCGCAGTGCGGCGGCCGTGTCGAACCCGGCGGGGGCGACCTCGTGGATGGCGTGCGCGTAGACCACGAACCGGATCCGGAGCGGGTCGTCGAGGCCCGCCACGGCCTGCCGGGCGGCCGGCAGGAGCAGGTCGAACAGCGAAGCCGCGGGGTCCTGGTGCAGGGTGTGCAGGCCGTGGACCTTGCGGAACAGGGCCAGCTTCGCCCGGCTCAGGCCGAGTTGCTCCGACAGGGCCTCGATGGCGACCCGGCGGTCCGGCAGGTGGCTCTCCACCCGCTCCAGGGTGGCGATCGGAGCGGTCATGACCGGGCCCCGTCCCGGGCCGCGCCGTCGGCGAGGAGCGGGTCCAGCCAGCCGGTGACGGCCTGCGCGGTCGTCCCCGCGTGCTCCGCCAGCATGGTGAAGTGGTCGCCGGGCACGTCCACCGTGGTGTCCGCGAGCGGCCAGCGCGGCCGGTCGTGCGTGGCGGTGCGCTCCGCCGCCCGTACGAGGAGGGTGGGGACGGGCAGCGGCTGCGGCGTCCACCCGTCGAAGAGCTGGATGTACCCGCCCATCGCGATGAGCCGGTCGTCGTCGAGCCACTGGCTGCTGTGCGCGTCCAGCATCTGGTCGGCGACCATGGACAGGTCGCTGATGTCCAGCGGCGCCGCGAGGGTGTCGATCAGTACGACGGACCGCGGGGCCGTTCCCCGCTCGGCCAGCCGCTGGGCGACGGCGTGGGCGATCCAGCCGCCGGTGGAGCGGCCCAGCAGCACCAGCGGCCTGCCGTCGGCGAGCCGGGCCGCGCCGTCGGCGAGTGCGTCGACCAGGGCCGGCAGCGAGGCCGGCAGGGGCTGGTCCGGGGTGAACCCGGGGAGCGGCGGCACCGAGACGGCCCGGCCGACGACGTGCGCGGTGAACTGGTCGTACTCCTGGGGACCCGAGATGGCGATCATCGACGGGAAGCAGACGACGACCGGTTCCCCGGCCGGGCCCGAGGCCTGCGGGAACGACGGCAACTGCTCCGCGTCCTCGAAGCGCGGACGGATCCCGGCCGCCGAGACGAGCAGGTCGATGGCGCGGTCGAGGTGCCCGCCCTCGTGCGCCGCGCGGAAGAGCGAGACCAGGGTGCCTCCGGCCGCGGCGGCCGGGGCGGGGGCGCCCGGTGTGAGGGTGCCCAGCTGGCCGAAGACGTGCTCCGACAGGTCGCCGACGCTGGGGCGGTCGAAGACGACGGTCGCCGGCAGCCGCAGGCCGGTCGCCTGGTTCAGGGCGTTGCGAAGTTCCAGCGAGGTCAGCGAGTCGAAACCGAGGTCCCGGAAGGGGGTTTCGGAGTCGATGGCATCGACGTTGCTGTGGCCGAGGACGGCGGCGACGATGTCCTGCACCGTGTCGGCGACCGCCTTGAGGCGCCGGTCCTCGGGCAGCGCCGCCAGCTTCTCGCGGAGCGACTCGGCCGAGGCCGCCGATCCGGCGGAGGCCGACGGGGAGGTCTGTGCCCCGTTGCCGGCGCGCCGTGCGGCGGTCCTGACGAGTCCCCGCAGCAGCGGCGGCAGGGGCTGCCCCGAGGTGCGCAGGGCCTTGCGGTCGAGCCGTACGGGAACCAGGGCGGCGGCGGGGTCACCGCACGCCGCGTCGAAGAGCGCCATGCCCAGTTCGGCGGAGACGGGCAGGACGCCGTAGCGCTCCATCCGCTTGAGGTCCGCGTCCTGCAGGGTGTCGGCCATGCCTCCGGTGGGCTCCCACACGCCCCAGGCCAGCGCGGTCGCCGCCAGGCCGCGCCGGGCGCGGTGCTGTGCGAGGGCGTCGAGGAAGGCGTTGCCCGCGGCGTAGCTGCCCTGGCCCGGGCTGCCGAGGGTACCGGCGACCGAGGAGAACAGCACGAAGGCTCCCAGGTCCATGTCCTGGGTGAGCTCGTGCAGGTGCAGGGCCGCGTCGACCTTGGGGGCGAGCACCTTGTCGAGGCGCTCGGGGGTCAGCGAGGTCAGGATCCCGTCGTCGAGGACGCCCGCCGTGTGGATGACGGCGGTCAGCGGGTGTTCCGCGGGGACCGTGGCGAGCAGGCCGGCCACGGCCGCGCGGTCGGTGACGTCGCAGGAGACCACGGTCGCGGTGGCGCCGAGTCCGGCCAGTTCGGCGACGAGGTCCTCGGCTCCCGCGGCCTGCGGGCCGCGGCGGCTGACGAGCAGGAGACGTCGTGCTCCGTGCTCCGTCACCAGGTGGCGGGCGAGCAGCGCGCCGAGCCCGCCCGTGCCGCCGGTCATCAGGACGGTGCCCTGCCAGGCGGCGGGGCCGGTGTCGGCGGCCCGTACGGTCTTGGTCTTCAGCCGGGGTGTCAGCAGCCCGCCGTCGCGCACGGCGAGTTGGGCCTCACCGGTGGCGAGGGCCGCGGACAGGGCGGGGTCGTCGGGGCCGGCGGGGCCGGGCTGGTCGTGGTCGATCAGGACGAAGCGTCCGGGAGCCTCGGACTGCGCCGAGCGGACCAGCCCCCACACGGGAGCGGCGGCCAGGTCGGTGACGTCCTCCTCGGGGCCGGCCGCGACGGCCCGGCGGGTGACGAGGGCGAGCCGGGCGGGGGTTTCCGGCCCCCGGTCGAGCCACTGCTGCAGCAGGGCCAGTACCCCGCCGGTGGTGGTCCGGACCGCGGCGGCGAGGTCGTCCGCGGCGGTGGAGACGCAGTCGACGACCGCGGTCGTGGCGCCGACGGTGTCGCCGGCGAGCGCATCGAGCAGTTCCGCCGGGGAGGCGAAGTACTGGACGCCCTCCTCGCCCGCGGGGGCCGCGGCGGCGGGTACGGCCGTCCAGTCGACCTGGAACAGTGCGTCGTTGAAGGTGCGGCGGTCCCCGCCGATCCGGTCCCCGGCGACCTGCCGGGAGACGAAGGAGTCCACCGAGGCGACGGCGTTGCCCTCCTGGTCGGCGACGGTGAGGGCGATCGCGTCGGGGTTCTCGCGGGAGAACCGCACGCGCAGCGAGTCGGCGCCGACGGCGTGCAGGCGTACGCCGTTCCAGGAGAACGGGAGCCGTCCCTCGGCCGCGCCACTGCGGACCGCGTCCCAGGCCAGGGCGTGCAGGGCCGCGTCGAGGAGGGCGGGGTGCAGGCCGAAGGCGCCCGCCTCGGCCTGCTGTTCCGCGGACAGGGCGACTTCGGCGAACAGCTCGTCGCCGCGCTCCCACACGGCGCGCAGGGCCTGGAAGGCCGGTCCGTACGCGAAGCCGGTGTCGGCCAGCCGGTCGTACAGACCGTCCAGCTCCACCTCGGTGGCGTCGTGCGGGGGCCAGTCCGCCAGTCCCTCGGGGGTGCCCGCGGCGTGGGAGGGGGCCAGCCAGCCGGCGGCGTGCCGGGTCCAGCCGTTGTCGTCCGGCCCGTCGTCGGGCAGGGAGTGGAGTACGACCGGGCGGCGGCCGTCCTCCTCGGGCGCGCCGACGGTGAGCTGGAGACGGACGGCGCCCTGTGCGGGGAGCACCAGCGGCTCCTGGAGGGTCAGTTCCTCCACGAGGTCGCAGCCGACGTGGGCGGCGGCCCGGGTGGCCAGTTCCAGCAGTGCGGTGCCGGGCACCAGGACCGTGTCGTGGACGACGTGGTCGGCGAGCCACGGGTGGGACTGCCGGGACAGCCTGCCGGTGAACACCACGCTGTCGTCGGCGGCGAGGTGCGTGACGGCTCCGAGCAGCGGGTGTTCGGCGGAGCTGAGGCCGACGGAGGCGATGTCGCCCGCGGTGGTGGGTTCGTCCAGCCAGTACCGCTCGCGCTGGAAGGCGTACGTCGGCAGGTCGACGCGGCGCCCTCCGAGACCGTCGAGGACCGCCTCCCAGTCGGGGGCGAAGCCGTGGACGAAGAGCTCGGCGAGGGCGGTCAGGGCCGCCGCGGGCTCGGTGCGGCCGCGCCGCAGGAGCGGTACGACCAGTGCCTGGCGCTCGTCGCCGAGGCAGGCCTTGACCAGGCCGGACAGGGTTCCGTCCGGGCCGATCTCCACGAAGGTGCGCACGCGCTCCGCGTAGAGGGTCTCGACGGCGTCGCCGAAGCGGACGGGGCGGCGCACGTGCTCGGCCCAGTAGCCGGGGCGGCACAGCTCTTCGGCGGTGGCGAGTTCGCCGGTCACGTCGGAGACCAGCGGGATCCGGGGAGCGGAGAAGGAGAGTCCGGCCACGAGCGCGGCGAACTCGTCCAGCATGCCGTCCATGTGGGGGGAGTGGAAGGCATGGCTGACCGGGAGGTCCTTGGTCCTGCGGCCCTGCTCGCGGAACCGCGCCGCGATCTCCGCGACGGCGTCCGCGTCGCCGGACAGGACGACGGACCGCGGGCCGTTGAGCGCGGCGATCGACACCTGCTCCTCACGGCCGGCGAGGGCGGCCAGCGCCTCCTCCTCGGTCGCCTGGACGGCGGTCATCGCGCCCCCGCCGGGCAGTGCCTGCATGAGGCGGCCACGGGCGGCGACCAGCTCGGCCGCGTCCGTCAGCGACAGGACCCCGGCGACGTGGGCGGCGGCGATCTCGCCGATGGAGTGTCCGGTGACGTAGTCGGGGCGGATGCCCCAGGACTCGGCGAGCCGGTACAGCGCGACCTCGACGGCGAAGAGGGCCGGCTGGGTGAACTCGGTCCGGTTCAGGAGCCGTTCGGGATCCTCGTCGGCGAAGAGGACCTTGGTCAGCGGTACGTCGAGGTGCGGGTCGAGGGCGTCGCACGCGGCGTCGAAGGCCTTGGCGAACACGGGGTGGGCGGCGTGGAGCTCCAGGCCCATCCGCAGTCGCTGGCTCCCCTGGCCGGTGAACAGGAAGGCGGTGCGGCCGGTGTTGCGGGTGGTGCCGCGGACGACGTGGGCGGCGGATGCCCCGGCCGCGACGGCTTCCACGCCGCGCGAGAGTTCGGCGGGGTCGCTGCCGATGACGACCGCGCGGTGCTCCATCGGCGTGCGGGCCGTGGCGAGGGTGAGCGCGGCGTCCGCGGTGTGCTGGGCCGTGAGCGCCGTGTGCAGCTTGGCCGCCTGGCCGCGCAGGGCGTCGGCGCTGCGGGCCGAGAGGATCCACGGCACCAGCGCGCCGTCGACGGGCTCGGGCGCGGGGGCGGTCTCGTACGTCGCCGGTTCCTCGATGATGACGTGGGCGTTCGTGCCGCTGATGCCGAACGAGGAGACGCCGGCTCGGCGCGGGCGGTCCGCCCGGGGCCACGGCACCGGTTCGGTCAGCAGCCGTACGTCGCCGCTCTCCCAGTCCACGTGCGAGCTCGGCGCGTCGACGTGGAGGGTCTTGGGCAGCCGCCCGTGCTCCATCGCCTTGATCATCTTGATGATGCCGCCGATGCCCGCCGCGGACTGCGTGTGCCCCACGTTCGACTTCAGGGAACCCAGCCACAGGGGGGTTCCCCCGCGTCCCTGTCCGTACGTCGCCAGCAGCGCCTGGGCCTCGATCGGGTCGCCGAGCTTGGTGCCCGTGCCGTGTCCCTCGACGGCGTCCACGTCGGCGGAGGTGAGGCCGGCGGAGCTCAGGGCCTCGCGGATCAGCTTCTCCTGGGAGGGGCCGTGCGGGGCGGTGAGGCCGTTGCTGGCGCCGTCCTGGTTGACGGCGGAGCCCCGGATGACGGCGAGGACGCGGTGGCCGTTGCGGCGGGCGTCGGAGAGTCGCTCGACGATCAGCGTTCCGGCGCCTTCGGCCCACGCGGTGCCGTCGGCGCCCTCCGCGTACGACTTGGCCCGTCCGTCGGGGGCGAGTCCGCGCTGGCGGCTGAACTCGGTGAAGGAGAACGACGTCGCCATCAGCATCACGCCGCTGACGACGGCGAGCGAGCACTCGTCGCGGTGCAGCGACTGCCCCGCGAGGTGGAGGGCCACGAGCGAGGAGGAGCAGGCGGTGTTGACGGTGACGGCCGGGCCGTCGAAGCCGTAGGTGTAGGAGATGCGGCCGGAGGCGACGCTGCCGGCGCTGCCCACGCCGAGGTAGCCGTCGATGCCCTCGATCGGCGTCTTGAGGAAGCGCAGGCCGTACTCGTCGCACATGATGCCCACGAACACGCCGGTGTCGCTGCCGCGCATGTCGTCGGCGACGATCCCGGCGTCCTCGAACGCCTCCCACGTGGTCTCCAGGAGGAGGCGCTGCTGCGGGTCGATCGTGAGGGCCTCGCGGGGCGAGATCCCGAAGAAGGCCGGGTCGAACTCGGACGCGTCGTGCAGGAACCCGCCGGCCCGGACGTAGGTCTTGCCCACGCGTGCCGGGTCGGGGTCGTAGACGTTGTCGAGGTCCCAGCCGCGGTCGGTGGGGAAGCCGGTGATCGCGTCCCGGCCTTCGTCGACCAGCTTCCACAGTTCGTCGGGCGTGTTCACGTCGCCGGGGAAGCGGCAGCTCATGCCCACGATCGCGAGGGGTTCGCGGGCGCGGTCCTCGACCTCGCGCAGGCGGGCTTCGGCCTGGTTCAGTTCGGCGGTGGTGCGTTTGAGGTACTGGAGCAACTTGGCTTCGTCGGACATGCTCTTCATCTCTCTGCTCGGCGTGGGGGCGGGCTGACGCGTCGGGCGGTGACGGGTCATCCGGTGTGCTCGGCCGGGCCGAGCCTGCTGTCGAGGTAGGCGAACAGTTCCGCGGCGGAGGCCTCTTCGAGCTGTTCCTGGGCCGGGGCCGGTGCCGGGGCGAGGCGTTTGGCCAGGCTGCCGAGGCGGTCGGCCAGCTCGGCGCGGAGGGCTTCGCGGCCGGGCCCGGCGAGGGCGGGCGCGAGCTCTTCCAGCCGGGCGAGGGCGTCGAACGGGTCCGCGGAGCCGGTGGCGGGCGTGGTCCCGTCCAGCTGTGACCACAGCCGGCCGGCCAGGGCCAGGGGGGTCGGGAAGTCGAAGGTCAGCGTGGAGGACAGCCTCAGGCCGGTCTCCTCCTCCAGGGAGTTGCGCAGTGCGACGGCGCCGAGGGATCCGAGACCGAGGGAGAGGAAGGTCTGGGTACCGGCGGCGTCACCCACTTCCGCGTCCTCCACGAGTTCGGCCACCAGTTCCAGGACCCGCTCCAGCAGTACGGTGCGGGCCGCTTCCGGGCCGAGGTCCGCCAGGCGGGCGGGCAGCGCCGCGGCCGACTGCGCGGTACCGGCCCCGGTGCCGGCCACCGCGCCGAGCTGGGCGTAGAGGTCGAGCTGGTCGTCGCTGAGCCAGTACTCGGCGATCCGGCCGTCCTCGAAGCGGAGGATGTCCACTCCGCGGAAGGTGACCTCGGTGCCCGGGTCGGCCGTCGCGGTCGCGGGCCGGCCACCGGTCCACGTACCGCGGAAGACCCAGCGGCCGATGGCGTAGTCGCCCACGAAGAAGGGGCCGAGCTCGCCGGTGATGGCGGCGTCCTCGTCGTAGCCGGACCGGAAGGCCGCTATCCAGGCGGCGATCTGCGGGCCGTCGCCCAGCGTCGCGGGATCGGGCATGCCGAACTCGGGGATGTTGACCCGCATGGTCCGGGAGACGTAGTCGTCGGCGATGGCGTAGTCGCCGTTCCAGAGCCGGTTCCAGGCGTCCCAGAGTTCCTGGGGCGAGTGGTGCGTGCCGGTCGTGCGGCTCATCGCGCGGCTCCTTCGAGCTGGTTCCCGGCGGTCCCGTTGCCGTGGTCCGGCAGGTCCTCGCCCGCCAGTTGCCGGAGCACCGCCTCGGAGAGGCCGTGCCCGTTGACCTTTTCCATCTGCTCCACGATCTCGGGTGACAGGAACTCCTCGACCGTCATGAGGCGGGAGCCGAAGGTGTGGAAGTGGGCGGCCATCGCGAGGTCGCGGGCGGCGGCCGAGAAGGAGAACTCCTCGATCTCGTTGAACGGGCGGGCCGTCGCGAAGTCCGCGATCAGGTGGTGGTGCGGCCCGGTCTCGGCGGCGTGGTGGGCGGCGTACTCCGCCAGGGCCGTGTCGACGGCGGCGTCGGTACCCACCAGGGCGGGGGCGCTGCGCGACACCAGCCAGTGGGCGGACTGCATGGCCCAGGCGCAGCCCACGGCCGCCAGGGGGTCGCTCGCCAGGGCCGCGTCGCCGATCAGCGCGTATCCGGCGCCGGCCGGCTCGCGGGAGACGAGGGGGTAGTTCACCGTTCCGATGATCTTGGAGATGCGTTCGGCGCCGTCGATGTCCGGGGCTTCGGGCAGGGAGCGCACGAAGTTCAGGTACGCGCCTTCCAGGTCCGCCTTGAACTCGTCCAGGCGCGGCTTGGAGACCACGGCCGCGATGACGGTGACGTCGTCCTCCATCGGCATGACGTACGCGTTGTCCGGTTCGAGGTAGTAGACGCGGGCGGCGTCGCCGGCCTGCCGGGCGAGGCCCTTGAAGTAGGCGAAGTAGCTGAAGCGGCCGTTCTCGGTCGTCTCGGTCCGGGCTCCGGCGAGGCGGGCGACCGTCGACTCCTTGCCGTCCGCGCCGACGACGAGCCGGGCGCGCAGCGAGAAGGTCCCGTCCCCGGTGGTGCCCGCGGCGCCGACGACACGGCCGTCCTCGACGAGGAGTTCGTTCACCGTGTGGCCCAGCATCAGGTCGACGCCCTCGGTGCCGGCGGCCAGGCGCCGCAGCAGCGGGTCGAGGGTCTGCCGGCGCACGCTGTAGCCGTGTGCGCCGTCCGCCTCGTGCGGCGGCTTGATCCAGCCCCAACGGGTCCAGTAGTGCGCGGTGTTGGGGATGGCTCCGGCCTCCTCCAGCGCCTTGTCCAGGCCGGTCGCGACCATGACGGGGTACGCGGACGCCTGGATGTAGTGGGTGCACAGCACCTTGTGGGCGTCCATGTCGGAGCGGCGTTCCAGCAGGGCCACCCGGGCCCCTTGCCGTGCGTAGAGGATGGCCGCGGTGCATCCGGCGACGCTGGCTCCGTTGATGATCACGTCGTATGCGTTGCTGCTCACTGCTTCGAATTTCCTTTCGATCCGGCTCGGGGCGCACGCGCCCGCCGGGAAGGAGAGATGGAGACGCCGGCAGAACTGCTCCGGCGTGGCCCGGCCTTGCGGCTACAGGGCTTCGAGGACGGCGCACGACCAGGTGAAGCCGCCGCCTCCGCCGAGCACCAGGGCGAGGTCGCCGGACTTCAGCGCGCCGGACGCGGCGATGTGCTCGACGTTGGCCAGCAGGTCGCCGGCGCCGAGGTGGCCGCTGGATTCGCGCAGGGCGAGCACCTCCGCCCGCACGGCGCCGTCCAGCACGGGGCGGTACATGAGGTCGAGGACGCTGTCGCTCAGCCTGGGCAGCGCCACGCGCACGATGCGGGGGTCGCCCGCCTCGACGCCGGCGTCGGACAGGGCGAGCCCGAGGGCCCGCTCCACGCACCGCGCGGCCGCGCGCCGGAACTCCTCCATGCCGCCGTGGATTTCGAGGTAGGCCTTCTTGGGGCGCTTGACGTCGATGCGGCCGCCGCCGTGGGCGAGGGGGACGGCGCCGAAGGGGTCGCGCCCCCGGTACATCTCCTCGAAGGAGGCGTCCGTGGCGAAGGCCAGCGAGCGCAGGAGCAGGGCCCCCGGGCGCTCGTCCGGCTGCCGGCGGCGCAGCAGCGCCGCCGTACCCGCGTCGCCGTACACCACTCCGTAGTCGGCGGACCAGCGGTCGAATCCGGGTAGGCAGAACCGGTCCGCCGTGGTGACGAGGGCCGATTCGGCGCCGGGGTCCGCGATCAGCTTCTCCGCCGCGATCCCGAGGGCGGCCGCCCCGGAGTTGGACATCTGCTGCACCCCGACCGGCAGGGCCGAGCCCGCGCCGATCTGGTGGGCCACGTAGTGGGCGGGCGACCAGAAGTCGTGCCCCTGGTGGTACGTCCAGCCATGGGCGACCAGGCCGATGCGGGCGGGATCCCACCCGGTGTCGGCGAGGACCCGGCCCGCGGCCCGGACGGCCATCTCGGGCGCCGCGAGGTCCTTCGAGACCGGCACCTCCGTGAGTGCCAGGCCCTCGGCATCACCGGCCGTCAACCGGCCGGCGGCAATCATCTCGCTCACGTATTCCCGGTCGCCGGGAATCCACGTGGCAACGTCCAATACCAATAACTGCGCTAACTTCACCGAACCCTCTCCCCCGTTGTCGATGGCGGTGAGATTGGCAACCCAGAGGATTGTTTCAGCCACCATCGATCTTCGTTCCAGACCCTGCCAACCGGCCGACGGATCTGTCAAGGCGAGTTTCGCGGGTCGTCACCTTCCCCCGGGAAGCGACGCCGGGTCGCCGCCGGGGCACCCCCGGGAGGGGCCCGAAGCGGAGCGTTCACCGTTTGCACCGGACCCCCGGCACCACTGCACGTACCGGGGGTCGCAGGCTGGTAACGGAATGGGTTCGACCACATTCGGGTAAACAGCTGGTCAAAACCTTGAGGGGGGTGAACCGCCCCTCCTGCCCGTCCCACGGCGTGGCGGAGCACCGCTCGAAGATCGCTGGAGGGCCTTCGCGGGCGCAAGCCCCCGCCGCCCGCTCCGGGGGTCGCCGCCCGCCGTCGATCCCTTGCCGGGCCGCTCGATTGTGAAATGAAGATTGCCTCTTTGTTTCATCGGGGCAGCCGGGAGGAAACCGTGGAAAAACGAGTGGCGGTACCACGCGAGACGGACGAACGGCGGCCCCGAGATCCGCCCCGGCGGGTCCCGCGAACGGATATCCCTTTCTCATTGCCGACGACCGCGATTCCCCGCCCTCCGGGAGAACCGGGACGGGCCCCCTGGTGCGGGCACGCTGCTACCGTGCCCGCCGTGGACCTCTTCTCACGCTGCTGGACAGCGCTGCGCACGACGGTCGCCGCACTCCGGGACGAGGACTTCGCACGGCCGTCCGGCTGCACCGGCTGGCTCGTCCGGGACCTGGTGTGCCATCTCGTCATCGACGCCCAGGACGTACTGATCACCCTCGTGACCCCCGCCGAAACGGCCCCGACCCGTGACGCGGTGACCTACTGGCAGGTCTCCCGGACCCCGCCGAGCGGTGACGACCCGCTCGACGCGCTCGTCGTCCGGCTGGCGGCCGCGTACGAGGACCCGGGGCTGCTCCGGTTCCACCTGGACGACGTCGGCTCGGCCGCCGGCCGCGCCGCCCGGCTCGCCGACCCCGCCCTCCCGGTCGGTACGCAGGACATGGTCCTCCTCGCGGGCGACTACCTCCACGCGTACGTCCTGGAGTGGACGCTGCACCACCTCGACCTGGTCGCGCACCTGCCGGACGCGGCAGGACCGCCCGCCGAGGGCCTGGCCGGGGCGCGCGCGTTGCTCGAAGGGATCGCCGGGACCGCGTTCCCCGCGTCGTTCTCCGACACGGACGCCCTCCTCGTCGGCACCGGCCGGCGCGCCCCGACGGACGCGGAGACGGCCGAACTGGGCGGGCTCGCCGACGGACTCCCCTTCGTTCTCGGTTGAACGGGCCCGCCGCCCGGCCACGTGTCCGGGAGGCGGCTCCGGCCGCACCGCCCCCTCCCCGTCTACGGGTGCGTGCGGGTCTCCGTCGGTGTCGCCACGTGGTGGAAGGACCAGGAGTGGAGGGACTCCAGACGCACCGTCCGCTCGCGCGGGCCGTGGGGGGAGGTCAGGTACGGGGCGCAGTCCTCGAGCGAGACGAGGTGGGCGACGTAGCCGCCGGGCGTGCGGGGCATGCGGTGGGCCCGGACGCGCACGAGGCCGGCTGCCGACGGGTACGGGTCCCCGGGCCGGTCCTGGAGGCCGGCGGCGGCGGCCGGTTCGACGAGTGACGGCAGTCGGTGCGGGGGCGCGATGACCTCGGTGAAGGTGTGCCAGCCCATTTCGAGCATGCGCCGGGGTGCGGTACCGGCGGCCCGACGGCCGGGCACGGTACGGGGGTCGATGTCGCGGCAGACGAGCACCGCGAGCCGGGGTATGCGGGCCGGGGCGCCCGCGGTGTTCCGTTCCCAGTACGGGCCGGCGCCGTGCAGGACGACCTGCGGTGCGACGGTGCTGAAGTCGCCGCTGCTCCCCTCACGGGGCGTCACCTCGTGGATCGCCGCGGGTCCCGTCCCGTACGGCGCACTGCCGGTCGCGGTTGCCTCGTCGACGCTCATCGCGCACCAGCTCCTTCCTCGGAGTCGGCCCGGCGGCCTGCCGGGCCCGGATGGAGCCAGCGTCACCCCTCGCAACCCCGGGCGCCGACCGCTCCGGTGGCCGCGGGGCCGTCTCATTTCGGCTCCGGTGCCCTGACCGGAACTAGACTCGCGCGGTGTGGAGCTCGTGGAGCGGCTGGTGCCCGATGAGATGTGGAACCTGTTCCAGCGGGTCGTGCCCCGCCCGCCCCAACGCCGCCAGGGCGGTGGGCGGCGCCGCTACGGGGACCGTGAAGTCCTGGCCGCGATCGTGTTCGTGACCACCTCGGGCTGCACGTGGCGCCAGCTCCCGCCCTCCTTCGGACCGTCCGGCCCGACCGCGCACCGGCGGTTCACCGAATGGACCCGCGCCCGGGTCTGGCCCAGGCTGCGTCACCTCCTGCACAAGGAGGAACGCGAGCGGGAGCTCCGCCGGTGGCAGCGCACCGTCATCCGGAACCTGGCCCGGCGGACCCCCCGGCCACCGGGCCGGTCCGACGGGACGGGCGACAGGGGCCGGTCCGACGGGCCCGGCCAAATGAGACGCGCCCCCAGGCCCGGCGAACCGCGCGGACTCGGGCCCGCGGGGCCCGGCCGGCCGGCCGGACACGGCTCCTCCCGCTCGCCCGTCCGGGGGAGGCGCGGCGAGCCGGGCGGCCGGCTCACGGCGACGCACCCCACCACGGCCCGGAGGGGGACCGCGTCACTGGGCCGTCGTGGCGGCGGGGATGTCGACGCGGGCGGCCCTGCGGGCCGGCCAGAGCGAGGCGAGCAGCGCGCCCGCGAGCGCGATGAGCACGCCGAGGGCGAGGCGGCCCCAGGGCAGGACCAGCGTGTAGCCCGCGACGTTCTCCTGAAGGGTGCGGCCGAGCGCCCAGCCGAGGAAGACGCCCAGGGCCGTGCCCAGCGTCGCGCCGAGCCCGCCGAGGAGCAGGGCCTCCAGCCGGATCATCCGGGTCACGCCGGCGCGGTCCACGCCGAGGGCGCGCAGGGTGCCGATCTCCTTGCGGCGTTCGAGGACGGACATGGCGAGGGTGTTGGCGATGCCCAGCCCGGCGATCACGAGGGCCATGCTCAGCAGCGCGTAGAAGACGTTCAGCTGGTCGCCGATGGAGCCGCTGTCCTCGGCCCGGATCGCCGCTTCGTCGCGGACGGCCAGCGCCGGGTTGTCGCCGAGGGCGTGGGTGAGGCCGGCGAGCGCGGCCCGGCCGGGTCCGCCGT
The DNA here is from genome assembly GCF_040611935.1 of Streptomyces sp. NPDC006512. Classification (NCBI taxonomy): domain Bacteria; kingdom Bacillati; phylum Actinomycetota; class Actinomycetes; order Kitasatosporales; family Streptomycetaceae; genus Streptomyces; species Streptomyces sp. NPDC006512. The sequence continues at coordinate 26,393 of NZ_JBEXPG010000032.1, read as the reverse complement.
CGGTGGCGACGAGGATCCCCGCGGTGTTCGGGTTCGGGTCGTAGCGGGCGACGAGGGAGTCGGGGGCGGTGATGCTGGGCAGCAGGTTGCTCTGTTCGTCGGCCCGGTAGACGGCGCCGATGGTGACGGCGCCGCGCTGCCCCTCCTGGCGTTCCAGGGGGAGGGTCTGGCCGACGCGCCAGCCGGCCGCCCTGGCCTTGAAGTCGGCCACGGCGATGTGTCCCCTGGCCAGGCTGTCGAGGGAGCCCTCGACGACGTCGTACCTCAGCAGCCGGCCGATGGTGGCCGGGTCGACTCCGGTCAGGACTGAGGGAACGCCGGCCAGGCGGTATTCGGTGGACTGGTTGAGCGGGCTGAAGGCGGTACCGGGCAGCTTCCGGAGGGGTTCCGCGGTGGCGGGGGTCATCCGCATGGCGCCCTCGGCGGGCTTGACCAGGTAGTCGGCGGTGAAGTCGTGGGTGGTGGCGCGGTCGAGGTACCGGGCGGCGGAGGCCCCGAGCACGGACAGGCCCGAGGCGAGGGTGAGGGCGATGGCGAGCGCGGCCGCGGTGGCGCCCGTACGGCGCGGGTCGCGCACGGTGTTGCGGGCGGCGAGGTTGCCGTACACCGGGTGGAGGCGGGTCAGCGGCGGCCGGACCAGGGCGACGAACGGCCGGGCCAGCAGCGGGATGAGGACGATGGTCCCGGTCACGGTGAGGGCCGCGCCGACGCCGATGACGGTGCGGGCGTCCTTCCCCGTGGTGAGGGCCCCGTACGCGGCGGCGGCGACGCCGGTCAGCAGCAGCGCGGCCCCGAGGACGGTGCGCGCGGAGCCGGCGCGGGCGGGCTCCGTGGGTTCGGCGGCGCCGAGGGCCGCGACGGGCGGGATGGCCATGGCCCGGCGGATCGGGAGCCATGCGGCGATCATGGGCAGCGCGGTGCCGGCCAGCAGGGCCGTGATCACGGTGCCCGGTGTGAGGACCAGCGGACCGGCCGGGCTGTCTGCGGAGGTGAACAGCGTACGGAGCAGGGCGGCGACCCCGGTTCCGAGGGCGAGACCGGCCGCGGAGGCGACCGCGCCGACGAGGAGGGACTCGGTCAGGAGGATGCGGCGCACCTGCGTGCGCGAGGCGCCGACGGCGCGCATCAGGGCCAGCTCCCTCGTGCGCCGGGCGACGAGCATGGTGAAGGTGTTGGAGATGAGGAAGGTGGCGACGAACAGGGCGACGGCGGCGAAGCCCAGCAGGATCTGGCTCATGGTGTCGCTGTCGCCGGTGGCGAGGTTGACCTGGATCCGGGCGAGCTGGGCGCCGGTGGCCGCGCCGGCGCCCTGGGGCAGTACCGCTTCGACGCGGGCCAGGAGCTGCTGCGCGTCGGTGCCGGGGGCGGCGGTGACCTCGGCGTTCTGGTAGCGGCCGGGCTGGAGGAAGAGCCGCTGGGCGGTGGCGTCGGTGAACAGCGTCAGGCTGCCGCCGGCGGGGAGCTTGGTGCCGTCGGTACGGAAGGTTCCGCTGAGGGTGTACGTGGCGGCGCCCTGGTTCGTTCCGACGCGGACGCCGTCCCCGACGCGGTATCCGCCCGCGGCGGCGGTGGTCTCGTCGAGGGCGATCGTGTGGTCGCCGGTCGGGCCGGACCCGTGGGTGAAGCGGTAGGCGGGGTCCGTCCCGTTGCTTCCCGGGGCGAAGTTGCCGCCCCGGTGGGACGGGCCGTGCCCGAGGAGCCGCCCGTCGCGGCCGGCGACGGCGGCGAAGCCGTCGACCCGGCCCGTGGCGGCGGCGACGCCGGGCACCCCGGTCAGGGTGGGCAGGAGGCCGGCGTCGAGTCCGGCGGGGCCGCCGCCCGCGCCCGTGCCCCGGGAATCCTCGGGGAAGACGCTGACGGCGATGCGCTCGTAGCCGTCAACCGCCCGGGCGGCGGCGGCGCGGCCCAGGCTGTCGCCGTAGACGAGGCTGCCGGAGATGAAGGTGACTCCGAGCATGACCGCGAACGCGGTCATCAGGAGGCGGGCCTTGTGCGCGGACACGTTGCGCAGGGCGGTACGGAACATGGGTGGGGATCCTGGCTGGCGGGCTCGGCGGATGCGAGCGGACGGCTGGTGCGGACCGGGGCCTCGCGGGGAGGGAACGGGTGCGTCGCGGGAAGGGAAGGGGCGCCGCGGGAGGAGCCGGGGCGTCCCGGGAAGGGGCGGGGGCGTCGCCGGAAGGGCTGAGCGGCGGTCAGCTCGTGCGGGAGCGGGTGTCGAACGCCTTCATCCGGTCCAGGACCCGGTCCGGGGTGGGCCGGTCCATCTCGTCGACCAGCCGGCCGTCGGAGAGGAAGACCACGCGGTCCGCGTAGCCGGCGGCCACGGGGTCGTGGGTCACCATGACGACGGTCTGGCCGAGCTCGCGCACCGAGTCGCGCAGGAAGCCGAGGACCTCCGCGCCGGCGCGGGAGTCGAGGTTCCCGGTCGGCTCGTCACCGAAGACGATCGCGGGGCGGGACACCAGGGCGCGGGCCACCGCCACGCGCTGCTGCTGCCCGCCCGACAGCTGTCCGGGCCGGTGGCCCAGGCGCTGTGAGAGACCGACCATGGACACGACGCGGTCCAGCCACGCCCGGTCGGGCCGTCGCCCGGCGATGGTCAGCGGCAGGGTGATGTTCTCCAGCGCGGTCAGCGTCGGCAGCAGGTTGAACGCCTGGAAGACGAAGCCGATGCGGTCGCGGCGCAGCTGGGTGAGCTGCCGGTCGTTCAGCGTGCTCAGTTCGGTGGTGCCGATGCGGACGGAGCCGGAACTGATCGAGTCGAGGCCGGCGGCGCAGTGCATCAGCGTGGACTTGCCGCAGCCGGAGGGGCCCATGATCGCGGTGAACTCGCCCTCCCGGAAGGAGATGCTGACGCGGTCCAGGGCGACCACGCGGGTGTCGCCGCTGCCGTAGACCTTCGACAGGTCGGTGGTGGCGGCCGCGGCCCCGGTCGGCGCGTACGGCGTGTGCGGGGCAAGGGGGTCGGCGGTCACGGAGGACTCCTCTTCGGGTGCGGACGGCGCGTGGAGACGCGTGGAGGTGCACTTCGAAGGGTGTCCGGGGGACGTATCGGGACCGGGGCCACCGTGTATCGGCCGCCGCTCCGCCGTGTAGCGGTTCTGTAGCGGGCTCCCGGGTCAGGTCGCGGGCAGGCGCAGGATGGCCACCGCTCCCCCGTCCGGGGCGTTGTCCAGGCGCAGCTCGGCGCCGAGGACCCTGGCCTGGCCCAGGGCGATGGTCAGGCCCAGGCCGTGGCCCGTACCGCGTTCCTTCGCGCCCGTGTGGAAGCGGCGGGGGCCGTCGAGCAGCAGTTCCCGGGGGAAGCCGGGGCCGTGGTCGCGGACGACGACCGTACGGCCCTCGACGGTGACCACCACCGGGGTGTGCCCGTGCCGGTGGGCGTTGACGACGAGGTTGCCGACGATGCGTTCGAGGCGGCGCGGATCGGTCTCCACGGTCTCCCCGGTCCCTGCGGGCCCGGTCCCGGCGAGCCGGGCGTCGGCGTTGGGGTCGGCGTCGGTGACAGTGACGGTGGTCTCGGTGTCGAGGCCGGTGTGGGCCACGGCCTCGGCGACGACCGCGCCGAGCGGGACGCGGGCGCGTACGGGCTGTTCGGCGCCGGCGTCCAGCCGGGAGATCTCCAGCAGGTCCTCGACGAGGGCGCGCAGGTCCCGCACCCGGGCCCGGAGCAGGTCCTCCGTCTCTCCGGGCGGCAGCAGGTCGGCGGCGATCAGCAGGCCGCCGACGGGGGTGCGCAGCTCGTGGGCCACGTCCGCGGTGAACTGGCGTTCGGTGCGGAGCCTGCGGCTGAGGCTGTCGGCCATGAGGTCGACGGTGGCGGCGATGTCGGCCACCTCGTCGCGGCCCTTGGTGGGACCGGTCCGGGCGTCCAGGTCACCGGCGGAGATCCGGTCCGCGGTCTCGGAGACCTGCCGCAGGCGGCGGGCGAGCAGCCCGGCTCCGTAGACCGCGAGGGGCGTGGCGGCGGCGAGGGCGACGAGCGAGGCGACCGCCATGATCACGTCGAGGCGTCGCAGGTCGTATAGCTCGGAGCTCATGTTGATCTGGACGGCCAGCACCCGGCTGCCCGGGCCGTCGGTCCGCTGGGCGGCCCAGACGCTCGGGCCCACGTTTCCGTCGACGCGGGCGTCGCGGGCCGTGTGCCGGTCGCCGTCGGACGGACGGTCCAGGGTGGCGGGCAGGCCGGGAGGATCGAGTTCGGCACCATCGGCGAGGGTTCCGGTGCGCCGGTAGACGTCCATGGCCGAGTACAGCGTGTTGACGGCGCGTGCTTCGGCCCGGCTGTGGATGTCCTGGGCGGTCCACAGGTGGACCAGTACGCCCACGGCCGCCGCGACCAGGCAGGCCGTGGCCGCGGCCAGTGCGGCGATCTTCCAGCGCAGGGGCACGCGGTCCGGCCTCGGCCGGCGGAGACGGCGCACCGGCCTCAGCGCCTGAGCTTGTAGCCGAAGCCGCGGACCGTCTCGATCCGGTCGCGGCCGAGCTTGCCGCGCAGCCGCTGCACGCACAGGTCCACGACCCGGCTGTCGCCGTCCCAGCCGTAGTCCCACACGTTGCGCAGGAGGGTGTGCCGCTCCAGCACGATGCCCGGGTGGGCGGCGAACTCCAGCAGGAGCTTCAGCTCGGTCGGGGTCAGTGCCACCGGGCTGCCGGCGACGCGTACTTCCAGGCCGCCGGTGTCGATGGTCAGGTCCCCGAAGACCAGCGGTTCCCCCTCGGGCCGCGACGGCGCGCCGTCCCCCGGAGTTCCGGGTACGGGCTCGGGTGCGGGGGCGTAGGTCGCCCGCCGCAGGAGCGAGCGGATGCGGGCCACGAGCACGTACGTGTCCACGGGCTTGACCACGTAGTCGTCCGCCCCAGCCTCCAGCCCCGCGACGACGTCGAGCCCGTCGCCGCGGGCGGACATCATCAGCACGGGCACCAGGCTGGTCTCCCGGACCCTGCGGCAGAGGCCGATCCCGTCGAGGCCGGGCAGCATCACGTCGAGGATCAGCAGGTCGAAGCTCTCGTCGCGGAAGAGTTCGAGCCCCGTCAGCCCGTCGGCGGCGGTCTCCATCCGGTAGCCGTAGCGCTCCAGGGCGACGGTGAAAGACCGGCGCATCAGGGCGTCGTCCTCCACCAGCAGCACGCGAACGGGGCGCGGAGGGGCCGGAGCGGGGGCGGACGAGGACACGGGCGGATGACTCCTGGTCGGTGGTTCGGGCGGCGGCCGGGCGGGGGTCCCGTACGGTCACGCGCGGCGGGGCCCGAAAGGAACGATATGACAGACACCGGGCACGTCGGCCACCTCGCGGCGGGCCCGCCCGAAGCCCCGCACGGCCCCTTCCGCCCGTTCGAGCCCAGGTCAGCCCGTACGACAGGGCTCGTACGGCCGCCGGTTCCGGGTGCTCCGGGCCGTGGGGCCCGGAACCACCGATGGCCAACGAAGCGCTCCCTGATACCCGACCGATACAAACCCGGTTCCGTGACCGGAGAGGTCCGCCCGGGTCACGGCACCGGTGTGTCGTCGAGGAGCCGCCACGCGGTGAGGGCGAGCCTGACCCGCATCAGGCCGGTGGGATCGGTGAGTTCGATGCCCAGGGTCCTTCCGATCTGTTCCAGCCGGCGGGCGACGCTGCTGTGGTGCAGGTGGAGCCGGGCGGCGGCCCGGCGGAGGGAGCCGGTGGCGCAGTAGGCGTCCAGGGTCTCCAGGTCCTCCGGGCTGTCGGCGATCCGGCCGATCGCGGCCACGTCGGTGTTCTCCCGCACGGCGTCCGGGGGGACCACGGCCAGCAGCGCCAGCGCTCCCAGGTCGTCGTAGCGGACGACCGGCCGGCGTGAGGTGGTGAAGCGCAGGGCCGTGCGGGCTTCCCGCCACGACCGGTCGGGGGCGTCGGCGACGCCGATGCCCGCCCTGACGCCCGCCGGGAACCGGTCCCGGTCGACGGTGGTGGCCAGGATGACGCCCACGTCGGTGAGGGAGGCCGCCTTCACCGGGCGGGCCGGGCAGAGCAGACCGCCGATCCGGTCGAGCGGCAGCCGCGACCGGACGGCGACGACGCGGACCGGCTGCCCGGCGGGAAACCCCAGGAGCCGCAGCGCCCGGGCTCTGGACGCCTCGTCGCCGTCGGAGCTGACCGCCAGCTCGACGAGGGCGGGGTCGGCCATGGTGGTACGGGTCGGACCGTACCGCTCGACGACGGCCGCGGTGGCGAGGGCGAGCCGCTCCAGCAGCACTTCGTCGAGCGGATGGGGCGGCCCGGTGCGCTCCAGCCACACCGTGCCGATCTCTTCCTCGTCGAGGGTGACCGGTGTGGTGCTGGACGCGGGTGGCCGCGGGCCGGCGGTTTCCCCGCCGTCGGGCGACACGCGGATCACCCGGCCCGTGCCGTGCAGCCGGATGCCGGCCACGCATTCGGCCAGCCCCGCCGAGGACCGGGCCAGCGCCGGCACGTCCACCCGCCGGCGCATCAGCGTGTCGTAGAACGCGACGACGCGGATCGCGCCTTCGACGTGCGGGTCCAGGTGCGACAACCGTTCGGCCAATGCCTCCATGCCCAGAGGGTACCGACGCCGTGCGGCGCCGGCCGGCGCGCGATCCGGGGCTCTTCCCCGACGAACGGCGGATCCAACGCCCATGACGGGGGCGGGGTTTGGGCGGGCAAGCCCTCAAGCACGTCCTCGCCCTCGACGAGGGTCACCGCTTCCCCCACGTGGAACGGGCCGGGGCGGGTGACGTCAACTGCGGCCTGCGGTCGTCTTCGTGAGCACGTCCCCGTCGTGGAACCCGCGCGAACGGCCGTCGGGCGCCGGCGAACGCCGGGCTGCGGGTGACGCTTCGCGCGCATGTGCCCGTGGGGCGGTGAGCGCGCTCCGACCTATAGTTACGCGCTGTCCGCCACCTCGCGGGGCGGCCGGCGGCGGTTCACGGTTCGGTTCGGTTCGGCGTCGAGGGAGGCCGCTCATGGCCAGCGTGTTTCAGGAGCGCAAGCTCACGGGGATGTTCGCCGCGTTCGACGCGGACGGCGACGGCTACCTGCGCGAGGAGGACTTCACCGCGCTCGTGGCCCGCTGGAGCCGCCTGCCGGGGGTGGGGCCCGGGACCGAGCTCCGCGCGCGGGTGGAGGTACTGCTGATGGGCTGGTGGGCCGCCCTGCTGGAGGCCGGTGACGCCAACGGTGACGGTGCGGTCGACATGGGCGAACTGCTCTCCCTCGTCGACAGGCTGCCCGCCATGGCCGCGGAGGTGACCGCGACCGCGGACACCGTCTTCGACGCCGTGGACTCCAACGGTGACGGCCGGATCTCCCCCGAGGAACACCGCAGGCTCGTCGAGACCTGGAACGGCCGGCCCGTGGACATGACGGGCGTCTTCGAACTGCTCGACCTGAACGGCGACGGCCACCTCAGCCGCGAGGAATTCGCGCTGCTGTGGCACCAGTTCTGGACCAGTGACGATCCCGCGGAACCGGGCAACTGGCTCTGCGGGCGGTTCTCCGCCTAGGGAGTCAGAGCAGTCACCCGCCCCGGGGCCGTGGGGCTCCGGGGCGGGTGACTACGGCTGCACGGGTCAGGCGGCGGTGATGTTCTCCGCCTGCGGGCCCTTCTGGCCCTGCGTGATGTCGAAGGTCACGGCCTGGCCTTCCTGGAGCTCGCGGTACCCGGTGGAGTTGATGTTGGAGTAGTGGGCGAAGACGTCAGGTCCGCCGCCGTCCTGCGCGATGAAGCCGAAGCCCTTTTCGGAGTTGAACCACTTCACGGTCCCGCTGGCCATGGTCATGCCTCTCAGTCGATGTCGGATCCGCACCGCGCGGACCCGGAGGTGATCGCCCTGGTCCGGCATGCACTGCACAGCAAAACGCCCACGCCAGGGCGCGGGCAGGTACTGCGAACCACGACAGCTGAGCTGAAGCTACACGCCGGAACCGCCTATCACCAGAGAGCAACGAACACTGATTCCGAACTCGGGGATCTTGACCGAGATCCGTCGGGGACCAGTCGGGGATCAAGATCGTCGTGCCGGGCGGTCACTACGGCCGTTTTGTCGGTACTGACCGAAGTGCGGGCCACCGGACGAGTACCTGCCGGCGCATGCCGGCGGTCAGGCCGCTCACTCCGGCGAGAGGGGTGTGACCGGCGGTGATCCGGCTGACGGCCCCGAGGCGGTGGAGGAGCCGCTGCCGCGCCGTCGCCGTACCCCACTTCCAGTCCCGGTGCGGGATCCGGGCCAGGTGGTCGGTGCTTTCCCGGCGGGCCCGCTCGACCAGCGCGTCGCCCCGGAGCAGCCAGCCGGTGCACGCGTCGGCGAGGCCGTCCCGCAGCTCGGCCCCGGTGGCGTCGCGCCACGCGGTCCGGTAGGCGCGCTCCGCCCGTTCCAGCAGCGGCTCGGACGCCGCCGTGACACACCAGCAGGTGGGGAACCCGATGCGCAGGTAGGCCAGCTCCATCACGCCGCTGCCCAGGGACGCCTGCTCGAAGTCGACGAACCTGATGCCCTCGGGGGTGTGGAGGTCGTTCCCGGGGCAGGGGTCCCCGTGGAGGAGGGCGTGGCCGGATGCCTGGCCGAGCCGCTCCACGAGGTCGTCGAGTTCACCGGCGACGCCGGGCGCGACGGGGACCCGGAGGGCTTCGGCCAGTGCGAGGAAGGAGTGGACGTCGCCCCGGTCCGGGCCCTTCCACCGGGGCAGTGCCCCCGCGTCCTGCGGGCCTGCGGCGGCGTGCAGGCGGGCCAGCGCGGCCGCGTAGCCGACGGTCCAGTCCCCGGCCGGGCGCCGGTGGTCCAGGTGCTCCAGCACGAGCACCCGCTCGCCGGGATCGGCGGCCAGCAGCGCGGGCACCACGGGGGGCCGCACCCGTGCGGCGAGCCGCAGGGCGGTCACTTCCCGGGCGTAGCGCCCGTCGGCGTCCGGGCCGTCGACGATCTGCTTCACCACCGCCGTCGTCCGCGGCAGCTCCACGCGCCACACCCGCGAGCGCGGGCTGCTGCCCAGTCGGCGCGAGCGCCCGGGTGGCCCCAGCTCGGCCCGCAGCCCGTCCCCGAACGGCATTCGTGACCACACGGGTTCATGCTCCCACGGGCCTCCGCCATGCGGTACGGGGGCGGGCGGGCCCCGTCCGGGCCCGGCGGCGGAGGTCAGCGGGCCGCCGTGGTGCGGTGCGGGCACCTCGGGAGTTCCGGCCGGTCCTTCGTCCGGACGGCCGGCAGCCAGGCCGTGGCCCGGGCGGCGCCCGGCTGGGGAAGCCGTACGCGGAACCAGCCGGTGGACTGGAGGTCCTCCTCGTCGATGACGGCCTGACCGCCGGGCATCTGGCATTCGGCGTCGAGGACGTCACCGTGCCACACCCGGGTCGGTACGACGTTCTCGGCGGCGTAGGGCCGCATCGGGTCGATCGCCAGGCCGAGACTGCACTGCGGGTCCCGGTCCGCCCGTTCCTGGCATCCGCGCTCGGCATTGAACACCCTTACCCGAACGGGTGGTTCACCGGTCCCGGCCGGGGGTGCGGCCGGGGCGGCCCGTCCGGAGTACGACCAGAGCGCCGCGCCCGCCGCGCCGCACACCGTGACGGCGAGGAGAGCGGCCCGGGTGCGGCGCCATCCGCGGACCGGGGGGCGCCGGGGCGCGGTCCGCGGCCTTCCCGACCCCTCGGCGCCGATCCGCCGCAGGAGGCTGTCGGCCGTGTGCGCGGCGCGGGCGGTGTGGGTGGGGGCCAGGCAGTCGGCGGCCAGCGCGCGCCAGAACTCCGGCACCGCGGTGTCCATCCGTAACGGAGCCCGCCCCTCGGCGTACTCCTGCACCGCGGCGCCGCGCGCGGCCGCAGTGGCCCCGGGGAAGGGTGAGGCTCCGGAGGCGAACACCTCGTGGATGACGATGCCGAGGGCCCAGACGTCGGCGCTCGGCCGGACCTGTACGCCGAGTTCGCCGAGCGGGGCCCGCCAGCGCTCGGGCGGGAGGTAGCCCAGGGTGCCCATCGGGGGTCCGTGGCCGTGCGTGCCGGTCAGTTCGGTGGCGAGGCCGAAGTCCGCGAGTTTGACGGAGCCGTCGGCGCCGATGAGGACGTTCTCGGGTTTGAGGTCGGAGTGCACCCAGCCCGCGCGGTGCAGGTGGGCCAGTCCCTCGCAGACGCCGGCGATCAGCCGGCCGCCCTCGGCCTCGGTCACCCCGGCGTCGATCAGGTCGCGCAGGCTGCACCTGGCCCGTTCCATGACGAGGACGATCGCCCCGTCGAGGGCGGGGTGGTCGGGTGCGCAGAGGACCACCGAGTCCAGCAGCCGGACGAGCCGGGGATGCCCCGTGCGGCGGGCGAGGTCGACCTCCCGGCGGGCGGCTTCGGCGACGCCCCGGGCCTGGCGGGGAGCGAGCCCGGCGGTCGGCATGACCTTGAGGGCGACCTCGCCCGGCTGCCGGTCACCGTCCCGGCCGGGCCGCCGGTCCGTCGGGTTCCGGCCGTCCGGGCCGTCCGGGCCGTCGGCGGCGGGCCGTCCGGCGTACACGGTGGCCCAGCCTCCGGCCCCGATCGGCCCGGTGACCTCCCATTGCCCCACCCGGTGCCCCGGGGGAAGGAGTTCCGTCCGTTCGCTTCCCCACGAGGCGCCCGGGCCCCGTACCGGTGCCACAGCCCCTACCGTCCCCGCGCGGCCGGCTCGGTCCGGGGCGGCAGCAGCGCGAGGTGCTCCTCCCGTACGATGCCGAACCGCAGCGCGAGGCCGACCACGGCCTCGCGCTTCCCGTTCCGGCGGTCCCCCCTGGCCGTCTCGGCACTCCGGGGGGCGCCGGTCCGCAGCTTCTCCTCGGCGAGGTAGTCGATGTGTGAACTGACCGCGCGCGGCGTCAGCCTGGCGTAGGCGGTGTGGCCCCGGAGCCGCTCCACCACCTGGGGGGTGGTCGGTACGGCGACCGGTGACTGGTCGCGCAGCCAGGGTTCGCACAGGGCCACGAGCACCAGGAAGTACGTGGCCGTCTCGTCGAGGGAGTACGCCGTGACCGTACGGCTCTCCCACGGCCCGCCGGTGCCCGGCGGGTCCAGGTAGACGTGGTCCGGCGCGAACACCTGGAAGGAGACGGTGGTGTCGCGGCGCGTGGGCAGCACCACGCGGGAGAACTCGAAGGGGATGGGCGCCCCGGCGCGCCGGGGCGGCACCCGCAGGTATTCCCCGGCCCCCTCCGGGTTCTCCACCAGGTAGCTGTGGGTGGTGCTGTGGTTGCTCAGCTGCCAGTGGTCGTCGGTCACCCGGATCTCACCGGCGAGCCGTGAGATCGCGGCGTCGGCGAGCCGGAGCTCGACCGGCCTCGTCGACGAGCCGCGCCCGAAGCGGGCCCGTTCTCCCGGGCCGAGCCTGAGGGTCACCGCCCCGCCGTACGGCTCCCCGTCGGCGGCGCCTCCGCTCCCCTGCGGCAGATGGACGACTACGCCGCTCACCGCTCCCCCTGTCCCCGTCCCCGGTCCCGCGCGTCGACAGTTGTCATACACACCGAACGCTACCGCCCGCACACGGAAGTTCACCGCGCGGCATCGGCCACTTCCTGGCCCGCCGGTGCGCCGGGCAAGGCGTCGAATCCGGGGCGAATGGTCCGTCCGGTACGCGGGGAGGGTGGCCGTGCGGCAGCCGTTACGGGCTCACGCGGCGGCCGTGCGGGGGCCGTTGACGGCCCTGTGACCTTGCCTGGCCGGAACTCGGCGCCGTCGGCCCGACGGGAGCGAGCCGCAGGGCAGGGCCCCGGACCGGGGGGTCCCCGCGCCCCGGGGCGTCACACGGTGAGAAGGCCGGAGCGGAGCGGTGCGACCGGGCGCGAGGAACGGCCGCGGGCGGGATGTCAGTTGACGGCGGGGCCGGAGGTGTCGCCGACCCACGCCCATTCCGACCACGTGGAGGCGCCGGTCTGCCACTTGTGGAAGACGCCCGCGGCGCCGGCTCCGAACACCTCGATGCGGCCGTCGGCATTGGTCGCGGCCGCGATCTCGGTACCGCCGTCTCCGAAGGGCGCCCACTGCGCGTAGGGTCCGTTCGCCCCGGTCTGCCAAGCGTGCATCGCGGTGCTCCCGTTGATGGCGAACACCTCGACCCGCCCGTCCGGGGTGCGGTCACTCGCCAGTTGAGAGTCCGCCGGTCCGCCGGCCGCCTCCCAGCCGGACCAACTCGACGGCCCCGTCTGGTACTTGTGGAACACCCCGACCGGTCCGGAGGCGAACACCTCCAGCCGCCCGTCCGCGTTGTGGTCCACCGTCAGATCACGACCGCCCCCACCGAACTCCTCCCACTGCGACCAGCCACCGTTGACCGCCGTCTGGTACTGGTGCCGGAACACCTCGCCGTTCAGCGCGAACACCACCAACCGGCCGTCAGCGGACTTCTCCATCTCCAGCCGGCCCGCCACCGGACCCCCGCCCGTCGCCTCCCACACCGACCAGCCGCCGTTCACCACCGTCTGATACCGGTGGAACACCCCCACCGGTCCCGAAGCGAACACCTCCAGCCGGCCGTCCCCGTTCGCCCCCACCGCGAGATCCCGCCCGCCCCCACCGAACGGCTCCCACCCCGACCAGCCCCCCGAAGCCGCCAGCTGATACCGGTGCTGCAACACCTCCCCGTTCACCGCGAACAGCTCCAACCGCCCGTCCCCGTTCGCCGCGATCCCCAACTCCGCACCAGCCGGACCCCCCAACGCCTCCCACGCCGACCAACCCGCATTCACCCCCAACTGCCACGCGTGATACACCCCGTCCCCACCCGCCACGAACACCTCCAACCGACCGTCCGCCGACCGGGCCGACACCACCCGCCCCGATTCCGCCGGGTAGGTCAGCGGCACCGGCTGGGGGGTGGTCCCGGGGGTGCAGGGCAGTCGCACACCGCGTTCTTCGAGGTAGGGGACGGGGTCGATGCCGTGGTTCATGGACGTGTCGGGCCGCACCCGCAGGTGCAGGTGGGGGCCGCTGGACTGACCCTCGCTGCCCATCAGGGCGATCCGCTGTCCGGCCACCACGCGGTCGCCCACGGAGACGTCCCGGTGGTACATGTGCCCGTACTCGGTCACGGTGCCGTCGGCGTGCAGGATGCGGATCCACTGCCCGTATCCGTCGGCCGGCCCCGAGTTGATCACCTCGCCGTCGCCGACGGCGTGGATGGGGGTGCCGTGGTCGGCGGCGATGTCGATGCCGTCGTGGTCACCACCGTGGTACTGGGTCACGGAGCCGGACGTCGGGCACGAGCCGGGGAAGCCGGCCGGCCGGGCGGCGGCGGGCGTCGCCGGCGCCAGCACCAGCGCCGGCAGCAGGGCGGCCGTCGCCGTGAGGACGACGTGCAGGGCGCGGCGGATCGGGCGGTGCGCGGTCAACGCGGCCTCCTGGTCGGGAGCATGACGAACCAACGGGGTCGCCCGCCGCGCCCGCCCGCGGGGGGCGTGCGTACGGCACCGGCCGGGCACGGGGTCCGACGGATCCGTCCGACCACCGGTCCGGAACCTAGCGGAGCCCCCTCCCCGGCAGCACCCGGAACCTTCCGGACTGACACCACCCGCCCGGTCCGCTAGTGCCGTGGCCACATAGGTTGGCCGGGTGGGTGGTCGGGGCGGTTGGATGTGCGGTGATGTTCGTCCGCTCGTTGGGGGTGTGGTGGCTGAGCCTGTCCGTGTGCGCAGGTGGACCGACCAGGAGGGGCGGAAGCTGCAGCAGATCGTGCGCCGGGGCAGCACCAGTTCGGTGCGCTACCGGCGCGCGATAATGCTGCCGGCTTCGGCCGGCGGGAACCGGGTACCGGTGATCGCCCAACTGGTGCACGCCGACGAGGACACCGTCCGCGACGTGATCCACCGGTTCAACGAGATCGGCCTGGCCTGCTTGGACCCTCGCTGGGCGGGAGGCCGTCCCCGCCTTCTCAGTCCTGACGACGAGGACTTCGTCGGGACGGCCATCACCCGCCCGACCAAGCTCGGCCAGCCCTCCACCCGCTGGTCCATCCGCAAACTCGCCGCCTACCTGCGGAAAGTCCACGGCCGCGTATTCCGGATCGGCCGCGAGGCGTTACGGTCCCTACTTGCCGCCGCGGCATCACCTTCCAGCGAACCAAGACGTGGAAGGAGTCGCCCGACCCCGAGCGCGACGCCAAGCCCCGACCTACGCGTCCTGGGCCAACCCCATCGAGGCCCACTTCGGGCCGCTGCGACAGTTCACCGTCGCCAACTCCCACCACCGCAACCACACCGTGCAGACCCGGGCCCTGCACGCCTACCTGCGCTGGCGCAACAAGAACGCCCGCCACCCCGACGTCCTCGCCGCCCAGCGGAAGGAGCGGGCCCGCATCCGCAGTGAGAAGGCGATCAGATGGGGCGGCCAGGAGCAGTACCGTGCCGACATGACAAACAAGCGACAGCCGTTCTGGCGCACCCTCGGGACACCAGCAACCCTGGTCCTGTACCGAACCCCGGACAGGTGGCGGTACGCCGTCTATTTCACCGGACCGGCCGGCGTTGCCGACGGCGCACTCGCTGATCCTCCCTCCTCTTCCGAGCCGGATATCGCGCAGGCGGCCCTCCTGCACAAGGCCGAGGAACTCACCCGCCGACAGCTTGAGGTCCTTTGGCACGAACCCAATCAACCGGACTGGTGGACTGGCACCGTCGCCAGCGCGAGCCCGTGTCCACCTGCCTGAACCCGGCGAACCGATGTGGTCAGAGCACTAGACACCGTCATGCCGAGGGGTGGTACAGCCTTTCGGCTCGGGCGGAGTCGAGGGGGCTGTCCGGGCGCAGGTCCAGGAAGTGGTCCAGTTGCCACGCCTGTGCGCTCCGGGCCTGGCGGTTGGTGGTGGTCACCCAGGGCGGGTAGACGCGGAAGGCTCGTTTCCCGCCGGAACCGCCCTCGGATACGACTCCGTGCCGACGGAGGGCGTGCATCGGAATGACGAACTGGCCGAAGTGGTGGGCGTCCCGGCAGCTGATGACGAACAGGTCGACGGGATCCGCGGCGTCGAAGGGCTGGATGGGGCCGCCCGGGTTCCTCTTCCACACGGTGACGAACTGGCCGACCTTGGTGGGCGTCGTCCTGGCCGCGCGGAACCGGATGGCGAGGCCGTCCAGGGTGAACGTGTGGGCCGCGTACTCCGCGCTCTCGGCTTCGGGGACCGGCTGCGAGCACGTGAACCCGCAGGGGTCGTAGACGAGTTCCTTCGCCGCGAGGAGATCGGGGTGGGTCCCGGTGGTGTCCGGCCACGGTGTCCGTGCGTTCGGTCGGGGACGGGATGGGTGTTCGCCGCGCGTCGTCATCCGTTCACCCTGTCACGAGCACGTGCGCGGCCCGGCCACCGGCCCGGGGTCCGGCCTAGAGGTTGTAGCCGCCGGACACCTCGATGTTCTGCGCGGTGATCCAGCGGCCTTCCTCGGAGAGCAGGGAGGCGATGACCATGCCGATGTCCTCGGGTTCGCCCACCCGGCCGAGCGCGGTCTTCGCCGCGAGCTCCGGGATCACCTCCGGGAACCGCTCGAAGGCGTCGTCGCCGAGCCGGGTGCGGGTGGATCCGGGCGAGACGGCGTTGACCCGGATGCCGCGCCCGCTGAACTCCTTGGCCATGTAGCGGGTCAGTACGTTCAGGCCGCCCTTCATGGTCGCGTACGCTGAGAAGCCCTCCGTCATGCCCGAGGAGAGTGCGGAGTTGCTGCTCGTGTTCACGATCGCCCCGCCGTCCTCCATCAGGGGCAGCAGCGTCTGGGTGAGGAAGTACGGCCCCTTGAGCAGGACGCGTGACAGCGCGTCGAAGAGTTCCTCGGTCGTGTCCTGGAACATCGACATCTGCGCGAATCCGGCGTTGTTGACCAGGTGGTCGAAGGTGTCGCGCCGCCAGGTGTCGCGGAGCGCGCCGGCCACCGCCTCGCGGAAGGCCGGGAAGCCGGCGCTCCGACCGACGTCCAGCGGCAGTGCGACCGCCGTGCCGCCCTCCTCCTCGATCGCCGCGACGGTGTCCAGGGCGCCCTGCCGGTTGCTGCTGTAGGTGAGGATCACGCCCACGCCCCGCTTCGCGACCTCGATCGCCGCGCCCTGTCCGATGCCGGAGCTGCCACCGGTGATGATCGCTACCTTCATGATGTTCCTCCTGCACATGAGTGGCGCCGGCGGCGCCACTGGGGAATCTCGACTCCTTCATCGAACCACCATGACCTGCGCGATCGAAAGAACGATGCTCCTGCGTGCTTGCACGATCCTACTTTTTCCCGGACCCTGCGCTGGACTCGGTCACCCCCTGGTGCTTCCATCGGGACATGCCCCTGGATGAGCTCCGCTCCCTCCTGGCCCGGCACGCCGGCCCGGAGCTGACCACCGCCGTCGACGACGTGCTGATCTCCCGCGTCGAGGAGCCCGGGGACCCCTCGGCGTCGATGACGGGCACGGTGATGGCGCTGATCGCGCAGGGCGCGAAACGGCTGGCGCTCGGCCCGCGCGTGTACGAGTACCGCGCCGGGCAGTACCTCGTCGCCTCGGTGGACCTCCCCGTGACGGGCCACTTCACCGAGGCGAGCCCGGAGCGGCCCGCGCTGGGCTTCGGCCTGACGTTGCGGTCGTCCGCGATCGCCGAGCTGCTGTTGCAGGCCCCGGCGGGAGCCGTCCCGCGCCACGCCGACGCACCCCTCGGCATCGCCGTGAGCGACGCCTCCGCACCGCTCCTCGACGCGGTGGTGAGGCTGCTGCGCCTGCTCGACCAGCCGCGCGACAGGGAGGTGCTCGCGCCGCTCGTCAAGCGGGAGATCCTCTGGCGGCTGATCACCGGTGACCAGGGCGCGACCGTCCGCCAGCTCGGTCTCGCCGACAGCAACCTGGCCCACGTCTCCCGGGCGGTGAAGTGGATCCGCGAGAACCACGCGACGTCCTTCCGGGTAGAGGAGCTGGCGCAGCTCATCGGCATGAGCCCGTCCGCCTTCTACCGCAACTTCCAGGCCGTCACGGCCATGAGCCCGATCCAGTTCCAGAAGCGGATCCGGCTCCAGGAGGCCCGGCTCCTGCTGGCCGCGCACCCCAAGGACGTCGCGGGCGTCGGATACCGCGTGGGCTACGACAGTCCGTCCCAGTTCAGCCGCGAGTACCGGCGCCTCTTCGGCGCGCCGCCCAGCCAGGACGCCGCCCGCCTCCCGGGCGCGACGGTCGGCGCCCCGGTACCCCTGCCCTGAGCGCGCACAGAAGAAACTGACCGCTAAAGACACATTGGCCGGAAGTCTTTGGTCAATTTGGTGGCACGAGCGGTGATGTTTCATCATTGTGACCGCACGTCAGTTCTCGACGTGCGTCGAGGAGGCGGGGGCGCCGGGGGGTCCCCCGTTCAACCGGCCGGTCCCGCAGGCGAGTTCCCACTTCCGCCGTGCGCACCGTCGTGGCTCCCGTCCCGCTCCCGTCACCTAGGCAAAGGCCCATGTCCGCCCTGCAACTCTCGGACCTCATACGTTTCGCCCGTCACAACTCACCGTTCTACCGGGACCTCTACGCGTCCCTCCCGCCCCTCACCGACCGCCTCACCGACCTGCCGGTGGTCGACCAGAAGGAGTTCTGGGCGGCCAACACCCTCCACGACAACCGCGTGCTGACCGGCCCGCTCAGCGAGGCCACGGTCTACAAGACCGGCGGCACCACCGGGTCCCCCAAGTTCTCCGTGTACACCCGCGACGAGTGGCGCACGTTCGTCACCTCCTTCGGCCAGGGCCTCGTCGACACCGGTCTGCGACCCGGCCACCGCGTCGCCGACCTCTTCTACGCCGGGGAGCTGTACGCGAGCTTCCTCTTCGTCCTCGACTCCCTGGCCCACGCACCCGTGGACAACGTGCGCCTGCCCATCGGCGGCGGCGCTCCGCTGGAGTCCACGATCCCCACCCTGCGGGACCTCGCCGCCCAGGTGCTGACCGGTACGCCCACCACCCTGTGCCGGCTCGCCGAACAGGTGATCTCGTCCGGGGCCCGGCTCGACGCGGTGGAACTGCTCCTCTTCGGCGGCGAAGCCCTCTTCGACGACCAACGGCGCCTGCTGGCGGCCGCGTTCCCCCGGGCCGAGGCCCGTTCCGTCGGGTACGCCAGTGTCGACGCCGGGCTCCTCGGCCGCCCCGTACCCGGCGAGGACGCCCGGGTGCACCGGGCGTTCACCCCGTACGCGGTCGTCGAGATCCTCGACGACACCACCGACGAGCCGATCACCGAACCGGGGCGGCCCGGCCGGGTGGTCGTCACCAGCCTGTTCCGCCGCCTCATGCCGGTCATCCGCTATCCGGCCGGGGACCGGGCCGAATGGACCGGCACCGGGCCCGGGCACTTCCGGATCCTCGGCCGCGCCGAGGAAGGCGTACGGGTGGGACCCGTGTCCCTGTACACCCAGGACGCCCAGGACGCCGTGGCCACGGCGGACACCGCCGGGCGCGTGGTCGGCGTACAGCTCGTGGTCCGCCGCTGGGAGGGCCGCGACGGGCTCGTCCTGCGGCTGGCGACGGCCCCCGGCGACAGCGCCCCGGGCGAGGCCGCGGCCGGCCGGGCGGCGCTGGCCAGGGCCGTCGTCACGGAGCTGGAGACCGCACGCCCGTTGTATCCGGACAGCGTGCGCGCCGGTTTCGTGCACCCGCTGTCCGTGGAGTGGGCGCGCCACCGCGACCTCGCCGTCAACCCGCGCTCGGGCAAGCTCGTCCGGGTCCTCGACGAGAGGCCGACGGCGTGAGCGCCCCCTCCCCGACAGCGAACCCGACCGGGACCGGGCCCGAAGCCGAGGCCCGCCCGGAAGCCGGGATCCACCCCGAAGGCGGGGCCCACGCCGAGCCCGGAACCGAAGGGGCGACCGGCGTCCGGCGCGCCCCGCTGGTCCTGCGCAACCGCGCCTTCGGCGCCGTGTGGCTCGGCCAGGTCCTGGCCCAGGCCGCCGTCCGCATGTTCCAGGTCGGCGTGTCCTGGTGGATCGTCTCCCGCGCGGTCCGCGACGCGCCCGGACTGGCCTCCGGTCTGTTCATGGCCGCGTGCACCCTGCCCGCCGTGGCACTGGCGCCCGTCGTGGCCGCGGCCGTCGCCCGGTTCGCGCACCGTTCGGTGCTGCGGACCGCCGCCGCACTGGCCGGGGCCGCCTCCGCCGCCCTCGCGCTGTGGGCGCACGGCGGCGGCCCGCCCCTCGCGGCCGTGTACGCCGCCGCCCTCGCCCTGGCCACCTGCCAGGCGTTCTTCGACCCCTGCCTGACCACCTCGGTGCCCGAACTCGTCGACGACGCCGACATCGAGACGGCCACCGGCTTCGAACTGTCCACCCAGTCCCTCGCCGGCCTCGGCGGAGCGCTGCTCGGCGCCCTGACCGTCGACCGGGCCGGTGTGGCCGGCCTGGCCGCCGGCTGCGCCGCCGCCTACCTCGGCGCCGCCCTGCTCATCACGAGCGCCCGTTTCCGCACCGCGAGCACCGCACCCGACCCGGCGACCGCACCCACGCCCGAGCGGCGCACCCTGCGCCGCATCCTCGGCGAACTCCCCTACGTGCGGCGGATCCTGATCTGCTTCACCGCGGCGAACCTCTTCACCACCGCCGTGTTCGTCGTCATCCCCCTCTACACCCGCTCGGTGCTCCACGGCGGTGGCGGCACCGTGGCCCTGCTGGAGGCCTCCCTCGGCGCCGGCGCGCTCATCGGCGCCTTCACCGGAACCCTCGTACCGGGACGGCCCACGGTCGCGGGCGCCTGCTGCCTGGGGCTGATGGCCGTCGCCCTGGCGCTGCCCGGGCTGGTCGCACACCGTCCCGTCGTCGCGGGCTGCCTCGCCGTGGCCGGCTGGTGCGCCGGGGCCGTCAGCGTCCGGTTCGTGGCCCTCTTCCAGCGGCTGGTGCCCGCCGCCGACAAGCCCGGCTTCTTCGCCGTCATGCAGGCCGTACTGGGTGCCTCGCTGCCGGTCGCGTCCCTGCTGTTCGGCGCGGCCGGCGACCTCCTCTCGCCGCGGACTCTGTGCCTCGTGCAGGGCGCCGGCCTGGTCCCCGCCGTCTGCGCGCTGGCCCTGCTCGGCCCGGGAACGCCCCCACCGCCCACCGCAGCCGCAGCGGGAGGCGAGCGGTGAGCCCCGTGATCGCCCCGGCCACCGGCGCGGACATCGCCGAACTGCGCCAGCTCTACTACGCCGTCTACGGACCGCACTACCCCGTGGCCCTCGGCACCGACCCGGCCGAGATGGCCCGCCTGATGGCGGACCCGCACTCCTTGTGGCTCGTCGCCCGCTGCGCTGACTCCGGGGCGCTGACCGCGTCCGCGGCCGTGCACGGCGAGGAGGGCAGCCGCATCGGCCGCCTGGAGGGCATCGCCGTACACCCCGGGCACCGCTCGGCGGGCCTCGCCGCCGCCCTCACCGAGGCGCTGTGCGCCGGGATGCTGGACACGGGGCGGCTGGACTCGGTGTACGCGACCGTACGCACCGTCAGCGCCGGCCCCCAGCGCGTCGTGGCCCGCAACGGGTTCCGCCCGCTGGGCATCCTGCCCAACGCGGTGGATCTCCGCAGCCGCGAAAGCCTCGCGCTCTACGCGCGTCACTCCGCCGGAGTGCTCGACCGCCGCATCCCCGTCACCGAAGTGCCCGCCCCGCTGCTGCCGTTGCTGCGCACCACCGAGTCCGCGCTCGGCATCCGCTACCCCGGGGTCCGCGCCACCTCCGCGCCGCCCCCGGCGCCCGCAGCCCGCGGAGCCGCCGAACGGCTGGAGATGATAGAGGCACCGGCCTTCGTACGGCGCCGCTTCCGCGAGCGGTTCCCCGGCGCCGAGGGCTGGTTCTACCCGCTGCACACCCCGAACGTGCTGCTCACCCCCGAGGACGGCCGGTTCGAGGTCTACGCCTACCTCAACCGCGCCGGCGGGTACTGCTCCCTGCTGACCGCCCACCCGGACCCGGCCGCCGCGGCCGGGTACCTCGAACCCGTCACCCGGGCCCTGGCCCGCGCGGGAGCGGGCTACGTCGAGGCCCTCGTACCGCTCGCGCACCACGAGGCCCTCTCCTCCTTCCTGGCCCAGGGGTTCGTCGCCGGGGCGCTCTACCCGGCGATGCGCGCGGACGGCGAGGGCTTCCACGACTACGCCGTCCTGTCCCGCTCCAGCGAGCGCATCGACTTCCGCGGCGTCGCCGTCGAACCGCCCCTCCAGCCCTATCTGGACTGCTACGTGTCGGCCTGGGCGTCGGCACACCTGCCCACATCATCCGAGGTTGCCCCATGAACCCCCATCTCGCGCCGGTCGCCGTACCCGACCCGGCCCTCCTGCCCCACGTACAACGTCTGTGCGACCTGACCGACCCCTACGCCCACGGTCCCGCGGCGGACGAACTGTTCGCCGCCGCCATGGCGGAGACCAACGCCTGGCACACCGAACGCTCCCCGTTCTTCCGCTCCCTGTACGAGGCCACTCCCTCGGCGGAGCCGTACCGCACCCCGCTCGTCCACGCGAACTTCTTCAAGCGGCACGAGGTGCTCTCCATCCCCCGCGAGGACGTCGAACTGCATCTGACCTCCTCCGGAACCACCGGCCAGAAGTCGCAGATGTTCTTCGACCACTGGACGATCCGCTCCGCCCAGCGCATGGTCGCCCGGATCTTCGAACGCAACGGCTGGATCACCCCGGACCAGGAGGTCAACTACCTCCTGTACAGCTACGAGCCGGCCCCCTCGCTGAACCTGGGGACCGCCTTCACCGACAACTACCTGTGCGACTTCGCCCCCGCGCGCAGCGTCGCGTACGCGCTGCGCAACACCGGCGGCGACCACGAGTTCGACCCCTTCGGCTGCATCGCAGCCCTGCGGCGCTTCGAGCGGGAGGACGCCCCGGTCCGCATCCTCGGCTTCCCGGCCTTCCTGTTCTTCACCCTGGAGCGGATGCGGGCCATGGGGCTGCCACCGCTGCGCCTGCCCGAGGGCTCCCTCGTGGTCCTCGGCGGCGGCTGGAAGGGGCACGCCGACCGGCGCATCGGCAAGGAGGAGCTGTACGCGCGCGTCACCGAGCAGCTCGGCATCCCGGGCGAGCGGATCCGGGACACCTTCGGGTCGGTGGAGCACTGCATCCCGTACATCGAATGCGACCACCACCGGCTGCACGCACCCGTGTGGTCCCGGGTGACGATCCGCTCCACCCGCACCCTCGAACCCCTGCCGTACGGGGAGCGGGGCTACCTGCACCTCGTGTCGCCGTACATCACCTCCGTGCCGGCGCAGAGCGTCGTCATGGGCGACCTCGCCTCCCTCCAGCCGGGAGACGCCTGCGGGTGCGAGCTGGAAACCCCCTGGTTCACCGTGCACGGCCGTGCCGGGGTGAGCCGCAACCGCAGCTGCGCGGTGGCCGCAGCGGAACTGATGAAGGGCATGGCGTGACCGTGACGGAGACCAAGGCCGCCGACGGGCGGACCGGCGACGGCGCCCCCGGCGCGCACCACTTCTGGCAGGGCGCCTTCATCGGCGACGAGGAGGCCGGGCGTCGTCTCGCCGGCCTCCCGGCCGCGGTCGAGGCCGCGCTGACGGCGGAGTTGGAGACCGAGACCGTCCTGGCCGCCTGCGACGCCCTCGCCACCGCCCTGCGCGACCCGGCGCACCCGGTGCGCGCCCGGCTCGCCGCGCACCTGCCCGAAGGGGAGGACCCGGCCGTCCTGACCGAGCTCGGCGGGCTCCTCGGCCGGCGGGAGCTGACCCGCAAACTGCGCCGCGAACTGGGCGACGCGGCGCCGGGCCGGCTGAACCGGGCCGATCCGCGCGAGACGGTCTACGAGGCGTGGGCGCCCGTCGGCCTGGTCGCACACGTCGCCCCGGGCAACGCCGCGACGGTCGCACCGCTGAGCATCGTCGAGGGCCTGCTCGCCGGGAACGTCAACGTGCTCAAGACCAGCGGCGACGACACGCTCCTGACGCAGCACCTGATGGCCGAGCTCGCGGCCCTGGACCCCAGTGGGGCGCTGGCCGCCCGGACCGTCGTCCTGCG
Organism: Streptomyces sp. NPDC006512; assembly: GCF_040611935.1. NCBI lineage: Bacteria > Bacillati > Actinomycetota > Actinomycetes > Kitasatosporales > Streptomycetaceae > Streptomyces > Streptomyces sp. NPDC006512. The sequence continues at coordinate 3,480 of NZ_JBEXPG010000032.1, read as the reverse complement.
CTTCCCCTCCTCCCGGCAGGAGTGGCTGCGCCTCATGTGCGCGCCCGCGGACGCCGTCGCCGTGTGGGGCGGGGAAGGAGCCGTCGCGGGGGTGGCCCCCCATGTGCCGGCCGGCTGCCGGCTGGTGGAGTGGGGGCACCGGATCTCCTTCGCGTACCTGACGCGCGACGCCTGGACGGACACCCGCACGCTCGACGCCCTCGCGGCCGACGTGTGCCTGCACGAGCAGCAGGCCTGTTCCAGCCCCCAGGTGGTGTACCTCGACACCGGGGACGAGAAGGAGGTGTTCGCGTTCGCCGAGCGGTTCGCCGTGGTCCTCGGGGCCCGGCCGCCGGCCGTCGCCCCCGCCGCGGCGGGCGCACCGGATCCCGCCGAGGACGCCGAGCTGACCACCACGGAGCTGATGGCCCGGCTGGAGGAACACCTTGGTCTGACCCGGGTGTTCGCGGCGGCCGACGGCTCGTGGCGGGTCATGGCCGACACCCGCTCCCCGCTCACGGCGTCGCCGCTGCACCGCAGCGTGTGGGTCAAACCGCTGCCCCGCGAGCGGATGATCGCCACCCTGCGCCCGATGCGCCGCTACCTCCAGACGGCGGGCATCGCGGGCAGCCGGACGGACATCGCCGAGCTGTCCCGCACCGCGCTGGCCGCGGGCGTCACCCGGGTCACGCCGGTCGGCTCCATGCTGGAGAGCTACGCGGGCGAGCCGCACGACGGCGTCTACGCCCTCCAGCGCTACAGCCGCCGCGTCGCGGTCCGGGCCGACCCGGCCCGCTTCGCCACGACCGCCTGCCTGGACGACCTGGCCCGGCCCGTCGTCCTGCCGCGGCCCACGGGCCCGCTGCGCGGCAAGGAGGACGTACAGCAGCCGGCGCGGGAGCTGGCGCGGGCGGATGCCGAGCTGTACTTCCACAGCGGCGGCAGCACCGGCGCGCCCGCGCTGTCGGTGTTCAGTTACGACGACTACGACACCCAGATGCACGCCGCCGCGCGCGGCCTGCTCGCCGCCGGCCACGACCCGTCCTCGGACCGCACGGCCAACCTCTTCTACTGCGGAGCCATGTACGGCAGCTTCATCAGCTTCTTCTCGGTACTGGAGCGCCTCGGCGGGGTCCAGCTGCCGCTCTCCGCGGGGCCCGACCACCGGGCCACGGCCCGCGCCGTCATCGACCTCGGGGCCGACACCCTCTTCGGCATGCCGTCCTACCTGTGGCAGTTGCTGCACGCGGAGGAGGAAGCGCTGCGCGCGTACGGCGGCCTGCGCAAGGTCTTCTACGGCGGCGAGCACTTCACGCCGGAGCAACAGCGCACGCTGAAGGCGAAGTTCGGCATCGAGACCGTTCGCTCGATCACCTACGGCAGCACCGACCTCGGCCCGTTGGGCTACCAGTGCGCCGAGAGCACGGGCGGCGTCCACCACCTGCACGCCGACCTCCACACGATGGAGATCCTGGACCTGGCCGAGGACCGGCCGGTCGCGCCGGGCGAGACGGGGCGGCTGGTGTTCACCACGCACGCCCGGCGCGGCCAGCATCTGGGCCGCTACCTGATAGGCGACCTCGGCCGGGAGGTCCCCGGCCGCTGCCCCTGCGGCCGGCACGCGCCGCGCTTCGAACTGAGGGGGCGCACGGGTGACGTGATGCGGGTGGCGACGTACTTCCTCAACCACCGCCGCTTCCTGGCCCTCGCCGAGGAACCGGGCCGGTACGGAGGCGAGTTGCAGATCCGGCTCGACGGGGCGGCGGCACGCGAGCGGCTGACCGTACGGGTGGAGCGGACCGGGCGGACGGACCCGGAACGGCTGCGGGAGGTCTTCCTGGCCGGCTATCCGGAACTCCGCTCGGCGGTGGCGGAAGGACTGCTGGACCTGACGGTCGAGGCGGTCGACGGGGCGTCCCTGGACCGCAGCCCGACCAGCGGCAAGCTCCTCACGGTGGTGGACAGGCGGGGCTAGGAAGTCTCTAGGATGGCCGGGAGGGCGGGTCCGTAGCGCAGAGGTCGTCGCGCGCGGTCTCCAAAACCGCGAGGACGCCGGTTCGAATCCGGCCGGATCCGCCTTTCCTGCCCGAATCCCCGACCCGCTGAGCGGGCTGCGCCCCGCCGTACCGGTGGCAGTGGCCGTCGCCGTCGCCGTCTGTGGGGGCTACTCCGTCGGTGTGAGCCGGGGGCGGGCGAAACCGTCGCGGTCGGCCCGGCGAAGGGGCCGGGCGGCCGACTCGCACATCCGCGTGCCGGGCATTTCGCCCCGTTCTTCGTCACTCTGGGCAGGACCGGCGCCACCGGAGGGCACGCCGCCCGCCTCCTTCCGCCCCCACAGAAAGGGCCCCGATGGCCACGACCGCCTTCCCCGCCCCCCGCCGCACCCCGACCGGAAGCACCACCCCCTTCGACGTCGGCCTGCCCGTGCTGCGCCTGGTGCTCGGCTGCATCATGGCCGTCCACGGAACCCAGAAGCTGTTCCGCTGGTTCGACGGCCCGGGCATCAAGGGCACGGGCATGTTCTTCAGCAAGGCCGGCTATCCGGCGGGCGAGACCATGGCGGCGATCGCGGGCCTGACCGAGACGCTCGGCGGCATCGGCCTGATCCTCGGCCTGCTCACGCCGCTGTCCGCCGCCGCCATCGTCGGCGTCATGATCAACGCCATCTCCGTCAAATGGGCCGGCGACGTGATCGGCCAGGCCGGCGTCGAGTTCGAGTCCCTGATCATCGCCGCGGCCGTCACCCTCGCCCTCACCGGCCCGGGCCGCTACGCCCTGGACCGGTTCCTGCCGGTGCTCCGTGACCACCGGCTGGTCCACGGCTTCCTCGCCCTCGCCCTCGCGGTCGTACTGGCGGTCCTGGTGCTGCTGCTGCGGGACTGACGGGACCTGCGGACGGGCCGTCAGGACCGTGGCGGGCCATTGGAGTGACGTGCCGTTTCCCGTGACCTCACCGTCACGTTGAACGGCCAGAACGCGCACCTTTCCTGGCGCGTCGTCCAGAGATCATTGGGAGAAACCATGCGTATGCGCTCCGCCCTCACCGCCTCCGTCCTGGCCGCGGGCATCCTGCTGGGTGGCGCCGGCGCCGCCCTGGCCGACGGCGGCGTCGAGCTCGACCGCTTCGCCGGTGGGCACAAGAGCTACGCGTCCAACTGCTCGTCCGCCGCTGCGGTCCCGGCGGCGTTCGGCCCCGCCTACACCTCGACCTGTGCGAAGGAAGGCGAGAGCGAGTTCGCGAAGTTCGCGCACCTCGGCGCGTTCTGACGCCAAGCGGCAGGACAGGGGCAGTCGACGACGGCGTCGGCTGCCCCTGCGGTGTGTCGGGGGCCCGGCGGCGTCCGGTGACGACACGGCCTAGGCAGTGTCTTCAAAGGGGCTTTAGCCAGAGGAACAGGGATGCGACGGTGACGGCTGCCTGGTAGGACTCGCGGGTTTTGTCGTAGCGAGTGGCGATCGCGCGGAACTGTTTCAGCCGGTTGAAGCAGCGCTCGACGACGT
>NZ_JBEXPG010000031.1:0-98033 GCF_040611935.1 Streptomyces sp. NPDC006512 | reverse complement strand
GCGGCGAGGGCGTCCACGATGATCCGTACCGCGTCCACGTCCTTCACCCAGCCCTCCGCCCCCCGCCCCCCCCGCCCGGCAGGGCGACACCCCCGAGGAGCCCCCCATGCGCACCCCCCGCTCACTGGTAGGCGGCAGCCCGGCGGCGACGTACGTCCTGCGCTTCGACGGCCGCGAACTGACCGCCCAGGCCGGCCAGAGCATCGCCGCCGTGCTCTGGTCCGCCGGCATCCTCGCCTGGCGGACCACCCGCCACGCCGGCGCACCCCGCGGCGCGTTCTGCGGGATCGGCAGCTGCTACGACTGCCTCGTCACCGTCAACGGCCGCCCGAACCAGCGCGCCTGCCTCGTCCCCGCCCGCCCCGGCGACACCGTCACCACCCAGGAAGGAACCGGCCATGCCGCCCTCTGACACGGGCCCCACGCGGCCGGCCCCCACCCCCGGCGGGGCCGCCGCCACCACCGACCTCGCCGTGGTCGGCGCCGGTCCCGCCGGCCTCGCGGCGGCCGTCACCGCGGCGGCCCTCGGCCTGAAGGTCACCGTCCTCGACACCGCGGAACGCCCCGGCGGCCAGTTCTACCGCCACCCCGCCCCCACCCTCGGCGCCACCCGCCCCCAGGCCCTGCACCACGACTGGCCGGCCTTCGCCACCCGCGAAACCGCCCTGCGCGCCCACGAGTCGGCCGGCCGGATCACGTACCTCCCCTTCCACCACGTCTGGACGGTGGTCCCGGACGGCGGGGCCTGGACGCTGCACGCGGTGGCCGGCCCCGAGGAGGAGGCCGCAGCGGTCCACGCCCGGTCCGTGCTCCTCGCCACCGGCGCGTACGAGCGCCAACTGCCCTTCCCCGGCTGGACCCTGCCCGGCGTCATCGGCGCGGGCGGGGCCCAGGCCATGCTCAAGGGCGGCCTCGTCCTGCCCGGCCGCCGCATCGTCGTCGCCGGCAGCGGCCCCCTGCTGCTCGCGGTCGCCGGTTCCCTCGCCGCCGCCGGAGCCACCGTCCCGGCGGTCGTCGAGGCCGGCGCCTACACCGGGTACGCCGGCCACCTCCCCGCGCTGCTCCGCAACCCCGCCAAGCTCGCCGAAGGCGCCACGTACGGCGGCGCCCTCCTGCGGCACGGGATCCGGCTGCGCACCCGGCACGCCGTGACCGAGGCCCACGGCGCCGACCGCGTCGAGGCCGTCACCGTCACGCGCCTCGACCGCGACTGGCGCCCGCTGCCCGGCACCTCCCGGCGGATCCCCTGCGACGCCCTCGCCGTCGGCCACGGACTCGTGCCCCAGCTGGAGCTCGCCACCGGCCTGGGCTGCGCCACCCTCCGCGCCCCGGACGGCACCGTCGCCCTCGACCTGGACGGGGAGCAGCGCACCTCGGTCCCCGGCATCTGGTCCGCCGGCGAGACGGGCGGCATCGGCGGCGCCCAACTGGCGCTGACCGAAGGGGAGATCGCCGCCCACGCGATCGCGGGACGCCCCGCCCCGGCCGCGCTCGTCCGCCGCCGCGCCCGGCTCCGCGCCTTCGCCGGGGCGATGGCGGCCGCCCACCGGTCCGGCCCCGGCTGGACGGACTGGCTGAGCGACGGCACCGACGTGTGCCGCTGCGAGGAGGTTCCGGCGGGCCGGATCCGGGAGGCGGTCGGTGAACTCGGCGCCCGGGACGCCCGTACGGTCAAACTCCTCACCCGGGCCGGGATGGGCTGGTGCCAGGGCCGGATGTGCGGTCCGGCCGTGGCCGCCCTCACGGGCGGGGAGCCGGTGTCGGACCGCCGCCCGCTGTCCTGTCCGGTCCCGCTGGCCCACCTCGCCGGACTGCCCCCGGCCGCCGACGCGGGCGGGCCCGAAGCGGCCGACGGCCGCTGACCGGCCACCACCCGGTCCCGTCCGGCCCCTTGTGGCCACCTCACACCCACTAGTAAAATGTCACACACCACACTAGGGAGTCGTCTCATGAACCACGCGCCCACCCCCGCGCCCCGCACGGACACCCGCACCCGCCCCTGGCACGGAATCATGGTGGCCACCACCCTGCCGCTGCGCGAGGACCTCAGTGTCGACCACGACGCCTACGCCGAACACGTCGCCTGGCTCATCGCCAACGGCTGCGACGGCGTGGTCCCCAACGGCTCCCTCGGGGAGTACCAGACCCTCACCGACGAGGAGCGGGCCCGCGTCGTCCGCACCGCCGTCGAGGCCGCCGGCGACGGCGCCCGCGTCATGCCCGGCGTCGCCGCCTACGGCAGCGCCGAGGCCCGCCGCTGGGCCGACCAGGCCGCCGAGGCCGGCGCCGGATCCGTCCTGCTCCTGCCGCCCAACGCCTACCGCGCCGACGAGGCCGCCGTACGCGCCCACTACGCCGAGGTCGCCCGCGCGGGGCTGCCCGTCGTCGCGTACAACAACCCCATCGACACCAAGGTGGACCTCGTCCCGGCCCTCCTCGCCCGGCTGCACGCCGACGGGTCCGTCGTCGCCGTCAAGGAGTTCAGCGGGGACGTCCGCCGCGCCTACGAGATCGCCGAACTCGCCCCGGGCCTCGACCTGCTCATCGGCGCCGACGACGTACTCCTCGAACTCGCCCTGGCCGGGGCCGTCGGCTGGATCGCCGGCTACCCCAACGCCCTGCCGTCCGCCTGCTCCACCCTGTACCGGGCCGCGGTCGCCGGAGACCTCGCCACCGCCCTGCCGCTCTACAAGTCCCTGCACTCGCTGCTGCGCTGGGACTCCAAGACCGAGTTCGTCCAGGCCATCAAGCTCTCCATGGACCTGGCCGGCCGCCCCGGCGGCGCCACCCGCCCGCCCCGCTTCCCGCTCACCGGCGACGTCGAGGCCGCCGTCCGGGCCGCCACCGAGAAGGCCCTCGCCGAAGGCCTCGCCTGACCCCACCGGGAGCCGCCCGGCCGGCCAGGCCGGGCCCGCGCCCGCCCGCATCCACCGACCCCGCCCGCCCGTCCGGCCGGCGGGGCAGGTCCGAGCCCTCAGGGGAACCCATGCGCACGCGCCACATCTACCACGCGGTGGACTCGCACACCGAGGGCATGCCCACCCGGGTCATCACCGGGGGAGTCGGGGTGATCCCCGGCGCCACCATGGCCGAGAAGCGGCTCCACTTCATGGAGCACACGGACCACGTCCGCACCCTCCTCATGTACGAGCCGCGCGGCCACGCGGCGATGAGCGGCGCGATCCTCCAGCCGCCCACCCGTCCGGACGCCGACTTCGGCGTCCTCTACATCGAGGTGTCGGGGCTGCTGCCCATGTGCGGGCACGGGACCATCGGGGTGGCCACCGTCCTCGTCGAGACCGGCATGGTCCCGGCCGTCGAGCCGGTCACCACCGTCCGCCTCGACACCCCGGCCGGCCTGGTCAGCGTCGACGTCCGCGTCGAGGACGGCGCGGCCACCGCCGTCACCCTCACCAACGTCCCCTCCTTCAGCGTCGGACTCGACCTGAAGGCCGACGTCCCCGGATACGGCACGGTCACCTACGACCTCGCCTACGGCGGCAACTTCTACGCCTTCGTCGAACTGGACGCCCTCGGACTGCCCTTCGACCGGGACCGCAAGGAGGACCTGCTCGCCGCCGGCCTCGCCGTCATGGACGCGGTCAACGCCTCGCCCGACCGCCCCGTCCACCCCGAGAACCCCTCGATCTCCGGGCTCAAGCACGTCTACCTCGCCGCCCCCGGCTCCGACGCCCGCCGCTCCCGCCACGCCATGGCCATCCACCCCGGCTGGTTCGACCGCTCGCCCTGCGGCACCGGGACCAGTGCGCGCATGGCCCAGCTGCACGCGCGCGGCCTGCTGCCGCTCGGCACGGACTTCGTCAACGAGTCGTTCATCGGTACCGAGTTCACCGGCCGCCTGACCGCGGAGACCACCGTCGGCGGGTTCCCCGCCGTCGTCCCCGCCGTCACCGGCCGGGCCTGGATCACCGGGACCGCCCAGTACTTCCTCGACCCGTCCGACCCCTTCCCCGGAGGGTTCCTGCTGTGACATCCGTACGGACCACCGACTACCACGCCGCGGGCGAGCCCTTCCGGATCGTCGACACCACCACCGCGGACGTCGCCGCCGTCCCCGGGGACACCGTCGCCGAACGCTGTGCCACCGCCATCGGGCCCGGTGGCTCCGGGACCGCACCGCGCCGGAGTCCGCTGGACGACGTACGGCGCCTGCTCGTGCAGGAACCGCGCGGACACGCCGGCATGTACGGCGGGTTCGTCGTGCCCCCGGACGACGACGGGGCCCACTTCGGGGTGCTGTTCTGGCACAAGGACGGCTACTCCACCGCCTGCGGCCACGGCACGATGGCCCTCGGCGCCTGGGCCGTGGACACCGGCCGGGTCGCGGCCCCCGACGACGGGGACGTCCAGGTCCGCATCGACGTGCCGTCGGGCCGGGTCGCCGCCACCGTGCACCGGGCCGGGGGCCGCACCACCGGGGTGACGTTCCGCAACGTCCCCGCCCGGGTGGGCGCCCGCAAGGTGCCGGTCGCCACCACGTTCGGGGTCGCCGAGGTGGACATCGCGCACGCCGGGGCCTGCTACGCCTCCGTCCGCGCCCGGGACCTCGGCCTGGAGGTCGCCCGCGCCGCCCTGCCCGAACTGACCCGGGCCGGCCGGGAGATCAGGTCCGCGCTCGCCACCCACCCCGCCACCTGGCACCCCGGCGGCCCGCTGCTCTCCGGGGTGTACGGGGTGATCCTCCACGAGGAACTGCCCGACACCCCCTTCGGGCCGCACCAGCGCAACGTCACCGTCTTCGCCGACGGACAGATCGACCGCTCGCCCTGCGGCTCCGGCACCTCGGCCCGCCTCGCGCTCCTCGCGGAGGACGGGCGGCTCGGCGCGGGGGAGGACCTGCTGCACGAGTCGGTCATCGGCTCGGTGTTCACCGGCCGCGTCCTCCAGGACGGCGTCACCGAGGTCACCGGCACGGCGTACCGCACCGGCGAGCACACCTTCACCGTCGACCCGTACGATCCCCTCGGCGCGGGATTCACCCTGTGACCCGCCACCCCGCCCAGGGCCCGACGGAGGCCGGCCTCCCCGCCCCCGGCCTCCTCCAGCTCGGGGCCGAGGAGACGGCCCGGCTCCTCACCCCCGCCCGGGCGGCCGACGCCCTGGCCGCGGCCCTGCTGGCCGGACTCGACCCCGAGGGCTGCCCGCAGCGCACCGCCCTCGACGTGCCCGGCGGCGAACTCCTCCTGATGCCGGCCGCGTCCGGGGCGTACGCCGGGGTGAAGATTGCCGGGGTCGCGCCCGGCAACCCGGCCCGCGGGCTGCCCCGCATCACCGGCAGCTACCTGCTCCTCGACGGCCCCACGCTGCGCCCGCTGGCCCTCCTCGACGGCTCGGCCCTGACCGCCCTGCGCACCCCGGCCGTCTCCGCGCTGGCCCTGCGCCACCTCGCCCCGGCCGGGCGCCCGCTGCGGCTGGTGCTCTTCGGCTCGGGGCCGCAGGCGTACGGCCACCTCGAAGCGGTCCTCGGCGTACGGGAACTGGCCGGGGCGGTGATCGTCGCCCGTGACCCGGCCGGCGGCGCCAAGCTGGCCGCACACGCCGCAGGCCTGGGCGTCCCGGCCCGTACCGGAACGGCCGCCGACGTGGCCGGCGCGGACCTGGTCCTGTGCTGCACCACCGCCCGGACACCCCTCTTCGACGGCCGGCTGGTGGCGCCGGGCGCGGTGGTCGTCGCCGTCGGCTCGCACGAGCCGGACGCCCGCGAGACCGACACCGCGCTCGTGCGGCGGGCGGCCGTCTACGTGGAGGCGCGTGCGGCGGCGTTGCGCGAGGCGGGTGACCTGCTGATCCCGGAGGCGGAAGGGGCGATCGGACCCGGTCATATCAGCGGCACCCTCGCCGGCCTGGTCACGGGCCGCGAAGCCGTCGGAGGGCGGCCGGGTTGTCCACAGCTGTTCAAGAGCGTGGGCATGGCCTGGGAAGATCTTGCCGTGGCGGTCGCGTTGTTCGAGGCCGCCGGGGCGAGCGGCGAAACGTGACATTGTACGCTGTCCCTCTGCTCGTCGGTGGTGTCGGGGGTCTCGGAGGAAATGCAATGGGTGACCTGAAGCAGCACAGTCTCATCAAGGCCCAGGAACGGCTCCGCGACCAGGTCGGCCATGCCCTCCGAGCAGCCCTGATAGCGGGTGAGCTGCGCCCCGGGAGCGTCTACTCGGCTCCCGGTCTCGCGTCCGAACTCGGTGTCTCGGCCACGCCCGTCCGCGAGGCCATGCTCGACCTCGCCCGCGAGGGCCTCGTCGAGCCGGTCCGCAACAAGGGCTTCCGGATCACCGAGGTCAGCGAACGCGACCTGGACCAGTACACCGAACTGCGCACGATGATCGAGGTCCCGACCGTCGGCCGGATCACGAAGATCGCCACGGCCGAGCAGCTGGAGGCCCTGCGGCCCATCGCCGAGGAGATCGTCACCAGCGCCCGGGAACACAACCTCATCGGCTACCTGGAGGCCGACCGCCGCTTCCACCTCGGCCTCCTCGCCCTCGCGGGCAACGACCGCCTGGTGGAAACGGTCGGCGACCTGCGCAAGCGCTCGCGCCTGTACGGGCTGACGGGCCTCGACGAGGCGGGCAAGCTGGTCTCCTCCGCCGAGGAGCACATCGAGCTGCTCGACGTGATGCTCACCGGCGACGCCGAAGCGGCCGAGGCGTGCATGCAGCGCCACCTCGGCCACGTCCGCTCCCTCTGGGCCCAGGGCCGCGACGAACCCGTGGGCCGCACCCCGGGCGGCCTCGGCTCCGGCCTCACGGCTTAGACGACACACCCCAGGCGCAGAACCGCCACCGGCCCTCCCCCGCCGCACCACGGCGGGGGAGGGCCGTCCGCGTTCGCCGCACGACGGCCAGTGAACTCCGGCGGGCCGGGGTCCCCAGGCCCCCCAACGCCCCTTCCGGGGGCGGGATTTGGACACGGCTGGATAACGGGGCCGCAGACCCCTTGTCAGTACAATTTCACATTACTATGTTACCGGTCACATCCTAAAGCGCGGCCCTTCACTGGAGTGACCCATGACCAAGCGCACCCAACTCGCCCTCGCTACCGCCGTGGTGGCCGCTCTCGCACTCGGTGCCTCGGGCTGCTCGGACCCCAAGAAGGGCGCGGGCTCGGCACCCGCCGCCGCCAACCCCGCCGCCGCCAACGACGGCAAGACCCTCGGCGGCACCCCGGTCAAGGGCGGCACCCTCACCGTCCTGTCCAACCAGGACTTCGCCCACCTCGACCCCGCCCGCAACTGGGTCATGCCGGCCATGGACTTCGGCACCCGCCTGCTCTACCGCACCCTCGTCACCTTCAAGGCCGAGCCCGGCAAGGCCGGCAGCGAGCTGGTCCCCGACCTCGCCACCGACCTCGGCACCCCCTCCAACGGCGGCCGCACCTGGACCTTCACCCTCAAGGAGGGCGTCAAGTACGAGGACGGCTCGCCGGTCAAGGCCCAGGACATCAAGTACAACGTCGAGCGCTCCTTCGCCCCCGACCTCACCGGCGGCCCCGACTACGCCGCCCAGTACCTCGCCGGCACCGACGGCTACAAGGGCCCGCTGGACGGCAAGCACCTCGACTCGGTCAAGACCCCGGACGACCGCACGATCGTCTTCGAACTCAAGCGGCCCGTCGCCGAGTTCTCCGCGACCGCCACCCTCCCCACCTTCGCGCCGGTCCCGCAGTCCCAGGAGAAGGGCACCCAGTACGACGCCCGCCCGTTCTCCTCCGGCCCGTACAAGATCGACACGTACGACCGGGACAAGAAGCTCGTGCTCGTCCGCAACGAGCACTGGGACCCCGGGACCGACACCGTGCGCAAGGCCTACCCCGACCGGTTCGTGGTCGTCATGGGCCTCAAGGGCGGCCAGATCGACGACCGCGTCATCGCCGGGGAGGGCGCCGACGCCTCCTCCGTCCAGTACTCCGACATGCGGCCCGAGAGCGCCCCCAAGGTGCTGCCCAAGCCCGACGTCAAGGCCCGGCTGCTCGCCGAGTCCCAGGGCTGTACCGAGATGCTCCACCTGAACAACTCCCGCGCCCCCTTCGACGACCCGAAGGTCCGCGAGGCCATGCAGTACGCCGTCGACAAGGAGGCCGTGGTCACCGCGGGCGGCGGCCCGGCCCTCAACGAGGTCGCCACCGCCTACCTGCCCCCGGCCCTCTCCGGCGGCAAGCAGGCCGACACCCTGAAGATCCCCGCGGCCGGCGACCCCGCCAAGGCCAAGGAACTCCTCAAGGCCGCCGGCAAGGAGGGCCTGAAGGTCTCCCTCGCCGTCTCCACCGGCGACAAGGGCAAGGCCGAGGCCATCCAGCAGGGCCTGTCCCGCGCCGGCATCGAGGTCGTCATCGACACCATCGACCCGGGCGCCTACTACGACGTCATCGGCGACCTGTCCACCACTCCCGACATGACCCTGACCGGCTGGTGCCCCGACTACCCCTCCGGGTCCACCTGGATCCCCTTCGTCTTCGACGGACGCACCATCAAGGACAAGGGCAACCAGGGCAACAACAGCCAGTTCCGCGACGAGGCCACCATGAAGCGGATCGACGAGATCAACGCCATGGCCGACGCCAAGCAGGCCAACCAGGCCTGGATCGACCTCGACGCGGAGATCATGAAGAAGTCCCCGTCCGTTCCGCTGATCCTGGAGCGCAAGCCGCTCCTCGTCGGCCCGAACGTCGCGGGCGCCTACGGCCACCCCGTCTGGACCGGCACCATCGACTACGGGACCGTCGGCCTCAAGGACCCGTCGAAGAGCCAGGGCTGAGGATCCGGAGGCCTTCGACACCATGACCACCACCGCACCGGGCGCCGCCGACCAGGCGGCCCCGGACGGCGCACCGGCCAAGGACGTCCCCCCGGGCAGCAGCCCCTGGCAGCTCGCCCGGCGGGAACTCCGCCGCCGCCCCGCCGTCCGCGTCAGCCTCTGCGTCGTCCTCCTGTTCGTCCTGATGGCCGTCACCGCGCCCTGGCTGGGCGCCCTCGGCGGCTGGTCCCCCGAGGAGTTCGACAAGGCCGCCGTCGACCCCTACCTCGGCGGACTGCCGCTGGGCTCCTTCGGCGGGATCAGCCCCGAGCACTGGCTCGGCGTCGAACCCGTCACCGGCCGGGACCTGTTCGCCCGCGTCGTCCACGGCGCCCAGGTCTCCCTCCTGATCGCCTTCGCCGCCACCGCGATCGTCGTCGTCACCGGTACCGCCGCGGGCATCGCCGCCGGCTACTTCGGCGGCCGCACCGACGCCGTCCTGTCCCGCCTGATGGACCTGACGATGTCCTTCCCGTCCCTCATCTTCATGATCGCGATGCTGTCGGTGGCCAAGGACGTCAACCGGATCGTCCTCATGACCGTCGTCATCGGCGTCTTCGGCTGGCCCGGCGTCGCCCGCGTCGTCCGCGGCCAGACCCTCTCCCTCAAACACCGCGAGTACGTCGACGCCGCCCGCGTCGGCGGCGCGAGCTCCTGGCGGATCCTGACCCGCGACATCCTCCCCGGCGTCGCCGGACCGGTCATCGCCTACACCACCCTGCTCATCCCCGGCATGATCAGCACCGAGGCGGCGCTGAGCTACCTCGGCGTGGGCGTGCGCCCGCCCACCCCCTCCTGGGGCCAGATGATCGCCGAGTCCGTCGCCTTCTACGAGACCGACCCCATGTACTTCGTCATCCCCAGCGTCTTCCTCTTCCTCGCGGTGCTCGCCTTCACCCTGCTCGGTGACGCCCTGCGCGACATCCTCGACCCGAGGGGCGGCCGCACGTGATCCTCTACCTCGCCCGCCGGCTGCTCGCCCTCACCGGCGTGCTCCTCGCCATCGCCGCCGTCACCTTCCTGATCTTCTACGTGCTGCCCTCCGACCCGGCCGCCGCGGCCTGCGGCAAGACCTGCAGCGCCGAACGGCTCGCCGACGTACGGGTCCACCTGGGCCTCGACCAGCCCCTGTGGAAGCAGTTCGCCGACTTCCTCACCGGGATCTTCACCGGCCGCACCCTCGGCACCGGCCAGTACGCCGTCGCCTGCGACTTCCCCTGCCTCGGCTACTCGTACGAGAACTCCCTGCCGGTGTGGGACCTGCTCATGGACCGGCTCCCCGTCTCCGCCTCCCTCGCCCTCGGCGCCGCCGTCCTGTGGCTCGTCCTCGGCCTCGGCGCCGGGGTCACCGCCGCCCTGCGCAAGGACACCGCCACCGACAAGGCCCTGATGGTCGGAGCGGTCGCCGCCGCCTCCCTGCCCGTCTACTTCACCTCCGTCCTGCTCATCTACGGGGTCATCCGCGTCGCCGGCCTGCTGCCCTACCCCACCTACCAGGCCCTCACCGACGACCCGCTCGGCTGGGCCGCGAACCTGCTGCTGCCCTGGACCGCGCTCGCCCTCCTCTACGCCGCCATGTACGCCCGGCAGAGCCGCGGTTCGATGATCGAGGCGATGGCCGAGCCGTACATCCGCACGGCCCGCGCCAAGGGCATGCCCGAACGCACCGTCGTCGTCAAACACGGACTGCGTTCCGGGATGACCCCGATCCTCACCATCTTCGGCATGGACCTCGGCGGCCTGCTCGCCGGCGCCGTGATCACCGAGTCCATCTTCGGACTCCCCGGCATCGGACGGCTCTTCTACGGCGCGCTGGTCAGCTCCGACCAGCCGGTCGTCCTCGGCGTCACCCTGCTCGCCGCGTTCTTCATCGTCGTCGCCAACCTCGCCGTCGACCTCCTGTACGCCGTCATCGATCCGAGGGTGAGGTACTGATGACCGCCGCTCCGCTCCTCGAAGTGCGCGACCTGAGCGTCACGTTCACCACCCCGCGCGGTACCGTCCGCGCCGTCGACTCCCTCGGCTTCACCGTCGAGGCCGGGCGCACCCTCGGCATCGTCGGCGAGTCCGGCTCGGGCAAGTCCGTCACCTCCCTCGCCGTCATGGGCCTGCACCGGGGAGCCGAGGTCGGCGGCTCCATCACCCTGGCCGGACAGGAGCTGACGGGCCTGTCGGAGAAACGGCTGTCGAAGCTGCGCGGCCGCCGCATGGCCATGATCTTCCAGGACCCGCTGTCCAGCCTGCACCCCTACTACACGGTCGGCGAGCAGATAGCCGAGCACTTCCGGGTGCACTTCCGCTCCGGCCGCGCGGCCGCCCGCAGACGGGCCGTCGACATGCTCGGAGAGGTCGGCATCCCCGAACCGGCCCGCAGGGCGGGGGAGTACCCGCACCAGTTCTCCGGCGGCATGCGCCAGCGCGCGATGATCGCCATGGCGCTGGCCTGCGAACCCGAACTGCTCATCGCGGACGAGCCCACCACCGCCCTGGACGTCACCGTGCAGGCCCAGATCCTGGAGCTGATCGCCCGGCTCCAGCAGGAACGCGGCCTGGGCGTCGTGATGATCACCCACGACCTGGGCGTCGTCGCCCGCGTCGCCCACGACGTACTCGTCATGTACGGCGGACGGGCCGTCGAACAGGCCCCCGTCGACGCCCTGTTCGCCGACCCCGCCCACCCCTACACCCGCGGACTGCTGGATTCCCTGCCCCGGCTCGACGACACCGACGACGCCCCGCTGCGGGCCATCCCCGGCTCCCCGCCCTCCCTGCTGGTACCGGCCCCGGGCTGCGCCTTCGCCCCGCGCTGCCCGCGCGCCGCGGCCGGCACCGACGCCGAACGCACCCTCTGCACGACGCTGCGGCCCGAACCCGCCCCGTACGGCGGCCCCCCGCGCCTCAGCGCCTGCCACCACAGCGGCCTCGCCGCCGTTCCGGAGGTTTCCCGATGAGCCCCGACGCCACGCGCTCCGCCGGGGCCCTCGCCCCCCGCCCGGCCGGCACCGGAGCCGACGGCCCGGCCCGCCCGCTGCTGTCCGTACGGGACCTGACCATGACCTTCCCCGGCAAACGCTCCGTGACCGGCCGCCGGGGCGCGCCCGTACGGGCCGTCGACGGGGTCTCCTTCGACCTGGAGGCCGGCCGGACGCTGGGCCTCGTCGGGGAATCCGGCTGCGGGAAGTCCACCACCGGCCGGATGCTGGTGCGCCTCCTCGAACCCACCTCCGGAACCGTCACCTTCGACGGCCGCGACATCACCCGGCTCTCCCAGAGCGCCCTGCGGCCCGTGCGCAAGCACGTCCAGATGGTCTTCCAGGACCCGCACTCCTCCCTCAACCCCCGCCAGACCGTGGCCCGGATCATCTCCGACCCGCTGCTGGTACAGGGCTGGAGCGCGGCCGACGCCCGCCGCCGGGCGGCCGAACTGATGGAACTGGCCGGGCTGATCCCCGAGCACATCGACCGCTACCCGCACGAGTTCTCCGGCGGCCAGGCCCAGCGCATCGGCATCGCCCGCTCGCTGGCCACCAGCCCCCGGCTGCTGATCGCCGACGAGCCGGTCTCCGCCCTCGACGTCTCCGTACAGGCACAGATCGTCAACCTGATGGAACGGCTGCGCGCCGAACTGGGCCTGGCCTACGTGTTCATCGCGCACGACCTCTCGGTGGTCAAACGGGTCAGTGACCGGGTCGCCGTCATGTACCTCGGCCGGATCGTCGAGATCGGGGACAAGAAGTCCCTCTACGAGAGCCCCCAGCACCCCTACACCCGGGCGCTGCTGTCCGCCGTACCGCTGCCCGATCCGGCGGCGGAGCGGCGGCGCGAGCGGATCGTGCTGCTCGGCGACCCGCCGAGCCCGGCCGCCCCGCCCCCGGGCTGCACCTTCCACCCGCGCTGCCCCAAGGCGCAGGAGGTCTGCCGCACCGAGCGGCCCCTGCTGCGCCCGGCGGCCTCACGCGAGGTGGCCTGTCACTTCCCGGGTGACTGACGGGGATCCCAGGGAAGGGGAAGGGCCCCGCGGCCGATGGCGTCCGCGGGGCCCTTCCACGTCCGTTCTCCCGCGGCCTACGCCAGTGCGCGGCGGAAGAAGTCCAGCTGGAGGGCCATCACCTTCTCCCGGGTGCCGCCCGGGGTCATGTGGGTGACGCCCGGCAGGGCGAGCAGCTCGTGGGGGCGGCCCGCGTCGGTGAGGGCGCGGGACAGACGCAGGGTGTGGGAGGGGTGGACGTTGTCGTCGGCCAGGCCCGTGGTCAGGTGCAGGGGGCGGCTCAGCGTCGGGGCGTCCGCGATCAGGGAGTCCCGCTCGTACACCCCGGGGTGCTCGGCGGGCAGTCCCAGGTACCGCTCGGTGTACGCGGTGTCGTAGTGCCGGAAGTCCGTCGGGGCCGCCCCGGCGGCGGCCGCGCGGTAGAGGTCCGGGCGGCGCAGCACCGCGAGCGCCGCCAGGTAGCCGCCGTAGGACCAGCCGCGGACGCCGACCCGGCCGAGGTCCAGGTCGGGGTGGCGTGCGCCGAGTGCCTGCAGCGCCGCGGCCTGGTCCTCCAGGGTGACGTCGGAGAAGCCCCGGTACACGGCGTGGGTGAAGGCGGGTGAGACGTGCGGGGTGCCCCGGTTGTCGACGGTGACCACCGCGAAGCCCTGGTCGGCCCACCACTGCTTGGCCTGCCAGCGCAGCGGCTCGGCGCTGATGTCCTGGTAGCCGGGGCCCCCGTACGCGTCGACCAGCACCGGCAGCCGCCGGCCCGGCACGTGGTCGCGGGGGAGCACCAGCGCGGTGGGGACGCCGTGCTCGGTGACCCGTTCCAGGACGGGCACCACCCGGTGGGGCAGCGGCGCGGACAGGTCGGCGGGGGCGGGGCGGCCGCCGTCGGCGGTGTGCAGGGTGCGGCGGATCCCGTCGGCGTCGGCGGAGGTCAGCAGCAGGGTCCCGGCGGAGGCGAGCGCGCCGTGCACCCCGGGCCCGTCGGCGAGCGGGGTCACCTCCCCGGTGTCGGGGTCCAGCAGCACCACCTGCTGCTCCGAGGGGTCGCGCTGCCCGGCCTCGACCAGCAGCAGGCCCTGGTGGATCCCGGCCACGCGGCGGATCTGGATCCCGTCGCCGGTGAGCGGCTTCCCGTCGACGGCGAGGCCGCGCGCGGCCCCGCCGGGGGTGTCGGCGGCGGTCAGCATCCGCCCGTCGGGGAGCCGGGCCGGGGTGCCGGGGAGCGGGTCGACCCACTGCGGGTGCGTGGTGCGCGACAGTTCCCGGGTGCGGCCCGTGTCCGGGTCGGCGGCGAGCAGCAGTACGGTCCGCTGCGGCCGGTCCTGGACGGTCAGCAGGATCTCCCCGGCCGTGCCGTCCGGCGCGTCCGGTTCCCAGGAGGCGTCGGACACGTAGGGGAAGGCCTCCGCGTCCCAGCCGAGCCGTACGGGTGCCCCCGGTCCGAGGACCCACAGTCCGACCTCGGCGTTGGGCCCGCCGGCCTCGGGGTAGGCGAAGTCCTCGGCGGGGAGTTCCGGGTGGGCCGGGTCGGCGAACCAGCGTCGCTGGAGGGCGCTTTCGTCGACCCGGGCGGCGAGCAGGCGCACCCCGTCGGGGGACCACCAGTGGCCCCGGCCGCGGCCGAGCTCCTCGGCGGCGGCGAACTCGGCGACGCCCCAGCGGGCTCCGTCGTCCGGGCTGATCCGGCCGCCGGGGTGGACGTACAGGGCGTCGTCGGCGACGTACGCGGTGCGCGTGCCGTCGGCGTTCGGGCGCGGGTCCAGGGCGGGTCCGGCGGCCGGGATCTCCTCGGGGCCGGTGGCGCCGTCGCAGGTGACCGCGTACAGCCGGCCGTACAGCGGGAACACGGCGCGGCGGCCGTCGCCGGACAGGGCGTAGGAGCCGATGCCGGCGGCGACGAGCCGGGTCCGCTCGCGCAGGCGGCGTTCGGCGACGGGGAGTTCGCCCGGTTCGGGGGAGAGGGCGCGGGGGTCGGCGAGGAGGGTCTCGGCGCCGGTGACGGTGTCGAGGACCCAGAGGGAGTCGAGGGCATCGGTGGGGCCGGCCGAGCGCAGGAACCACAGGAGGCGGCCCCCGTCGCCGAAGGAGAAGGCGCGCGGTGCGCCGTGGGTGAACCGGGCGGTTTCGGCGGAGAGCCTGAGGAAGTCATCCATGAGCGCAGTGTGTCATGTGAAATATCACATGGCCTAGATCGGGCAAGTAGGGAAGCAGCGCTAGGCCATTCGAGTGGTGACCCTCGCGGTGCGGGCATAGCGTCGACTAGGTGGACCCGAACGCACTGCCGACCAGCAACGGGACCGACGGCAAGGTCCGATGGGGCGGACACGGGCTGGCGCTGCTCGTGCTCGCCTCCTGCCAGCTCATGGTCGTCCTCGACATCACCATCGTGAACATCGCGCTGCCCCACATACAGAGCTCGCTCGGTTTCTCCACCGAGAGCCTTTCCTGGGTCGTCAACGCGTACACGCTGACCTTCGGCGGGCTGCTCCTCCTCGGCGGCCGGGCCGGCGACATCCTCGGCCGCCGGCGCGTCTTCGTCTCCGGCGTGCTCCTCTTCGGCATCGCCTCGCTGCTCGGCGGATTCGCCCAGAACGAGGGCCAGCTGATGGCCGCCCGGGCCGTCCAGGGCGTCGGCGCCGCCATCGCCTCGCCCACCGCCCTCGCACTGATCACCACGACCTTCCGCGAGGGCCCCGAACGCAACCGGGCCTTCGGCGTGTTCGCCGCCGTGTCGGCGGGCGGCGGCGCCATCGGCCTGCTCGCGGGAGGCGTCCTCGTCGAATGGCTCGACTGGCGCTGGGTCCTCTTCGTGAACGTCCCGATCGCCCTGCTGATCGCCCTCGCCACCCCGAAGGTCATCCGCGAGTCCGCACGCCACCCCGGGCACTTCGACCTCGCCGGAGCCCTGCTGTCCACCCTCGGCATGGTCTCGCTCGTCTACGGGTTCATCCGCGCGTCCCAGGAAGGCTGGCGCGACCCCTTCACCCTGGTGTCCTTCGCCGTGGCCGTGGTCCTGCTGACCCTGTTCGTCCTCAACGAACGCCGCTCCCCGCAGCCGATCACGCCGCTGCACATGTTCGCCGACCGCAACCGGGCCGGCACCTACGGGATCATGCTCTTCCTCGCCTGCGCGATCTTCGGCATGTTCTTCTTCCTGACCCTGTTCGTGCAGAACGTCCTCGGCTTCAGCCCCCTGCGGGCCGGCCTCGCCTTCCTGCCCATCAGCGTCATGATCGCGCTGGCCGCCGGGGCGGCGTCCCAGCTGCTGCCCAAGCTCGGGCCCAAGCCCCTCATGGTCACCGGCGCGCTCAGCTGCGCGGCCGGGCTCGCCTGGCTGACGCAGACCGACATCCAC
Organism: Streptomyces sp. NPDC006512; assembly: GCF_040611935.1. Lineage (NCBI taxonomy): Bacteria > Bacillati > Actinomycetota > Actinomycetes > Kitasatosporales > Streptomycetaceae > Streptomyces > Streptomyces sp. NPDC006512. The sequence continues at coordinate 81,886 of NZ_JBEXPG010000031.1, read as the reverse complement.
TCCACGTACCTGGGCAGCATCCTCGGCCCCATGCTGCTCTTCGCGACCGGCATGGGCCTGCAGTTCGTCTCCCTCACCCTGATGGCCCTGTCCAACGTCCCCGACCGGGAGTCGGGCGCCGCCTCCGGACTGCTCAACGCGATGCAGCAGGTGGGCGGCTCGCTCGGCCTGTCGATCCTCGTCACCGTCTTCGGCACCGCCAGCCGCAACGAGGCCCGCACCCAGGTGCCGGCCTTCCTGAGCACCGCCGACCCCGCCCAGAAGGCCGCCTTCGCACGCACCGGACAGCTGCCCGACCCCTGGGGCGCCCAGGTGCTCACCTCCGGCGTGAGCTCCGCCTTCGTCGTGGCCGCCCTGTTCACCCTGGTAGGGGCGGCGATCGCCCTGTTCGTCATCCAGGTCCGGCCCTCCGACCTGGCCCGGCTCCAGGGCAACCACACCCCGAGCAGCGTCCAGAAGGAGCCGAATGGATAGGGTCTGCTGATCACAGACCCTGGGGGAAACGATGTTCCACACCACCGCGCGGACCGCCGCGGCCACGCTCATGACCCTGACCCTGGCGGCGTTCACCGTCTCCTGCGGCGGCGGCGACGATCCGAAGGCCTCCGCACCGGCCCCGGCGTCCGCGTCCGCCTCGCCGTCCGCCGCCGCGTCCCCGACAGCGTCCCCGACGCCGTCCGCGTCGGTCGCGGGATCCGGCGGGAGCACCGTCGCACCGGACGCCTCGCCCTCCTTCAGCGCCGGCTCCCCGTCGCCGCGCGGCTCGGAGGAGCCCGTCTCCCTCGTACGGGACGCCTTCGCCGGCCTCCAGGCCACGCTGAACGACTCCTGCACGCCCGGGAACTGCTCCTACTTCCTGGGCCGGGTCTACGACGAGCTCCACCGCATGGACCGGGCGATGAAGGCCGACGCCAAGGGGCCGGGCCACTTCCCCGAGCCGATCAGCCTGATCGCGAAGCTCGACAAGCAGCTGGGCGGCGACCGGTCCTTCGAGAACCTGAAGAAGAACCAGAAGACCCTGATCGACACCCGCGACAAGATCAACGTCTGGATGCAGGGCCACCCCGACGACTACCGCTGACGACTATCGCTGACGACCGCCGCGGCCGAGGGGCACGGGGTCACCCGGCGGCGGGGCGGATCCGGCAGCGCGCCGGTCCCCTCGTCTCCAGGGTGATCCCGGCGCTCACCGGGACCTCCGTGTCCACGGCCTCGAACTCGTAGGCCCGCAGGATCATCGCCAGCGCGATCACGGACTCCAGCATCGAAAAGTGCTGCCCGATGCAGGCCCGGGGGCCGCCCCCGAAGGGGAACCAGGCGTACCGCGGCCGCCCGGCCTCCGCCTCCGGCGCGAACCGGCCGGGGTCGAAGCGCTCCGGTTCGGGCCAGTGGCGCGGGTGGCGGTGGGTCACCCACGGAGCCAGGATCACGTCGGCGCCCGCGGGGACGGCGTACCCGGCGACCTCCGTGGCGGCGACGGACTTGCGGCCGATCACCGGGGCCGCCGGGTACAGCCGCATCGCTTCCTTCAGTACCTGCGTGAGGTACGGGAGCCGGTCGAGGTCGGCGGCCTCCGGCGTACGGTCGCCCAGGACCCGGACGATCTCCTCGCGGGCCCGCGCCTGCTCCTCGGGGTGGCGGCCGAGCAGGTGCAGGGTGAACGCCAGCGAGGTCGCGGTCGTCTCGTGCCCGGCCAGCAGGAAGATCAGCACCTGGTCCCGCAGCTCGTCCGCGTCGAAGCCGCCGTCGTCCGCGTCCCGCGCCGCCGCGAGCAGGGTCAGCAGGTCCTCGCCCCGGCCGCCGTCCGGCGCGGGCGCCCCGCGCCGCTCGGACACGATCCGGTCGCAGACGCCGTACAGCTCCTCCATGGCCGTCGCCGCCCGCCGGTTGCCCGGGGTCGGCCACGACCGGGGGGCGTTCACGGGGGAGTAGCCGCGGCGCAGTACGTACTGCGTGATGACCGGAAAGCACCGGTGGACGACGTCGACGGTGGAGTCCGCGTCGGTGCCGAACAGGATCCGGGTCACCGCACGCAGGGCCAGGCGCGTCATCTCGTCATGCACGTCGACGATCCCGTCCGCGGCCCCGCCCCAGGCCGCGAGGGTGGCCCCGGTCTCCGCCGCGACCGCTCCGGCGTAGCCGTCCACCCGCTTGCGGGTGAACAGCGGCTGCACCATCCGGCGCTGGCGGACGTAGTCCTCGTCCTGGCTGGTCAGCAGACCGTTGCCGAAGGAGTCCCGGACCTCTTGGTAGAACGCGTTGTCCTTGCGGAAGTTGGCCGACTCCGAGGCGAGGACCTGCTGCGCGCCCTCCGGGGAGAACACGCAGTACAGCTCGGCGCGCAGCCCCGGCGGACCGGCGGTGACCCGTACGACGTCGCCGTGCCGGCGCTGGGCGCGCAGGTAGGTGCCGAGCGAGTCCGACGTCAGGTCGAGGAGCGACCCGAGCAGCGGGACCCCCTCCAGCTCCGGAACTTCCCTGCCCGCTCGCGTTTCCACTGCCATGGCCGCCCCCTCGACGCCGTACCGATGCGCCCGATTCTGCCGTCCCCCGCCGTGACCGGCGAGGGACGGCGGGGGGTGCGGCCGGAAACCGACCCCGCCGCGTCCCTGTGCGCGCTCGCCTACTTGTCGCAGGCGATGCCGTCCTTGTCCCGGTCGAGGGCGTCACGGTAACCGGGCTGGCCGCGGCGGATGGGCGCCGCTCCGGCGGCCTTCGCGGCGTCGCAGTTCTTGTAGTAGACGCTGCCCCCGCCGCCGGTGGCCGTGCCGCCGGTGGTACCGCTCGTACCGCCGGTGGTGCCGGTGGAACCGCTCGTACCGCCGGTGGTCCCGCCCGTTCCGGTCGTCCCGCCGGTGGTGGCCTTGGACTTCGTCGGGGCCGGTGCCGGGGTGGTGGCCGGGGCCTTCGAGGGCCGCAGGGTGGCTCCGGCCTTGTCCGGGCACGGGGTACCGGGCGCGACGAGCGAGAGTTCGACGGAGGCGGTGGCCGTGACCTCGCTGCCCGCCGCCGGGGTCTGGAAGCAGACGTCCCACGCGGAACGGTCGGCGGGCAGCTTGACGTCGGCGTAGGCGGCGCGGGCCTCGACCGGCGCGGTGACGACCTTCTTCACCTCGGTCTCGGCCGCCGCGAACTTCGTCCCGACGACGGCCGGCATGACCGGCCGCGCGGACGCGCTCGGCGAGGCCGACGCGGCGGCACTGGCCGACGGCGCGGCGCTCGGCTTGGCGTCCGCGCCCTTCTTCGGCGCGGAGTCCTCGCAGCCGGCCAGCGACAGGACGACGGCCCCCACGGCGCCGGCTATGGCAACGCCCCTACGGTGGAACATGGAATGACCCCCCAGGATCAGCAGTGGTGCAACCGCCGAAGCCTATGCGTGCCGCTCCGCCCGGGTCAGGCGTTTGGAGTCATGTTCCAGTGACACGGAATCCGCCGTCAGGGGGTCTCCAGGTACGCCACCCGTCCCTCCCTGCGCGCGGCGTCGATCTCCCGCAGCCGCGCGAAGTTCACCGGGGTCATCAGCGCCTCCCACTGCGCCACCGAGCGGACCCCGACCTCCCTGTGCTCCGCCGGGTCCAGGACGATCCCGGCGATCTGCTCGTCCGTGAGCGTGCCCCCGTCGAAGACGAACCCGATGTGGTTCGCCGGCCAGGCCTCGCCCTGGTGCCCGATGAAGTGCGTACCGAGCAGCCGCGGCGGCCCCCCGAACACGATCCCGGTCTCTTCCAGACACTCCCGCACCGCGCACTGCCACGGCGTCTCCCCGGGATCCATGTTCCCGCCGGGCCACTGCCACTCCTCGTAGGAATGCACCGCTCGCAGCTGCACCGGCCGCCCGGCGGCATCGGTGAAGTACAGGCAGGCGTAACTGGTCGCCCGGGCGATGGTCTCGACGTACTCCGCGGGCGGAAGCCAGCCGTTCGCCATGCGATTCCCCTTTCCCGGGGTGCCGGGGCGCACCCCCGTCCAGTGTGCCCGGAGCCCGCCGGGGCGGCCCGGTCTGCCGATGCCGGTCGATCAGCTGCCGTAACCCCAGCGGGCCCGGCCGTCCTTGCCCATGAAGCACTTCGCGGGCCGTCCGTCGCCGGTGGTGGCGCGGGCGCCGACGGGTGAACAGAACCGCCCGAACTGGACGCCGGCCTGCCCGCCCCCGCCGCTGCTGCCGCCGGAGGACGAGCCCCCGCGCTTCGGCGGCGCGGGTGCGGGGTCCGGGTCCGGGTCCGGGTCGGGGTCGGGGCGCAGCTCGGTGTTCTCCCGCCCCGGGCAGGGCGTGCCGGGGGCGGTGAGGGAGAGGTGGGCGGTCCTGTTCCCCGGGTACGTGACCTCCTGGTCCTCACGCGGGTCCTGGAAGCAGACGGTCCACTCGTCCACGGCGCCGGGCAGGGTGACATCGGTGTAGGCGCTGCGCGCCTCCACGGCCCGCAGGCCGAGGGGCCGCAGGACTTCGGAGGCCCGCGCGAAGGCGAGCCCGACGACCTTCGGCATCTTCGGGTGCGGGATCGGGTCGCCGTCCTTCGTGGGGCACGGCTCCTCGACGCGCACCACGCCGAAGTCGAGCGTGGGCCGTTTCCGCAGGGGCTTGGCCGCCGGCTCCTGGAAGCAGACCCGCCAGTTCCCGTCGTCCCACTGGCCGGCGTTGCCCGGCGAGGCGTCGTGCGAGACGGCGTCGTACCCGGCGTCCCGGGCGGCCGCCTTCGCCTCCTTGAGGCCCTGCCCGACGTACGAGGCCACCGGCTCGCTCGGCGCCGGCGTGGGCGAGGAGGAGGGTGTCGGGCCCGGGACGGGGGCCGCGGACGCGGTCTCCACCCGGGGCCCGGCGTCCGCGCGGGGCGCCTTCCCGGGCGAGTCGACGAGGCCCGGAAGCGCGAACCACATCGCGGACAGCAGGGTCGCCACGACCTTCCGCCTGCGGCTCCACAGCCCGCGCCAGGCGAGCACGATGCCGAGGGGCGGCACGAAGACCAGCATCAGGACGATCAGCGCGGGGCGCTGCCACCGCCCCGGTACGGGCGCGGACGGGTGCGAATGCGGCGGCGGGTACACGGGCGGCTCTCCTGGCACGAGTCGAAACCCGCCGATCGTACCCAGCACCGAGCAGGCTGCGGCATCCGGATTCCCCGGATCGTGCACGCGGGGCGGGAGGGGAACCGGCCACGTCCTGCCGCAGATGGCAGATTCGTATCTGCGGAACACCTTTGAGGGCTGAACTCCCCGCCGCAGTTGAGCAGTTGTCGCGATGTCCGCTAGCATCCAGCGCATGACGTTCCGTCAGTCGACGGTCGTCGGACGAAGGGACTGCGTTGTCTGCTGACACTTTCCGGGCTCCTGCCCTGAAGCCCATCACCAACGGGCTCCCGATCGACCTCATGGTCATCAGGGACACCCTCGTCATCGGTCGCCTCGACATCGAGAACCTGACGAACCTGGTCAACGACCCCATGGAGGTCGAAGAGGTCGCAGCCCGCGACGTGAAGGCGGGCCGCGAACCGGACGACTACGCCCGGATGCGGGCGGAGGTCCAGCGCCTCATCGGGACCCCCCGCAGCCCCAAGGGGCAGAACGTCGTCAGCTACGCCGACTACATCGCGGCCGGACTGAAGGGCGAGTTCGGGAACGCCTGGTCGATCCCGCCGGTCACCCTCTGGTGCCGTCGCCCGCTGACGATCGATCCCGCCACCGGTTCCTCGTACCTGCCGATCCGCAACGGCCTGATCGCCATCGACGGCGAAACCCAGGTCACGGCCCTCCACCGGATCAAGAAGAACCCCGGCGCCTACGGCCTCAAGGACTTCGACTTCGAGGGCGCGATGATCGCCTTCGAGGTCTATCACGGCATCAGCGTCCTGGAAGCCCGCCAGATCTTCCACGACCGCAACCTCAAGGGTGCCCCCGTCGACAAGTCCCTCGCGCTGTCGATGGACATGCGGGACTTCGCCACGACCATCACCCAGATGCTCGTCGACAGCACCGCGGTCACCCACGAGGGCGAGGAGCGCCCCCTCGGCGACTTCGTGATCACCGGCAAGCGCCAGGTCAACTCCAAGGCGCGGGAGTGGATGACCCTCTCCGGTCTGCGCACCCTCGTCGTGACCACCATCCTCGGCAAGCCCGGCATCCACGCCGCCTCCGGCGACGTCGACCCGGACGACATCAAGGACACCGATCCGAACGCCGTCAAGCGCGAGACGGTCGAGGCGCTGAGCGCCCTGATCCGGGACCACGCCGACCTCTTCCACGCCAAGACGGCCATCACCGCGCCCGCCGTCCTCGCCGGCCTCGGAGCCACGGTCCACCGTCAGATGTCCTGGTCCAAGGAGACGCTCCCCGAGGGGCAGACCGTGCAGGGCCTGCTGGAAGACGTCCGCTGGGAGCGGGAGGCCGACTACTGGGGCGGTGTCGCCGCCAAGGTCAACGACAGGGGCACCGTCAGCTGGGCCGGAGGTGCCCGGGACTCGGGCCACAAGGTCTACGAGGCGCTGAACAACCCCGCTTCCGAAGTGGGCCGCCAGATCCGCGGGCTGCCGTACCAGCGTCAGGGCTTCTGACGCACACAGCAGGGCGCCCCCTCCCCGTTTGCGTCGGGGAGGGGGCGCTGCCATTCTGCACGGCCCGGGGCCCTCCGGGTGGAGTGCGGAGGTTTTTTGTCCTGGATGTCGCAGAACTGTGCTTGGACCTTCTCGCTGTCCACCCACGTGAGCGGGGTGGGGACGGGGTGCAGCCGGCTATGCGACGGGACGCTCATCCACCGGCCACACCAGGACCTCGTGGCCGTCCGGGTCGATCACCCGCAGAGAGCCCGGGATGTCGCGGGGGCCCCGGGGGGTGACCGGCACGTTGTACTGGTCCACCATGGCCGTGATGCGCGCCGGGTCCGAGGTCTGCACGGTGAACTGCAATGGTCCTGCCGTCGGAGTGTCCAGGGGGCCCGACATCTCCAACAGGGCCAGCCAAGGTGTCACATAGAGCACGGGCCCCCTGTCCTGCACAGGAAGCCCGAGCACTTCGCCGTAGAACTTCCGGGTCTCCGCGAGGTTGCGTACGTGGATGGCCATACGGGTCACCCCCGCGGCGGGTGCGGCGGGCGGCTCCTGCCGTGCCGGGGCCGGAGACACTCCCCGCTTCACCGCGCGGTCCACGTACAGCGACTGGCCGTCGTCCAGGGTCAGTGCGAAGCGCGTGACGTCCTGGCTCTTGCTGTCCAGGCTGTAGTGCCGCACCTGTGTCACGGCGCGGCCGTCCACGAACCGCTCCGTGTTCCCGTCCTCCACGAGGGAACTGAGCCACTCGGACTGTTGCACCTCCGTGCGCTCCTTCTCGGTCGCGTCGGCGGCCGGGAGCGGTCCGGTCAACGCGGCTGCCGTGCGCGAGAGGCAGGCTCCGTCCTGTACCTCGCGCATCAGCGGCGCGATCCAGTCCGTGCCGTGCAGGGCGCCGAGCAGCGCGGCGGTCATCGAGGCGAGCGTGTCGGTGTCGGCGCGGTCCAGGAAGGCAGCCCTGAGCAGCCCCATGGTCGGACGTACCGAGGAACGCGCCGCCAGGTAGCAGGCGGCGGCGGCCGAGACGGTACCCGCGCCGTTGCGCTGCTTGTCGAAGCAGCCGAGTGCCGCGAGGGTCTGCACGTCGTCGGCGAGGGCGGCCCGCTCCAGAGACGATCGCGCCGTTGCGAGCAACTCGTCCATCTCCCGCGCGGTCTCGGCCCACGCCGTGTCGAACGAACCACCGGTGGCGTCCGTGAAGGCGGTCGACCAGCCCTCGGGGAGGGCCCCGCGCGCGAGGACGGGATCGCGCCACTGCGGCATGTCGGTCACGGCGAGCACGACGTCCCCGTACTCGCCGGCGTTCTGCTGACGGAGCGTGTGTCTGACGGCCAGGGCGTAGACCGCCGCGCCGAGCAGCGCGCGGGGATGCCCGTGGGTCAGTACCCCGTCGGCCACCACGCGCGAGACCAGCCGCTCCGGAGAGGAGTCGGTCAGCGTGTGGACGGCGTGGGGCGCGATCCTCATGGCCACACCGTTGGCACCGGCGTTGAAGTAGGCGCCCACCTTGGTGCGTTGACCCTCCCAAGGGCGGGTACCGGCCTGCCAGCTGCGGCACGCGCTGAGCACGGCCCGACCGCCGCCGCGCTGGTAGAGAGGCCATGCCGGGAGCTCGACCTCGGTGAGCCAGCTCCGCCAGCCGTCTCCGCGCAGGCAGGCGCGAGCCGTCGCGAGCAGCAGCTGGGTGTCGTCGCTGTACTCGCCCGCTGCGACCGGGTCCCGGTAGCGGGTGTACTGGCTCCCGGCCCAGCGCAGCCACGGGCGGAAGGCGAGAGCCGGTGCCGCGGTGCGCGAGGCCTGGCCCCCGACGATGCCGCTGCGCTGCTCCTGTGGCCAGCCCAAGGCGTCACCGACGGCCGCCCCGAACAGCACGCCGCGGGTACGGTCCAACAGGTCTGCCGGCTTCTGTCCGGTCACCGGGTCATCCCATCACTCTGCGGCGGCACCCAGACGGCCTCGGTGAGGGGAGGCCCGTTGCGCACGCGGCTGCTCAGTCGGTTCCTATCAAACAGCACCGGCTCCACGAGCCAGGTCAAAGGCGGTACTTCGGCCTTGAGGATGCGCAGCCGTGCCAGCTCGTTGGCCACCGCCTCGTGGCTGGGCATGGCGACGGCCAGTACGTGCTTGAGTTCGATGGGGCCCGGTATCAGCACCTCCGCCTGCAAGTTGGTGGCGGCCCCCTGGAGATGGCCCGCTCCGCGCGGCCAGTCGTCACTCGTCGCGGCGAAGAGTTCCAGCAGCGCCTCGGGGCCGGGGCGCAGCCGCGCGCCGCTCTGCTTCGCCGCGTTGCACGGCGCGAAGAGCGTGCCTTCGCGCAGGGCCAGCTCCACGTCCAGGAACAGGCAGATCCAGTCCGGGTAGTTCTGGTGGTCGGGCTTCTGCCTGGCCTGTGCCAGGTAGTAGCCGTTGGGGAACTGGAAGGTGCAGCAGACTTTGTCGGGCTGTCGGTCGAACCGCTCGCGATCGGTGGGGGTGAACTGCTCGGGTGCAGCTTCCGCGAGGTCCTTGCTGCTGCGGATCGCCCCGTCGCGCAGGATGTGCGGGAAACTGCGGGCAGGGGTGAAGTGGGCGAGCCGGGTGGCTTTGCTCCGTCGTAGCGCTTCGGCCAGGGCGGGTCCGCTGGTACGGCTCACGGCCGCACCTCCGCGTACAGGCCGTCGCCCTCCGGCAGCAGGTGGGTCTTCGTTCCGCTGTAGGTGATGACCAGGTCCGACTTGGCGCGCGTGATGCCGACGTAGAGGAGCTTCGACTCCCGCTCGTCCGCGTCGTCCGAGCCCAGGGCCTTGACCACCTCGGGAAGGGGCAGGGTGTCTCCCGAGCAGAAGGGCATCAGGACCGTGTCGAACTCGAGGCCCTTCGCCGAGTGGTACGTGGTGTAGTACACCCCCGGCGCATAGTCCCAGCGGAACCTCTGGTCCTTGTCGATCCGCCGGGCCGCCAGGCCCGCGCAGACCTCGTCCACATCGGCCCAGGTACGGCCGAGTACGGCGACCGTACCCACCTGGCCCAGCTGCTGGGCGGTCGACCGGATCACCGATATCTCCTGTGCACGGTCGGTGCACGCGACGAGCGTGGGCAGCGAACCCCTGGAGCGGGGCGCGACCGGCGGCACGAGCTCATCGGTGCGGCCGAAGAAGGGCAACTCGCTCAGGGCGATGGCGAACTGGGCGATGGCGGCCGAGTTGCGATAGTTGTCCTTGAACATCTCGACGCGGGCCACCTTCAGGCCGCAGGCCCGCCACGACATCCCCTGCCCGTAGATCTGCTGGGCGTAGTCGCCGAAGAAGGTCACGGAGCCCTCGGGGTCGACGACCTCCGCGAGCGACCGGATCTCCTCCGGGGAAAGGTCCTGGCCTTCGTCGATGATGACGTGCCGGTACGTCCGTGGCCCGTCGTCCGCGGCCTGGTGGTCGCGCACGGCGGCGGCCATGTCGTGCCAGTCGTACGCGTGGCCCTCTGCTGCCCGCCGCAGCCGGTACTCCTGCGCGATCTCCCATACGACCTCGCGCAGGGAGACGCTGAGGGGCGTGCGGCGGCCCAGCCGGTCAACGGCCTCGTACGCCTCCCAAGTGCGCAGACCCATGCCGGAGATCCAGGCGATCTCGTCCTCGAACCATCCGGGATCCCTCTCGAAGAACTTGTGCGTCGCGTATTTCGGGGCCACAGCCGCGAGCGCGGACCGGATCAGCCGCCGACGGGTGAAGGACGTGGCGATCGCCTGGCCCTTCATCGCGCCGTGGTGGTGCAGGAAGCCGCGGGCGAACTTGCCGTAGGTGCAGATGTCGAGCCGGTCCGTTTCGCCGGCGAAGTGTTTGAGGTAGGAGACGAGAGCGTTGTTGTAGGTCACGAGCAGGGTCCTGCCGGATCCCGCCACTCCTGGGTCCGACAAGTACAACGCCCGCAGCATGGCCATCACGGTCTTTCCGGTCCCCGCCGTACCGAGAACCACGTGATGGCCGGCCGCGGGCAGGTACGCCACGTCCGACTGCCGTCCCACCGGCTCGGGAAGCCCCATCCCCCACCCCTTCAGTTTTGAGACACCGTCAGTGCCTCTGTGAAGGATGCCTGTTCTGCCCGGATGATCCAGATGGTTTTACGCCAAGGACCCCGCCCGGAACGGGCGGGGTCCTTGGCGCCGCGTCCTTTAGATGTCGCGGAAGATCTCGATCTGGGCGCCCACCGAGTTGAGGCGTTCCGCGAGTTCCTCGTAGCCGCGGTTGATGACGTAGACGTTGCGCAGGACCGAGGTGCCCTCGGCCGCCATCATGGCGAGGAGGACGACCACGGCCGGGCGCAGTGCCGGCGGGCACATCATCTCCGCCGCGCGCCAGCGGGTGGGGCCCTCGACCAGGACGCGGTGGGGGTCCAGGAGCTGGAGGCGGCCGCCGAGGCGGTTGAGGTCGGTCAGGTAGATGGCCCGGTTGTCGTACACCCAGTCGTGGATCAGGGTCTGGCCCTGGGCGACCGCGGCGATGGCGGCGAAGAACGGGACGTTGTCGATGTTCAGCCCGGGGAAGGGCATCGGGTGGATCTTGTCGATCGGCGCTTCGAGTTTGGAGGGGCGGACCGTGAGGTCGACCAGGCGGGTGCGGCCGTTGTCGGCGACGTACTCGGCCGAGCGGTCGTGGTCGAGGCCCATCTCCTCGAGGACCGCGAGCTCGATCTCCATGAACTCGATCGGGACCCGGCGGATCGTCAGCTCGGACTCGGTGACGACGGCGGCGGCCAGCAGGCTCATCGCCTCGACCGGGTCCTCGGAGGGCGAGTAGTCCACGTCCACGTCGATGACGGGGACGCCGTGGACGGTGAGGGTGGTGGTGCCGATGCCCTCGACCTTGACGCCGAGCGCCTCCAGGAAGAAGCAGAGGTCCTGGACCATGTAGTTGGAGGAGGCGTTGCGGATGACGGTGACGCCGTCGTGGCGGGCCGCGGCCAGCAGCGCGTTCTCGGTGACCGTGTCCCCGCGCTCGGTCAGCACGATCGGGCGGTCGGGGGAGACGCCGGCCTCGACCTGCGCGTGGTAGATGCCCTCGGTCGCGGTGATGTCCAGGCCGAAGCGGCGCAGGGCGATCATGTGCGGCTCGATGGTGCGGGTGCCGAGGTCGCAGCCGCCGGCGTAGGGCAGCCGGAAGTGGTCCATACGGTGCAGCAGGGGGCCCAGGAACATGATGATGCTGCGGGTCCGGCGGGCGGCGTCCGCGTCCATGGCGTCCATGTCGAGGCGGGCCGGCGGGATGAGTTCCAGGTCGACGCCGTCGTTGATCCAGCGGGTGCGCACGCCGATGGAGTTCAGGACCTCCAGGAGGCGGTAGACCTCCTCGATGCGCGCGACGCGGCGCAGGACGGTGCGGCCCTTGTTGAGGAGCGAGGCGCACAGCAGGGCCACGCAGGCGTTCTTGCTCGTCTTGACGTCGATGGCACCGGACAGGCGCCGGCCGCCGACGACGCGCAGGTGCATCGGACCGGCGTAGCCCAGAGACACGATCTCGCTGTCGAGAGCTTCACCGATTCGGGCGATCATCTCAAGGCTGATGTTCTGGTTGCCGCGCTCGATCCGGTTCACGGCGCTCTGGCTGGTGCCGAGGGCGTCCGCGAGCTGACTCTGCGTCCAGCCACGGTGCTGCCGGGCGTCACGGATGAGCTTGCCGATGCGTACGAGGTAGTCGTCTGCCATGGGTGCACGGTATCTCAGATATGAGATGGCGCTCGCGCTGGGTGTGGCAGACGGGTGTCACCGACCGTCAGATTCCGTTTCGTACCCGCCGTGTGGCGGGTGTGCGCGGTGCGCGGCCGGGCGGGGCGAGCGGCTGCTCCCGGCCCGGGGTGGGGAGTTGTGCCGGATCGCGTCGGGGAGTTGCTCCCGGCGGCGACGCCGGCGACAGCGGCGTGGCGCGATCGGCGTCGCCTCGCACCCTTTGCGGCCATCTGCCCCGGTGGGTCCCCCGCTCGCCGGCAGCCGTGAACGGCTGCGGGCGGCCGTCCCCGCGGCGCCGCGTTTGGGGTACTTCCGTACGGTCCCCGTCCGTGACGGCCGTCACCCCTGAGCCGGACCGGAATGTCGACTTCGATGCATCTGCACTGCTCATGCGGTCGGCGCCCAGGCATGCGGAAGCGCCCGGTCGGCGGCACGCCCGGCGATCGCCGGGGTGCGTGCCTCGTCCCCGCCCCCGGACATGTACTAGAGTTATCTCGACATCGAGATATCTGCCGAAGGCGTACCGCAGCCGCCCCCGCTGGTAAGGGTTACCTAACTTAGCCTTACCTTAGCGGATTGGCCAAGGGGCGTGGCGGCAGGATTGCGGTAATACGCGCGAAATCATGCATGAAGGAGACTGTCGTGTCGGCGAACAGCTTCGACGCCCGCAGCACGCTGCAGGTGGGCGACGAGTCGTACGAGATCTTCAAGCTGGACAAGGTCGAGGGCTCCGCCCGCCTTCCCTACAGCCTGAAGGTCCTGCTGGAGAACCTGCTCCGTACCGAGGACGGCGCGAACATCACCGCCGACCACATCCGGTCGCTCGGGAACTGGGACTCGCAGGCCCAGCCCAGCGAGGAGATCCAGTTCACGCCGGCTCGCGTGATCATGCAGGACTTCACCGGCGTCCCCTGCGTCGTCGACCTCGCCACCATGCGCGAGGCCGTGAAGGCCCTCGGCGGCGACCCGGCGAAGATCAACCCGCTCTCGCCCGCCGAGATGGTCATCGACCACTCGGTCATCGCCGACAAGTTCGGCACGAAGGACGCCTTCGCGCAGAACGTCGAGCTGGAGTACGGCCGCAACAAGGAGCGCTACCAGTTCCTGCGCTGGGGCCAGACCGCCTTCGACGACTTCAAGGTCGTCCCCCCGGGCACCGGCATCGTCCACCAGGTCAACATCGAGCACCTGGCCCGCACGGTCATGGTCCGTAACGGCCAGGCGTACCCCGACACCCTCGTCGGCACCGACTCGCACACCACCATGGTCAACGGCCTCGGCGTGCTGGGCTGGGGCGTCGGCGGCATCGAGGCCGAGGCCGCGATGCTCGGCCAGCCGGTCTCCATGCTGATCCCGCGCGTCGTCGGCTTCAAGCTGACCGGCGAGCTGCCCACCGGCACCACCGCCACCGACCTCGTGCTGACCATCACCGAGATGCTCCGCAAGCACGGCGTCGTCGGCAAGTTCGTCGAGTTCTACGGTGAGGGCGTCGCCGCCACCTCCCTCGCGAACCGCGCCACCATCGGCAACATGTCGCCGGAGTTCGGCTCGACCGCCGCGATCTTCCCGATCGACGACGAGACGCTGAAGTACCTGCGCCTGACCGGCCGCGACGCCCAGCAGGTCGCGCTCGTCGAGGCGTACGCCAAGGCCCAGGGCCTGTGGCTGGACCCGGCCGCCGAGCCGGACTTCTCCGAGAAGCTGGAGCTCGACCTCTCCACGGTCGTCCCCTCCATCGCCGGCCCGAAGCGCCCGCAGGACCGCATCGTCCTCGCGAACGCCTCGCAGCAGTTCGCCCTCGACGTGCGCAACTACGTCGAGGACGACGACGAGGCGGGCAAGGAGTCCTTCCCGGCCTCCGACGCCCCGGCCTCCGCCAACGGCGTGCCGAGCCGCCCGACCCAGGTCACCCTGGCCGACGGCACCTCGTTCGAGATCGACCACGGCGCCGTCACCGTCGCCGCGATCACCTCCTGCACCAACACCTCGAACCCCTACGTCATGGTCGCCGCGGCGCTCGTGGCCAAGAAGGCCGTCGAGAAGGGCCTGACCCGCAAGCCGTGGGTCAAGACCACCCTGGCCCCGGGCTCGAAGGTCGTCACCGACTACTTCGACAAGGCCGGCCTGACCCCGTACCTCGACAAGATGGGCTTCAACCTCGTCGGGTACGGCTGCACCACCTGCATCGGCAACTCCGGTCCGCTGGACGAGGAGATCTCGAAGGCGATCAACGAGCACGACCTCGCGGTCACCTCGGTCCTCTCGGGCAACCGCAACTTCGAGGGCCGCATCAACCCCGACGTCAAGATGAACTACCTGGCCTCCCCGCCGCTGGTCGTCGCGTACGCCATCGCGGGCTCCATGAAGGTGGACATCACCACCGAGGCCATCGGCACCGACACCGAGGGCAAGCCGGTCTTCCTCAAGGACATCTGGCCCTCCGAGGCCGAGGTCAACGACGTCGTCGCCAACGCCATCGGCGAGGACATGTTCAGCAAGTCCTACCAGGACGTCTTCGCGGGCGACGCCCAGTGGCAGGCGCTGTCGATCCCGACCGGCAACACCTTCGAGTGGGACCCGCAGTCCACCTACGTGCGCAAGCCCCCCTACTTCGAGGGCATGACGATGGAGACCACCCCGGTCTCCGACATTGCCGGCGCCCGCGTGCTGGCGAAGCTGGGCGACTCGGTCACCACCGACCACATCTCCCCGGCCGGTGCCATCAAGGCCGACACCCCGGCCGGCAAGTACCTCACGGAGCACGGCGTCGAGCGCCGCGACTTCAACTCGTACGGTTCCCGCCGCGGCAACCACGAGGTCATGATCCGCGGTACCTTCGCCAACATCCGCCTGCGGAACCAGATCGCCGAGGGCACCGAGGGCGGCTTCACCCGCGACTTCACCGTCGAGGGCGCGCCGGTCTCCTTCATCTACGACGCCTCCCAGAACTACCAGGCCGCCGGCATCCCGCTGGTCATCCTGGCGGGCAAGGAGTACGGCTCGGGCTCGTCCCGCGACTGGGCCGCCAAGGGCACCGCGCTGCTCGGCGTCAAGGCCGTCATCGCCGAGTCCTACGAGCGCATCCACCGCTCCAACCTGATCGGCATGGGCGTCCTGCCCCTGCAGTTCCCCGAGGGCGTCACCGCCTCCTCGCTCGGCCTCACCGGCCAGGAGACCTTCTCCTTCACCGGTGTGGAGGAGCTGAACAACGGCACCACCCCGCGCACCGTCAAGGTGACCACCGAGACCGGTGTGGAGTTCGACGCGGTCGTCCGCATCGACACGCCGGGTGAGGCGGACTACTACCGCAACGGCGGCATCATGCAGTACGTGCTCCGGAACCTCATCCGGGGCTAAGGGCGCGCCGGGCGGAGCGATCCGTCCGAGATCGGCACCATAGGGCCGTATCCCCGACAAGGGGATACGGCCCTTCCGTTTGGCCCGGGCGCTCCAGGGGGAGCAGGCCAGGTGACGGTGAGGTCTCAACTCGGAAAAGCCGGGGACGATCCTTGTGCACGATCTTGCTCAGCCGAGCGGAAGTGGACTATACCTGTGCCCGTCCGGACCACCGCGCAATGAGCGGCCCCGGACCGGGGGACGGCGGGGACCTGCGGTGATGCCCGCATGCACGGGAACTGCCGTGTTTTCCCGCCTCCTTCACACTCCTGACGAAGGCGAGGACTTGAGCATGGGATCCACCTCCGCCCACGGCGAGAACCACACCGGTGAGGGCCTCGGCCGCCGGGACCTGATCAAGCGCTCCGCGGCACTCGGCCTGATCGCCGTCCCGACGATGAGCTTCCTGTCCGCCTGCGCCTCCGGCGGCGAGGCGGCCCCCAAGGGCAACGAGTCCAAGGCGGCCACCTCCCCCGAGAACCCCTTCGGCGTCGCCAAGGGCGGCAAGCTGGAGGTGGTCGTCTTCAAGGGGGGATTCGGTGACGACTACGCGAAGGCATGGGAAGCCGCCTTCGACAAGAAGTGGGGCACCACCAGCTCCCACCTCGGCACCCAGGAGATCACCGCCAAGCTCCAGCCCCGCTTCAACGGCGGCAACCCGCCGGACGTCGTCGACGACGCCGGCGCCCAGCAGATCAAGCTCGACGTCCTCTTCAAGGGGGGCCAGCTGGCCGACCTCACCCAGGTGCTCGACGCCCCCTCGCTCGACGACCCCGCCAAGAAGGTCCGCGACACCCTCATCAAGGGCACGGTCGAACAGGGCACGCAGGGCGGCAAGTTCGTCGCCCTGAACTACGTGTACACCGTCTTCGGCTTCTGGTACTCCGGCAAGCTCTTCAAGGACAAGGGCTGGACGGCGCCGAAGACCTGGGACGAGTTCCTGGCCGTCTGCACGAAGGCGAAGGAGGCCGGCATCGGCGGCCTCGCCCACCAGGGCAAGTACCCGTACTACATCAACGTCGTCATCATGGACCTGATCGCCAAGAAGGGCGGTCTGGAGGCCATGAAGGCCATCGACAACCTGGAGCCGAACGCCTTCGAGGGCAATCCGGCGGCCCTGGCCGCGGTCGAGGCGGTCTACGAGGTGGTCGAGAAGGGCCTCCTGATGCCGGGCACCAACGGCCTCACCCACACGGAGTCCCAGACCGCCTGGAACCAGTACAAGGCCGTCTTCATCCCCTCCGGATCCTGGCTGGAGAACGAGCAGCTGAAGCAGACCCCGGAGGACTTCGACATGAAGTTCCTGCCGATGCCCCTGCTGCCCGACAGCAAGCTCCCCTTCGAGGCCATCCGGGCCGGCGCCGGCGAGCCCTTCATCGTCCCGGAGAAGGCCGCCAACAAGGCCGGCGGCCTGGAGTTCCTGCGCTCGATGCTCTCGCGCGAATGGTCGACGACCTTCGCCCAGCAGGCCAACTCGCTCACCGTCGTCAAGGACGGCGTGGACCCCACGGTCAAGCTGCGGCCCGGCACCCAGTCCGCCGTCGAGGCGCTCAAAGGCGCCGGCGACAACACCTTCAACTACCTGTACACCGAGTGGTACAGCGAGATGGGCACCGAGCTGGAGAACGCGTCCAATGAGCTGATGGCCCAGCGCATCCAGCCCAAGGAATGGATCAAGCGGGCCCAGGCTGCGGTAGACAAGGCGGCCAAGGACCCGAACGCCAAGAACAACAAGCGCAGCTGACACCGCGTCCACCGGTCACCCGGAACCACCAGGGACGGACACCATGAGCCAAGTAGCCACGAGCAGGGGACGGGGCGGCTTCATCGCCGGATTCCTCGTCCTGCCCCTCGCGCTGTACCTGACCTTCGTCATCTGGCCGTACGTCCAGACGTTCGGATATTCCTTCACCAACTGGTCGGGCCAGTCACCGACGTTCGATTTCGTCGGCCTGGAGAACTACTCGACGCTGATGGAGGACGAGGTCTTCCTCGGGGCCCTGTGGCACAACCTGCTGCTCCTGGTGTTCGTCCCGACGATCACCATCCTGCTCGCCCTCTTCTTCGCCTTCATGGTGAACGCGGGAGGGCGCAGCGGGGCCGGCGGCGTCCGGGGCGTACGGGGATCGGCCTTCTACAAGGTCGTCTACTTCTTCCCGCAGGTCCTCTCCCTCGCCATCCTCGCGGTGCTGTTCGGCGCCGTCTACCGCAGTGACGAGGGCGGCCTGCTCAACGGCTTCCTCACCCGGATCGGCGTCGTCGACCAGGCCCGTCCCGTCGAATGGCTCAACGAGCCCGACCTCGTGCTCTGGTGCCTGCTGCTCGTGGTCGTCTGGCACGGCGTCGGCTTCTACCTGGTCCTCTTCTCCGCGGCCATGCAGTCCGTACCCAAGGACATCTACGAGGCCGCCCTGCTGGACGGCGCCGGCCGCGCCCAGACCTTCGTCAAGGTCACGCTGCCGCTGCTCTGGGACTCCGTACAGACCTCGGCGGTCTACCTGGGCATCGCCGCGATGGACATGTTCGTCCTCGTGTCGACCATGACCTCGGGCCAGTTCGGCGGCGGACCCGACCACCACAGCGAGGTCATGGCCACGGTCCTGATGCGCAACTTCCTCTACTTCGGCAAGAGCGGATACGCCTGCGCCATGGGCGTGGTCATGCTGATCCTGACCCTGATCCTTTCCCTTGTCACGCTGCGCGCCACCCGCCGCGAGCGCATCGAGTTCTGAGCGGGAGACGACACGATGACCACAGTGATCAAGGCCCCCGGCGAGGCCGCGGCCGAGAAGTCCGGCGGCAGCGGCCGCCCCAAGGCGGGCGGGAACCGCGCCTCCGACGGCATGGCGCTCAACGTCTTCTCCCACGGCTTCCTGGCCGTCTGGGCGATACTGATCGTCCTGCCCCTGATCTGGCTGACGCTCGGATCCTTCAAGACCGACTCGCAGATCGGCGGCTCGGCCCTGAGCTGGCCCTCGAACTGGAACTTCGACGCCTTCGGGCGGGCCTGGGACAAGGGGATCGGCGACTACTTCGCCAACACCCTCATCGTGATGGTGTTCTCGGTGCCGCTCACCATGCTGCTGGGCTCCATGGCGGCCTACGTCCTGGCCCGGTACCCCTTCAAGGGGAACCGGATCATCTACTACTTCTTCGTCAGCGGGGCCATGTTCCCCGTGTTCCTCGCGCTCGTACCGCTGTTCTTCATGGTCAAGCGCCTGGACATGCTCAACAGCTACCAGGGCCTGATCCTGGTCTACGTCGCCTACTCGATGCCGTTCACGGTCTTCTTCATGCACTCCTTCTTCCGTACGCTGCCGACGGCGGTGCACGAGGCGGCGGTGATCGACGGGGCCTCCGACACCCGGATCTTCTTCCAGGTGATGCTGCCGATGGCCAAGCCCGGCCTGATCAGCGTGGGGATATTCAATGTCCTGGGCCAGTGGAACCAGTACATCCTGCCCTCCGTGCTGATGCAGCCGCAGAGCGGATCGGACCCCGAGCGGTACATGCTCACCCAGGGCCTGATCCAGCTCCAGTACCAGATGGGCTACGAGACGGACCTGCCGGTGCTGTTCGCCGGCGTGACCATCGCGATGATCCCGATGCTGGTGGTCTACCTCTCCTTCCAGCGCCAGATCCAGGCCGGTCTGACCTCCGCGACCCTCAAGTAGCCGGGTCCGGCAGGACCGACCAGCCGACCGCCGAGACGGCCGGGTCCAGGGAGAGGCTGCTGACCGCCTCCTCCAGCGTCCGGCCCTGCGTCCCCTCGGCGGTCAGCAGCGCCGACACGGTGACCAGACCGGCGGCCGGCCCGTCCTGGCTGCGGATCTCCCGCAGCTGGTAGCCGGGCCGGCCGAGCGCGTCGACCACCCGGTGGCGGACGCGGGCCTCCTCCGCCTCCAGGCATACCGCCTCGAAGTGGTAGTCGGAGGCCACCTCGGCCCCGCCCCGCGGCTCCCGGTCGAGCCGCCGGCCCAGCGGGCGCAGCAGGAGGTTCGCCCCCACCACGCCCGCCGTCCCGAAGGCGGCCAGCACGAACAGGCCCACGCCCGCCAGGCAGCCCACGGCCGCCGAGCACCACAGGGTGGCGGCCGTGTTCAGGCCCCGGACGCTGAGCCCGTCCCGCATGATCACTCCGGCGCCGAGGAAGCCGATCCCGGAGACGATCTGGGCGGCGACCCGGGAGCCGTCGTAGTTCACCTCGGAGACCGCGCTGAGGAACCCGTACTGCGAGAGCAGCACGAACAGCGCGGCCCCGCCCGCGACCAGGGCGTTCGTGCGCAGTCCCGCCATCCGGGCGCGCCACTGCCGTTCCAGGCCGATCAGCGCCCCGAAGCCGAGCGCGGCGGCCAGGTGCCCGGCCATCTGCCCTTCGCTGAGCAGCGTCATCGGCCCGCCCTCCCCTCTACAGCCAGGTGTTGAACCGGCGGATGTACCAGGTCTTCACGAGCTGCGTCAGCGTGCAGTACGCGAGCAGGACACCGATCAGCCACGGGAAGTAGCCCGCCGGCAGGGCCACGAAGCCCAGCGAAGGGGCCAGCGGCGAGAACGGCAGCCACAGACCGGTCAGCACCGCGAGGACGGTCATCACCATCACCGGCCAGGAGGCGCGGGACTGGACGAAGGGAATCTTGCGGGTGCGGATCATGTGGACGATCAGGGTCTGCGAGAGCAGGCCCTCGACGAACCAGCCGGACTGGAAGAGGGACTGGCTCGCCTCACTGTTCGCGGCGAAGACGTTCCACATGATCACGAACATCGCGATGTCGAAGACCGAGCTGATCGGACCGATGGTGACCATGAAGCGGAAGATGCCCTTGGCGTCCCAGTTGCGCGGCTTGCGCAGGTACTCCTCGTCCATCCGGTCCCAGGGCGTGGCCAGCTGGGAGATGTCGTAGACCAGGTTCTGCACCAGCAGCATGATCGCGAGCATCGGCTGGAAGGGGATGAACGCGCTCGCCACCAGCACCGAGAAGACGTTGCCGAAGTTCGACGACGCGGTCATCTTGATGTACTTGATGGTGTTGCCGAAGGTGGTCCGGCCCTGGACGACGCCCTGTTCCAGGACGGTCAGGTCCTTCTCCAGCAGGATGATGTCCGCCGACTCCTTGGCGATGTCCACCGCGGTGTCGACGGAGATGCCGACGTCCGCGTCCCGCAGGGCGGCCGCGTCGTTGATCCCGTCCCCGAGGAAGCCGACGGTGTGCCCCTCGGCCTGCAGGGCCCGGACGATCCGGGCCTTCTGGAGGGGGTTGACCTTGGCGAAGACGGTCGTACGGGCGGCCAGCGCGCGCAGCGCCGCGTCGTCGAGGGCGTCCACCTCGGAGCCGGGGACCACGTGGCCCACCTCGATGCCGACCTCGGCGCAGACGCGGGCCGCGACGAGCTCGTTGTCGCCGGTGACGACCTTGACCGCGATGCCCTTGTCGGCCAGGCCCTGGAGGGCCGCGGCGGCGGAGGCCTTCGGCGGGTCGAGGAAGGCGAGGAAGCCGACCAGGGTCAGCCGGTCCTCGTCCGCGACGGTGTAGGTGTCGCGGGGCTCGGCGACCGTGCGGGTGGCGACGGCGAGGACGCGCAGGCCCCGCCGGTTGTTGTCCTCGGCGATCCGGGTGACGTGCCACCGCAGCTGCTCGGTCAGCTCGACCGTCTCGCCGCGGTCCGTCATGTGGGTGCACAGGTCCAGGACCTCTTCGACGGCACCCTTGGTGATCATGACGTGTTCGGTGCGGCCGCCCGCGCCCACCACGCTGTTGCGGTTGAGGACGACGGTCATCCGGCGCCGGGCGAAGTCGAAGGGGATCTCGTCGACCATCGAGAACCGTGCGTCGACGACAACCTCCTCGGCCTCGTCGACGCGGTCGATGACCGCCCGGTCCATCAGGTTCCGCAGTCCGGTCTGGAAGTGCGCGTTGAGGTACCCGTACTCCAGGACCTCGGCGTCCTCCTCGCCGTGCACGTCGAGGTAGCGGTCCAGGACGATCCGGTCCTCGGTGAGGGTGCCGGTCTTGTCGGTGCAGAGCACGTCCATCGCGCCCAGGTTCTGGATCGCGTTGAGCCGCTTGACGACGACCTTCCGCCGGGACATGGCCACCGCGCCGCGGGCCAGGTTGGCGGAGACCACCATCGGCAGCATCTCGGGGGTCAGGCCCACGGCGACGGCGATGCCGAAGAGGAAGGCCTCGTCCCAGTCGCCCTTCGTCAGGCCGTTGACCATGAAGACGACCGGGACCATGACCAGCATGAAGCGGATCAGCAGGAAGCTGACCTTGCGCACGCCGGTGTCGAAGTTGGTCTGCGGACGCTCGCCGACCAGGGAGCCCGCCATGGAGCCGAAGTAGGTGCCGGCGCCGGTCGCGACGACGACGCCGGTGGCGGTTCCGGAGGTGACCGAGGTCCCCGTCAGGCAGAGGTTGCCGGCCTCGACCGGGTCGGCGCAGGCGGCCGCGCCCGCGTCGTCGCCGCCCCTGATGTCGGCCTTGGCGACCGGGAGCGACTCCCCGGACAGGGCGGCCTGGGAGACCATCAGGTCCTTGGCGGCGACGAGCCGCAGGTCGGCCGGGATCAGGTCACCGGCGGCCAGCTTCACGAGGTCGCCCGGGACCACCTGGTCCATCGGAACCTCGAAGGTGGTCGGGGCGGAGCCGGTGCCGGCCCGGCGCTGCACCGCGCAGGTGGTGGTGACGAGCTGCTTCAGCGCGTCGGCGGCGCGGCCCGAGCGGAACTCCTGCCAGAAGCGCAGCAGTCCGCTGATGCCCACCATCACGGAGAGGATGACGACGCCCGGGTCCGCGGGGTCCTGCCAGAACATCACGGCGGCCAGGAAGACCAGGACCCCGATGAACGGGTTCCCGTACGCCTTCGCGAGCTGGACGAGCCAGTGCGGGGCCCGCTCCCGGGCGACCACGTTGGCGCCGTGCCGCTCCAGGCGGAGCGCGGCCTCGGCGTGGGTGAGTCCGCCGCGCGAGGTGTCGAGGTCCTGGAGGACCTGGACGCCCGAGCGGGCGCTGGTCGCGGCGAGGCGCTCGCCGACGAGGCGGGTGCCGGCCTCCAGCTCGGCGGCCTTGCGCTCGCGGCGGGTCCGGCCCGGCGGTGCGAGCTTCGCGGGGGTACGAGGGGTGAGCATGGTCATGACGACTACCTCCCTCCACGGCGTCCGGGCAGCGCGGAGCCGCACGGTCCCGTGGAGTGATCATGGGTCGGCGCGGTGGCGGGACGGAGGGCCCCGGGCGCGCCGGTGGGCATGGATGACGCAGCCCGGCGCCACGAGGTGCAGGGCATGCGGAAGGGGTGAAAAAATGCACGGAGCAGCGTCAGGCGCTGCCGTGCGCACTCGGGAAAAGGGTCGGCCGGCCGGAAAGGTCAGCGGACGTGAGCGCTGCGAGGACTTCGATCGGGACTCATCCCGAACACCTCCTCGCGTAGCGCTGTCATGGCACGGCGCCCGGTCCGGCCGGAAAGGCCGCAGAGGACCGGCGCCTCAGCGACCGTAACACGATCCGGGAGGTCCTCGATCATCCTTTTGGTCACCGGTGTCCGTTTCGTGCTGCGTCAGCCTCTTGACGTGTGGAGGCCCAAAGGCTCGACTTAAGCTTCACAAGTTGGAGAGACGCCGGGGTCTCGGAGCGCGTAGCCGCGACGGCCGGCCGGGGGGCGACGGCTGGCCGTCGCTTATGGGCAGGAGTGGATGAGTCGTGCAGACTCCCGGATCGCAGTCCTCGCTGCATCGCGCGAATCTGGAACGGGTCGTGCGGGCCGTGCGGCTCGCCGGTTCGCTGACCCAGGCGGAGATCGCCCGCGCCACCGGACTGTCGGCGGCCACGGTCTCCAACATCGTCCGTGAGCTCAAGGAGGCCGGGACCGTCGAGGTCACCGACACCTCGGCCGGCGGCCGCCGGGCGCGCAGCGTCTCGCTCAGCGGGGACGCGGGCATCGTGATCGGCGTGGACTTCGGACACACCCACCTGCGGGTGGCCGTGGGCAACCTCGCGCACCAGGTGCTGGCGGAGGAGTCCGAACCGCTGGACGTGGACGCGTCCTGGGTGGAGGGCTTCGACCGGGCCGAGGCGCTGGTCGGCCGGCTGATCGAGGGCATCGGGGTGGGCCGCGACAAGGTCATCGGCGTCGGCCTCGGCGTGCCCGGCCCCATCGACGTGGAGTCCGGGACCCTGGGCTCGACCGCGATCCTGCCGGGGTGGGCCGGGATCAACCCGCGCCAGGAGCTCTCGCAGCGCCTGGGCGTGCCCGTCTACGTCGACAACGACGCGAACCTCGGCGCGCTGGGCGAGCTGGTCTGGGGCAGCGGCCGCGGCGTCAAGGACCTGGCGTACATCAAGGTCGCCAGCGGTGTCGGCGCGGGCCTGGTGATCAACGGTCAGATCTACCGGGGTCCGGGCGGCACCGCCGGGGAGATCGGGCACATCACCCTCGACGAATCGGGCCCCGTCTGCCGCTGCGGCAACCGCGGCTGCCTGGAGACCTTCGCCGCCGCCCGCTACGTGCTGCCGCTCCTGGAGAGCAGCCACGGGCCGGAGTTGACGATGGAGCGGGTGGTGGAGCTGGCCCGGGAGGGGGACCCCGGCTGCCGCCGGGTCGTCACCGACGTGGGCCGCCACATCGGCAGCGGCGTGGCCAGCCTGTGCAACCTCCTCAACCCGAGCCGCGTGGTGCTCGGCGGCTCGCTCGCGGAGGCCGGGGAGCTGGTCCTGACGCCGATCCGGGAGTCGGTCGGGCGGTACGCGATCCCGAGCGCGGCCCGCCAGCTGTCCGTCCTCACGGGGTCGTTGGGGGGCCGCGCGGAGGTGCTCGGCGCGCTGGCCCTCGTACTCAGCGAGATGGGCGATTCGACGCTTTTGGCGGAAAATGGGATGGGAGTGCGAGCGCCTGCCGTCATGTCTTCAGTTAGATAACGGATGGCACCGTTGTCATCTCGTTAAGGATTCACTCCTTGACGGCAAACTTGCGGCCGGGGTTGACTCACATCCACCTCGGCCGCAGCGTTGCGGCCTCGTCAGGGAGGTTCAAGTAATGAACACGCGTATGCGCAGAGCCGCCGTAGCCGTCGCCGCCGGTGCCATGGCCGTGTCACTTGCCGCTTGTGGCAGTGCGAAGGAGGCCGGGGACGCCCCGAAGGACTCGGGAGCCGCCAAGGGTGACGCCATCAAGGTCGGCCTGCTCCTGCCGGAGAACCAGACCGCGCGCTACGAGAAGTTCGACAAGCCGCTGATCGAGAAGAAGGTTGCCGACCTCACCGGCGGCAAGGCCGAGGTGGTCTACGCCAACGCCAAGCAGGACGCGACCACGCAGAACTCCCAGGTCGACACGATGATCACCAACAAGGTGGACGTCCTGATCCTCGACGCGGTGGACGCCAAGGCCATCGCGGGCTCGGTCAAGAAGGCCAAGGACGCGGGCATCCCGGTCGTCGCCTACGACCGCCTGGCCGAGGGCCCGATCGACGCGTACACCTCCTTCGACAACGAAGAGGTCGGCAAGGTCCAGGGCAAGGCGCTGCTGGAGGCGCTGGGCGACAAGGCCAAGGACGGCCAGATCGTCATGATGAACGGTTCGGTCACCGACCCGAACGCCAAACTGTTCAAGCAGGGCGCGCACTCCGTGCTCGACGGCAAGGTGAACATCGGCAAGGAGTACGACACCGTCGAGTGGAAGCCCGAGAACGCGAACACCAACATGGCGGGCGCCCTCTCCGCGCTCGGCAAGGACAAGGTGATCGGCGTCTACTCGGCGAACGACGGCATGGCCGGCGGCATCATCACCGCCCTCAAGGCGGCCGGCCTGTCCCCGCTGCCCCCCGTGACCGGCCAGGACGCCGAACTCGCCGGTGTGCAGCGCATCGTGTCGGGCGAGCAGTTCATGAGCGTCTACAAGCCGTACGCCCCGGAGGCCACGGCCGCCGCGGAGATGGCCGTCGCCCTCGCCAAGGGCGAGAAGATCGACGGGATCATCAACCAGAAGGTCGACAGCCCGACCCTCAAGGGCGTCCCGTCCGTGCTGATCCCGGTCGTCTCGCTGACCAAGGCGAACATCAAGGACACCGTCGTCAAGGACGGCGTCTACACGGTCGAAGAGATCTGCACCGAGAAGTACGCGGCCGCCTGCGCCACCCTCGGCCTCAAGTAGGCCCCGTCGCCTCCGCTCCGGCCGAGGCGGCCCCCGCGCCTGCCCGGCGCCCCGCCCAACTTCCCCGCCACCCGCGGAGCGCCGGGCAGAAACGTTTCTCGTATGTCCCCCGCGTTCGCTGCGGTCCCCGCAGTCCCCGCTCCCCGCGTTCCCCGACCTCGTGTCGTCCCCCATCCGCCCCGCTCCTGCTCTTTTGCACGACATCCCCGCCGGTCAGGCGGCGAAGGAGATGGTTCATGTGTCCGCTGCGCCCGTGCTGGCGTTGCGAGGGGTCTCGAAGCGGTTCGGCGCCGTTCAGGCCCTGACCGACGTAGAACTCGAGATCCACTCCGGTGAGGTGGTCGCCCTCGTCGGCGACAACGGCGCCGGCAAGTCCACGCTGGTCAAGACCATCGCCGGCGTGCACCCCATCGATGACGGGGTCATCGAATGGGAGGGCCGCCCGGTCTCGATCACCAAGCCCCACGACGCCCAGGACCTCGGCATCGCGACGGTCTACCAGGACCTCGCGCTGTGCGACAACATCGACGTCGTCGGCAACCTCTTCCTCGGCCGCGAGCTCAAGCGCCGCGGCATCCTCGACGAGGTGGAGATGGAGCGCCGCGCCCGCGAGCTCCTGACCACCCTGTCCATCCGGATCCCCAGTGTCCGGATCCCGATCGCCTCGCTCTCCGGCGGACAGCGCCAGACCGTGGCGATCGCCCGCTCGATGCTGGGCGAGCCGCAGCTCGTCATCCTCGACGAGCCCACCGCCGCCCTCGGCGTCGAGCAGACCGCACAGGTCCTCGACCTGGTGGAGCGGCTGCGCGAGCGCGGCCACGCCGTCATCCTCATCAGCCACAACATGGCCGATGTGAAGGCCGTCGCCGACAAGGTGGCGGTCCTGCGGCTGGGCCGCAACAACGGTGTCTTCAGCGTCGCCGACACCTCGCAGGAAGAGATCATCTCCGCCATCACCGGGGCCACGGACAACGCCGTGACCCGCCGGGCGGCCCGCACCGGGGAGGCCCGCAAGTGAGCACCCAGAATCCCGCCGCCGATCCCCTGGGCAAGGGCCCGGCGGAGCACGTGGACCCGGTCAACCCGGCCGCCGCGGCGGACGCCATCCCCGCCGTGGACCCGCGCCTGCTCGTGCGCGAGCAGGGCTTCTCCGGGTACCTGAGCGAGTTCGGCCGCAAGATGAAGGCGGGTGACCTGGGCTCCATCCCCGTCGTCCTCGGCCTGATCATCATCTGGAGCATCTTCCAGGGCCTGAACTCGAACTTCCTCTCCCCGGAGAACCTGACCAACATCGCGATCACCATGGTCGCGACGGGCATGATGGCCGTCGGCATCATCTTCGTGCTGCTGCTCGGGGAGATCGACCTCTCGGTCGGCTCGGTCAGCGGCGTCTCGGGCGCGATCGTGGCCGTCCTCGCCGTCACCCACGGCGTCAACGAATGGCTCGCGATCCTCGCCGCCGTCGCGGGCGGCGCGCTGATCGGCGCCATCCACGGCTTCTTCTTCGCCCGCATCGGCGCCCCGGCCTTCGCCGTCACCCTGTCGGGCCTGCTGTTCTGGTCCGGCGCCATGCTGCAGATCCTCGGCAGCAACGGCACCATCAACCTCGACTCCGAGGGCGTGGTCGGGCAGCTGACCACGTACTTCTTCTCGGACGTCGCGGCGGGCTACGGCCTCGCGGCCGTCGCCGTGATCGGGTACTTCCTGGCCACCTTCTCCGACAACAAGCGCCGTCAGGCCGCGGGCGTGCCCTCCCGGCCGCTCACGGAGATCCTGCTGCGCACCGGCGTGCTGGCGCTGTTCACCTTCGGCCCGGCAGCCGTGTTCAACCAGTACAAGGGCCTGCCGCTCGCGGTCGTGCTCTTCGTCCTGGTCCTGGTCGGCACGGACTTCGTCCTGCGCCGCACCTCCTTCGGCCGCAACGTCTTCGCGCTCGGCGGCAGCGTCGAGGCCTCCCGGCGCGCGGGCATCAACGTCACCGGCATCCGCATCGCGGTGTTCTCCATCGCCGGTACCTTCGCCGCCATCGGCGGGCTCTTCTGGGCCTCCAAGATCGCGGCGGCCAACCAGAGCGCCGGCGCCGGTGACCTGCTGATGAACGTGATCGCGGCGGCCGTCATCGGCGGCACCAGCCTCTTCGGCGGCCGCGGCCGGACCTGGAACGCCCTCCTCGGCGTCATGGTCATCACCTCCATCCAGTACGGTCTGGCCCTGGAGGGGATCGCGACGCCGATCCAGTACATGATCACCGGTGCGGTCCTGCTCGCCACCGTGGTCATCGACTCGGTCACCCGCAAGACCCAGAAGACGGCCGGACGCGCCTGACCGCGCGCCCTCGGGCGTCCCCAGGCGGTAAGAACCGTCACAGTGCCCGGTGCCACTTCGCGTGGCGCCGGGCACCTGTGCGTACATGTGTGCGTACAGGTGTGCGGGTATGCGCCCGTTTGGGATGTGTGATTCCGCGACGAGGTGTACAGGTATGACAAAGGCGTGACCCTACGGGTACCGCCCGATGACCGCCCCCGCGAGCGGAACATTAGACTCGACAGACCAGCAAGCAACTGCAAGGAGGCACGGGTGCTGCTGACCCGCATCAAGGGACCGCGCGATCTGGACCGGCTCAGCCTGGAGGAGCTCGACCAGCTCGCCGCCGAGATCAGGTCCTTCCTCGTCGACGCCGTCTCCAAGACCGGCGGGCACCTCGGCCCCAACCTCGGGGTGGTCGAACTGACGATCGCCCTGCACCGGGTCTTCGAGTCCCCGAAGGACAAGGTCCTCTTCGACACCGGGCACCAGGCCTACGTGCACAAGCTGCTCACGGGCCGCCAGGACTTCGGCAACCTGCGTTCCAAGGGCGGCCTCTCCGGCTACCCCTCGCGCGCCGAGTCCGACCACGACGTCATCGAGAACTCCCACGCCTCCACGGTGCTGGGCTGGGCCGACGGCCTCGCCAAGGCCAACGAGGTGCTCGGCCGCGAGGACCACCACGTCGCCGCCGTCATCGGCGACGGCGCGCTGACCGGCGGCATGGCCTGGGAGGCGCTCAACAACATCGCCGCCGCCAAGGACCGCCCGCTCGTCATCGTGGTCAACGACAACGAGCGCTCGTACGGCCCCACCATCGGCGGCCTCGCGAACCACCTGGCGACCCTGCGCACCACGGACGGCTACGAGCGCTTCCTGGCCCGCGGCAAGGACCTCCTGGAGCGCACCCCGGTCGTCGGGAAGCCCCTCTACGAGACCCTGCACGGCGCCAAGAAGGGCCTCAAGGACTTCATCGCCCCGCAGGGCATGTTCGAGGACCTCGGCCTGAAGTACATCGGGCCCATCGACGGCCACGACATCGAGGCCCTGGAGTCGGCCCTCCAGCGCGCCAAGCGCTTCAGCGGCCCGGTCATCGTGCACTGCCTCACGCAGAAGGGCCGCGGCTACACCCCGGCCCTGGAGCACGAGGCGGACCGCTTCCACGCGGTCGGCGTGATCCACCCGGACACCGGCCTGCCGGTCAAGACCGCCGCCGCCAGCTGGACCTCCGTCTTCGCCGACGAGATGGTCAAGCTCGGCCACGACCGGCCGGACATCGTCGGCATCACCGCCGCCATGCTCCACCCGGTCGGCCTGAACAAGTTCGCCGAGGTCTTCCCGGACCGGATCTACGACGTCGGCATCGCCGAGCAGCACGGCGCCACCTCGGCCGCCGGCCTCGCCACCGGCGGCGTCCACCCGGTCTTCGCCGTCTACGCGACCTTCCTGAACCGCGCCTTCGACCAGGTCCTGATGGACGTCGCCCTGCACAAGTGCGGGGTCACCTTCGTCCTGGACCGGGCCGGAGTCACCGGCGACGACGGCGCCTCCCACAACGGCATGTGGGACATGTCCATCCTCCAGGTCGTCCCGGGCCTGCGCCTGGCCGCGCCCCGCGACGCCGAGCAGCTGCGCGCCCAGCTCCGCGAGGCCGTCGAGGTCAAGGACGCGCCGACGGTCGTGCGCTACTCCAAGGGCGTCGTCGGCCCGGCCGTACCGGCCGTCGGCCGCATCGGCGGCATGGACGTCCTGCGCACCCCGGCCGCCGACGTCACCCGTCCGGACGTACTCATCGTCTCGGTCGGCGCGCTCGCCCCGATGTGCCTGGAGATCGCCGACCTGCTCGACAAGCAGGGCATCACCTCGACCGTCGTCGACCCCCGCTGGGTCAAGCCGGTGGACGAGGCCCTGGCCCCGCTCGCCGACGGGCACCGGGTCGTCGTCACCGTCGAGGACAACGGCCGCACCGGCGGTGTCGGCGCCGCCGTCTCGCAGGCCCTGCGCGACGCCGGGGTCGACGTCCCGCTGCGGGACTTCGGCATCCCGCAGCGCTTCCTCGACCACGCCCTCCGCAAGGAGATCATGGCCGAGATCGGCCTGACCGCCCCGGACATCGCGCGGCAGGTCACGGGCCTGGTCGCCAAGCTGGACGGGCGTTTCGACAGCGAGCGGGCCGCCACCGTCGACTAGTTCGCGCGGGGTTGCACGTCACGGGCCGGGAGATCACCCTGAAGGGGTGGGCCTCCCGGCCCGTTCGCGTCCGCGTGCTGCGTACGCCACCTGTTCGGAGGTGCGTCGGTGAGTACGGATCTGAACAATCCTTTCCGCACCAAGTCGGTCGAGCAGTCGATCCGGGACACGGAGGAGCCGGAACACGCGCTCCGCAAATCGCTCTCGGCCTGGGACCTGACGGTCTTCGGTGTCGGTGTCATCATCGGCACGGGCATCTTCGTCCTCACGGGTATCGCAGCCCGGAACAACGCCGGACCCGCCACCGCGCTCTCCTTCGTGGTGGCGGGCGTCGTCTGCGCCCTCGCGGCCCTGTGCTACGCGGAGTTCGCGTCCACGGTGCCCGTGGCCGGGTCGGCGTACACCTTCGCGTACGCCTCCATCGGCGAGCTGCCCGCCTGGATCATCGGATGGGACCTGGTGCTGGAGTTCGCGCTGGGCACCGCCGTGGTGGCGGTCGGCTGGTCCGGGTACGTGCGCCACCTCATGCACACGAACCTGGGCTGGGACCTGCCCACCGCGCTGTCCGGACCCGATGCGGGCGGCACCTTCGACCTGCTGGCGTTCCTGCTGATCCTGGTGCTGACCGCCGTCCTGGTCGTCGGGACGAAGCTGTCGGCCAGGATCACCGCGATCGTCGTCGCCATCAAGGTCACCGTGGTGATGCTGGTCATCATCGCGGGCCTGTTCTTCATCAAGGCCGACAACTACTCCCCGTTCGTCCCGCCGGCGCAGCCGCAGGAAGCGGGAGGCGGCCTCCACGCACCACTGGTCCAGCTGCTCTTCGGCTACGCGCCCACCAACTTCGGCGTCATGGGCATCTTCACCGCGGCCTCGCTGATCTTCTTCGCCTTCATCGGCTTCGACGTCGTCGCGACGGCGGCAGAGGAGACCCGGAACCCGCAGCGGGACATGCCGCGCGGCATCCTCGGCTCGCTGGTGATCTGCACGGTGCTCTACGTCGCCGTCACACTGGTCGTCACCGGCATGCAGAAGTACACCGAGATGTCACCGACGGCACCGCTCGCCGAGGCCTTCAAATCCGTCAACCAGCCGTTCTTCGCCGGCGCCATCAGCCTCGGCGCGTCCGTCGGGCTGATCACGGTGTGCATGATCCTGCTCCTCGGACAGACCCGCGTGTTCTTCGCGATGAGCCGCGACGGACTGCTGCCGCGCGTCTTCTCCGTCACCCACCCCAAGTACCGCACGCCCTACCGGGCGACCATCCTGCTCGGTGTGGTCATCGCGGTCCTCGCCGGCTTCACCAGCCTGGAGAAGCTCGCGGAGCTGGTGAACATCGGCACCCTGTTCGCCTTCGTGATCGTCGCCCTCGGCGTGATCATCCTGCGCCGGACCCGCCCCGACCTGCACCGGGCCTTCCGGACCCCGTGGGTGCCGTTCATCCCGATCGTGTCGATCGCGGCGTCGCTCTGGCTGATGCTGAACCTGCCCGCCGAGACCTGGATCCGCTTCGGCATCTGGATGGCGATCGGCATCGTCGTCTACTTCCTCTACAGCCGCAGCCACAGCCGGCTGGGCCGCACGGGCCGCGACGCGGAATTCTGACGGGCCGACGGGCCGGGCCGGCGGGCGGAGCCCGCGCCCTGCCCTACGAGGACGAGGAGGGTGACGGCTTGGGCGCCGGGGACTTGGCGCCCGGGCCGCCGCCCTTGGCGGGGGAGTCCTTCGCCGAGGCGGGGACCTTCTGGTCGGTGCGCAGCGCCTCCCACAGCTGGGAGGCCTGCGGCTCGGCCACGACCACCCGGTTGCGGTCCACCTTGTCGTAGGCCACGGGCAGCATGATGGTCTCCATCGTGGCCGGGTCCACGCCCTTCATGCTCTGCGCGAAGTCGGACAGCGCGGTGAGCGAGGCCAGATCGGAGTCGGTGGTCAGCGACTTGGTGCCGGCGTCCGCGAGCTTGTAGAGCCGGGCCGGGTTGCCGAGGGCGTCCTGCTTCTTGATCTCGGACAGCATGGCGAGCATGAACTGCTGCTGGAGGCCTATGCGTCCGAGGTCGCTGCCGTCGCCGTAGCCGTAGCGGGTCCGGACGAACTTCAGCGAGGCGGCGCCGTCCAGCCGGTGCGTGCCCGCGTCCAGCTTGAGACCGCCCTTCGCGCCCGTCATCGGCTGGTCGAGGGTGACGGTGACCCCGCCGAGCGCGTCCACCAGCCCCTTGAAGCCCGCGAAGTCGACCTCGACGAAGTGGTCCACGCGGATCCCCGACAGCTGCTCCACGGTCTTGACCACACAGGCCGGGCCGGCCAGCGAGTAGACCGAGTTGAACATGACCCGCTGGGCGGAAGGAACGTTTTTTCCGTCCTTGTCCTTGCACTCGGGCCGGGAGATCAGGGTGTCGCGGGGGATGCTCACCGCGGTGGCCCTGGCCCGGCCCTCGGGTATGTGCACCAGCATCGCGGTGTCGGAGCGGGCGCCGCTCACGTCGCCGTGGTCGAGGTCGCCGTTGGCCCCGGCCCGCGAGTCCGAGCCGAGCACGAGGACGTTCTGGGCGTTCTCGACCACCTTCGGCGGACGGTTGTCCGCGCCGATCGCCTGGTTCAGGTCGACGCTGTCGATGTTCCCGTTCAAGTGGCTGTACACCCACCAGCCGGTGCCGGCCGCGCCGAGGACCAGCACGGCCGCGCTCCAGGCCAGCACCCGCCGGATCCGGCTGCCGCGCGAACGGGGCGGGCGGGGCGCACGCCCGGAGGCCGCCCGGCCCTCCTGCGGCGTCGTCGTGGCGGTGCTGTCTGAAGTCATGCCCGGGGACCGGCCTTCCGAACGGGGTGCGGGAGTCTCGCGGGCTACAAGATAAGCGCAGGAACGCGCCAGAAGGGCCCCGGGGTATCCTGAATCCGTTCGAGTGGTGAAGGGGAAGGGTTGCTGGCGGTCCATGGCAACGCGATCCACGCGCAAGGCAGGCAAATCGGCCGCCCACCGCGCACCCGCGCCGGGATCCGCAGCCGCCCCCGCACGTGACTGGGATTCCGTGGCCCTGGGCCCCCTCACCGGCCGCTGGGTCCTCGCCGGCCGGGACGGACGGCTCACCGCCTACGCGCGCACCGAGGGCGGACTGCTGCGCTGGACCGAGCGGACACCCGGCGGCCCCGCCTGGAGCGGCCCCGACCTGTTCCCCGCACCGGACCTGACCGACCTCACCGTGGGCCAAGGACCGGACGGGTACGCCCACTTCGTGGGCCGGCGCCGGCACCGGCCGCCCGACGGCGAGGGCGTCACCGTCACCTACCACCACGCGGTGCAGTACCAGACGGGCCGCCCGCTGGGCCCGTGGGAATCGCTCGGCACCCTCTACCGCAAGCCGGAGATGTCCCACCGGGGCGGACCGCCGAGCATCGCCGTGGACGCCCTGGGCGCACCCCACGTCTTCGTCCGCAACGCCGGCCGCGGGATCCACGTACGCCGCCAGGACAAGAAGGGCGCCTGGGGGGCCTGGGACGACCTGCGCGGCAGCAAGACCTTCGAAGGGACCTGCGCCGCCTCCACCGCCGAGGGCCGGGTCTGGTTCGCGGCCCCCGGCGAGAAGGGGATCTCGCTGTGGGCCCAGAGCGGCCCGGGCAGCCCCCTCGGACGGGCCGGGGACATCGCGTACCTCGCCCAGGACGGCTCGGTCGCCACCCTGGAGACGGCCCCCGGCCGCGTCACCCACTTCTGGCACGCGGCGGACGGCAGCGGCGTGTTCGCGTACCGCGAGGGCGCGGGCGTACTGGCCCTCGGCGGCGGGCCCGCCGCCGGGGCCGTGGCCGCCGCCCGCGCCGTGGTCGACGGTCACGACTGCACCGTGCTGGCCCACCGGACCGTCGGCGGCCGTACGGCACTCGCCGCGTACCCCACCGAGCACGAGGCCGCCGGGCTCTGGTGGACCGAGATCGGCGAGGAGGGCCTGGAGTCCCCGGCCCTCGCCGTCGACGGCCACGGGAGGGTGGTCGTCGCCACGATCAGCGCCCGCGGCGAACTCCTCGTGAACCGGCAGAAGGACGGCTCGGCCCTCTCACTGGGGCGCTGGCAGCGGTTCTGACGACCGCCGGGCACGCCCCTGCGGCGGGATGCTCTTCAGGCCGTGCCGGAGCACGGCCTGTGCGGAGATCCTCCGCAGGAAGTCCACCGAACGCTCCGCGGTGTCCGGGGTGATCCAGTCGTCGTCGATCTCGCACAGCTCCACCCGCACCGGCGAACCGGCCAGCACGATGGGCAGGGTGTAGGCGACGGTGGACGCGAAGGTCAGCACGGACAGGCCGATGGGCTCGGTCAACGCGGTCAGTTCCAGGGGCAGTTCGGGGTGGACGATCTCCATGCCGGTGGCGGCGGCGATCCGGTCCAGTTTCGGCCGGTCCTCCCTGCGGTGGGCCAGGTACCGGCCCGCCCCGCGGCTGCCCGCGATCCAGGCGACGGCCTCGACGTACCGGTCCTCGTCGATGACTCCGGTCTCCACGAGGGAACTTCCCGCCAGGTCGGCCCCGGCCCGTACCCGCACCGGGCCGAAGGTCTCGCGGCTCCACGCGTACGTGTTGGCCCGGATCTCGGTGCCCGGCGGGGCCTCGACCGGCATGCAGGTGAAGAAGGTGGCGCGGGCCAGGCCCTCGCGGGCCAGCCAGCGGTTCACCGGGCCGCCCTTGGCGGACGGTCTCGCCCCGCCCTGGTGCCAGCGGGTCAGCTGCCGGCCGGACGTCAGCAGGCTGACGAGTTCCGTGGTGGCCGTGCCGTCGTCCACGACGACCACCTCGCCGGCCTTGGACCGCGGCAGCAGCAGCTGGATCGTACGGGAGAACAGGTCCCCGATCACCAGGCGTTCGGCGGCCGCGACCGCCCGCCCGAGCCGGAGCAGCTCCTGGGCCCGCTCCAGGTAGCCGGCGCGGACCTCGTAGCGCCGCCACGCCACCTGGGCCTGGGAAGCGAACCGGCACAGCCGGCGGACCTGCGCCCGGGAGCGCGGATCCGTCGGCTGGAGCACGGCGACGGTGAGGGACGCTGCCTCGCCCGGGTGGACGTGGGCCCACTCCAGGACGTTCAGTAGTTGAGCCGGGCTCTCCACCAGGGCGAGGGTGCCGCTCATGCCGAGGCCGTCACGCCCTCGGCGGCGAGGACGCCCTGGACGCGGCGGAGCTTCTTCATCGGAGCGATTTCGGAGTCGTAGACGCGCTTGACGCCGTCGCCGAGGGCCGTCTCGATGGTGCGGATGTCGCGCACCAGGCGGGTGAGGCCGCCCGGTTCGACGGAGGCGGCCTGGTCGGAGCCCCACATCGCACGGTCGAGGGTGATGTGCCGTTCCACGGCGCAGGCACCCATGGCGACGGCGGCGACGGTGGTCTGCAGGCCCGTCTCGTGCCCGGAGTAGCCGACGGGGACGTTCGGGTACGCCGCCTCCAGGCTGTTGATGACCCGCAGGTTCAGCTCCTCGGGCTTGGCCGGGTAGGTGGAGGTGGCGTGCAGCAGGACGATGTTCTCGCTGCCCAGCACCTCCACGGCGTGCCGGATCTGCTGGGGCGTGGACATGCCGGTGGACAGGATGACCGTCTTGCCCGTCGCGCGCAGGGCGAGGAGCAGTTCGTCGTCGGTGAGGGAGGCGGAGGCCACCTTGTGGGCGGGGACGTCGAACTTCTCCAGGAAGGCGACGGCCTCGGTGTCCCACGGGGAGGCGAACCAGGCGATGCCGCGTTCGGCGCAGTGCGCGTCGATGGCGCGGTACTCGTCCTCGCCGAACTCCACCCGGTGGCGGTAGTCGATGTACGTCATCCGGCCCCAGGGGGTGTCCCGTTCGATGTCCCACTGGTCGCGGGGGGTGCATATCTCGGGGGTGCGCTTCTGGAACTTCACCGCGTCACAGCCCGCCTCGGCGGCCGCGTCGACGAGCGCCAGGGCGTTGGCGAGCTCGCCGTTGTGGTTGATCCCGATCTCGCCGATCACGTAGGTGGGCCGGCCCGTGCCGACCTCCTTGTTTCCGATGCGGCGGACGCGGCTGCTGTGTACCACTGTTCAGAGTTCCTTTCCGATGTGCTGCGGGGGTGCCGGCTGGGCCGGTACGTGCGGTGCGCGCTGTGGCGCGTCGAGGAGGGGGGCCAGGGCGCGGGCGCGGGCGCGGGCGAGGTCGCCGGGCTCGTCGATCTCGATGGCCCGTTCGGGGGCCGTGGGGACGAGCTGGGTCCGGCCGAAGAAGCGGTGGCCGTGCCGGCGGAAGCCGTCGGCGCGCATGGCGTAGACGGCGCCCGACTCCAGGTACTCGGGCGTACGGTCCTGGCGGCGCTGGCGTACGGCGCTGTCGTGGTTGACGCCGTGCGCGCGGTGTCCGGGCCCGGCGGCGGGCCCGGTGCCCCACAGGAACCCGTGGAAGGGCACGGCGGTGAAGGCGGAGTCCGCGCCGTCCCGTACGACGGCCAGGACGGTCTCGTCGACTTCCTCGGCCGTGACGAAGGGGCTGGTGCACTGGACGAAGACCAGGACGCCGACGGGCTCCGCGTGCCGCTCCTCCAGCCGGTCCAGGGCGTGCAGCAGCGCGGATTCGCTGGAGGCCCGGTCGGAGCCCAGTTCCGCGGGGCGTTCGACGATCTCGGCGCCGGCGGCGCGGGCCGCGGCGGCGATCGCCGCGTCGTCGGTGGACACCACGACCCGGGTGACGTGCGCGGCGGCGCGGCAGGCCAGGACGGCCCGGGCGACCAGGGGCACTCCGCCGACCTCCGCGACGTTCTTGCCGGGGATGCCCTTGGAGCCGCCCCGGGCGGGTATGACGGCGGTGACGTTCACGAGGTTCTCCCCTGGGGGTGCCGGGTGTGGTGCGCGGGCGGGGCCGGTCATACGCCGCCCCACTGCTGGATCTTCGGGGCGACCCGCTGGACGCCGAACTGGTAGGCGACCTTCAGTACGCGGCGGGAGGTGCGCCGCATCGGGCCGGCCCGGCGGGTGACGGCTCCGGCGCCGGGGGAGCCGTCGGGGTCGAGTCCTCTGCGGCGCAGCAGCGTGCCGACGTATTCGGGGGCGCTGCCGGCCGTGTAGAAGGGGGTGACGGGCGGCAGCGGAATGCCCCACAATTCATCGATCCGGGCCCGGAGTTCCGCGTAGGGATCATCGGATCGAATTCCCTGGTCGGTTGTCCAGGATTCGTGGGCGAGAGGGGCCGCGCCCTCGTCTATGGCCGTCCAGTCGGTGACGCAGCCGGAAGCGGCGAAATAGTGGTTCCCGTGGATCTCGCGTATGCCGAGATCACTCAGGATCGCGGTCGGCATGCCGCGGTGCATCGATTCGAGTGCGGCCGTGGAACTGACCGTCACCAGCAGGTCGGTGCGGTCCAGGGTTTCCGACATGTTGCCGTACACGAAATGCAGGTTCGGGGGCAGGGGTTCTTCGATCTGTTCGGCGAGGACCTGGTAGTGGTGTGCTTCCACGTGGGTGGTCGCCTCGCCCGGTCTGCTGCGGAGTTTGACGAGTACGTCGCGTCCCGGGCGCAGCCGTGCGTGGGATATCGCGCGGCGCAGCAGGTAGAGGCGGCCGTTTCGGTCGGCGGGTACCGAGGGCTGGACGGCGAAACACACCGTATAAGGGTGCCGGGCGTGGGTGCGGTTCGGGTCGTAGGGCCGCTGGTCGAGAAAGGGGAGTGCGGTCTGGACGATGCAGGAGGCGGGAATTCCCAGGGGTTCGTATATGTCGGTGAACCGGCGCCGGTCGAAAGGACTGTTGGCGAGTACGATGTCGGCGCCCGCGCGCAGGAGCAGTCCGTCGGCCATTTTCTCGTAGACGACGCCCACGTATCCGGTCATGAGGATCGGCCGGCGCCGGGCGTTGCGGAAGCGGCGGGCCAGCGCGTGCAGCGCCGCGTGCGTCGCGCCGCCGACGGTGCCCAGGATGATCAGGTCCGCGCCGTCGAGTTCGGGAGCCGCCGCGAACCCGGCGAGGGTGGCTTCCGTGAGGGAGGCGGGGGTGATGCCGACCTCCGCGAGCTGGCGTGCCGTCGGCGTGCTGCGGCCGCGGAGCATGTGGGCGTGGACCTCGCTGCCCGGAGCCAGTCCCACCGCCAGTGCCGCCCCCCATTTCCAGCGGGTGTCGGAGTCTGCGAGCACGTGGATGCGCACTGGTGATTCCTGGTCGGTCGGTCGGGCCCAACTGCCGTCGGGATAGCCGCAGCTGGGCGCGGACACAGGGCGGATTGCCGCGCGGTCCGTTAGACCTTACATGCTGATCCGATCCTTACGTGTCACGAATAGGCCTCGGCGGGCAAGGGAGTTGTACGTCACACCGCCGTGGCCGTACGGGGCTTCCGAGTGGTTCTGTCATGATGGCGGCCTGTTACTTGAACGTAGACTGGAGGGTCGTGCGGGCGGCCCTTCCGGTGGCCTCGCGGGGAAGTGTGTCGAAAATGGGGAGATGGTGAGTGCCTCCGATGGTGACCCTTTCGGTAATCGTCGCGATGTGTGACGTCCGCGACTACTGCCGGACGGCGCTCAAGTCCTTGGTGCTGAATGCCCGGGAGGATTTCGAGTTCATCGTCGTGGACGACGGATCCACTGACGGGACCTCAGAGATCCTGCGCGAGATGGTGCCGCGCATTCCCGGCGCCGTACTGATGAGTAATCAGCAGAATCTGGGAATATCGGCCACCCGGAACATCGGCCTCGCGGCCGCCCGCGGACGGTTCTTCACCTTTCTCGACGGCGATGACTGGTACGCCCCCGGATACCTCGCGCAATTGGTCGGCTGGATGAGCCAGTCGGGCGTCGACTTCCTGCGCACCGGCCACGTCCGCGTCTACGGCAGAAAACGCAAGATCGTCATGGCGCCGCTCGCCCCCCGGGCCCTCCCGCTGAATCCCGCGGACTACATAGGCCCCGTCGACACCTCGACCTTCATGGACTACCCGCAGTCCTGGGCCGGCGTCTACGACCGCCGCCGGCTCCTCGACGCCGGCGCGCTGTACTTCGACGAGAGGCTGAGGACCGCCGAGGACCGGCCCTGGTTCTACAAGCTGCACCTGCGGACCGCATCCTTCGGGGTCGTCGACCTCCACGGCATCTTCTACCGCCGTGACGTGTCCACTTCCCTCACCAAGGCCCCGGACGAGCGCCAGCTCGACTTCCTCCCCGCCTTCCGGCTCATTTTCCAGGAGCTGGCGCAACACCCCCGCGGATATGAACTGTCGTTCAAGGCGATGCGAACTCTGTGCGCCCTCATCGTCATTCACATGGACCGCGCCGAGTCCTACGAGGAAGTCACGCGGGGGCTCCTCATGGAACGCGGTGCCCAGATCCTGCGGGACCTCCCCCAGGACGTCCTCGAAGGAACACTCGCGGGAATGGACTCCGGACGCGTGAACAAGCTCAGGGCACTGTTGTCCCGGCACCAGGGCGCCGCCGCCCGATGACCCGGATATTCGCCGCCTCCACCCTCTACGGCGCCATGACGGTGGCCGCCGCCATCGACGCCGGCCAGCTCGGCCAGGACGACCGCGAGCGCGTCCTGCTCGTCTGCAACAACGTCGAGATCCCCGAGGTCGCCACCCCGCTGCACCACATGCCCGGCGCCGCGGCCGTCCTCGCGCGCTTCCACCGCGTCGTCTACTGGAACGACCTGATCTACCCCTTCCACCCCGCGCTGTGGGCCCCTCGCGACGAGGACGCCCCGCTCTGGCGCACGGTCATGGCCGAGAAGATGGGCATCCGGCCCGGCCCCCTGGAACTCGTCGTCGAATCGATCCAGGTCAAACCCGCCCAGACCCTCTGCAAGATCTTCTCGGACGCCACGCTGGCCGTCTACGCCGACGGCCTGATGAGCTACGGACCCACCCGCAACGACCTGCCGCGCCAGATCCACGGCCGGATCGCGCAGGTCCTGTACCTGGACCTGGTCCCCACCCTGCTGCCCATGCTCCTCACCGAGTACGGCACCCCCTCGCAGCCCGTCCACACCGGAGCCGTCCTCAAACTGATGGCGGAGGTCACCGACGAGTGCAGGCCGATCCTCGACCGGGTCATCCCGCCCGCGCTCGCCCGGCGCGGCCCCGATACCGCCGTCCTCCTCGGCCAGTACCTCTCCCCGCTGGGCATCCTCACCGAGGAGGAAGAGGAGGAGCTGCACCTGCGCATGTTCACCCACGCCCTCCGGCTCGGCTTCACCTCGGTGATCTTCAAACCGCACCCCAGCGCCCCCTCCAGCCTCGCCGACACCCTCGGCCTCGCCGCCCGGGAAGCGGGGGTCCCCTTCCTCGTCCTGGACGTGCCCGTCCTCGCCGAGACGGTCTTCGCGTACCTGAACCCCCGCCAGGTGATCGGCTGCTTCTCCACCGGCCTGTTCACGGCCCGCGCGCTCTACGGCATCCCCGTCGCGCAGATCGGCGCGCTGGAGGTCATCCGCAGGATGCGCCCGTACGCCAACAGCAACCGCATCCCCGCCACCCTCACCCACGCCCTGCTGCCCGACCTGGAGGCGCCGACCGGACCCCCGGCCGACCGGGTGCTGGACGTCGAGCACATCCGGGCCGAGGTCACCCCGTACGTCCAGGCCGTCGGCTACTGCATGCAGCCCAAGCGGTACGCCTTCCTGCGCCCGGTGGCCGAGGAGTACGTCGAGGCCGCCGTCGACCAGTGGGAGGGCCGCCCCGAGCTGTCCATGCACTTCAACGAGCGCACCCGGACCCGCCTGGACCTGCCCGGCCCGCGCACCTGGAAGTGGCGGCGCGGCAAGGGCTGGACCTTCCGCGGCGCCCGGGACCGCAACGAGGCGGACGACGTCCCCT
Source organism: Streptomyces sp. NPDC006512 (assembly GCF_040611935.1). Lineage (NCBI taxonomy): Bacteria > Bacillati > Actinomycetota > Actinomycetes > Kitasatosporales > Streptomycetaceae > Streptomyces > Streptomyces sp. NPDC006512. The sequence goes on along the minus strand of NZ_JBEXPG010000031.1, from coordinate 40,853 downwards.
TCACCGACATCACGCTCAGCGGCTTCGCCTCGCTCGTCGAGGCCAAGGACGACCGGGGCGTCCTGGAGGTCGGCGCCCGCCTCCTCGCCGAACACGAGAACCTCGACCTGCTCATCGGCATGGCCCAGGCCCACATCCGCCGCAAGGAGACCGACCAGGCCAAGCGGCGCCTGAAGCGCGCCGTGGAGATCTCCGCCGGCAGCGGGCGCGCCCTGGTGTGGCTGCGGATCGCCGAGACCGCCGCGAAACTCGGCAAGCCCGGCGACGAGCTGCGCCGCCAGGCCGCCCGCAAGGCGCTGAGCGTCAACCCCGACTCGCCCGCAGCCCAGCGCCTGGTCAAGAACGGCCGGACGGGCCGCAAGTGACACCCGGCCGGTCCGAGTGAACGCGAAGGGCCCGTCCGCACATGGTGCGGACGGGCCCTTCCTGCGTCCGGGGCGTTACGCCGGGACGCTCGCCACGCCGGGGGCGAGGAACTTCTTGCCGTTCACCCGCTCCGAGACGCCCTCACGGTCCAGGTACGGCGTCACGCCGCCCAGGTGGAAGGGCCAGCCGGCACCGGTGATGAGGCAGAGGTCGATGTCCTGGGCCTCGGCCACGACACCCTCCTCCAGCATCAGGCCGATCTCCTGCGCCACCGCGTCCAGGACGCGGTCGCGGACCTGCTCCTCGGTCAGGACGACGTCGCCCTGGACCAGGAGAGCGGCGACCTCGGGGTCCAGCTCCGGCTTGCCGGAATCGTAGACGTAGAAGCCGCGCTTGCCGGCCTTGACCACGGCCGCCAGGTTCGGGGAGACGGTGAAGCGGTCCGGGAAGGAGCGGTTCAGGGTCTCGGAGACGTGCAGACCGATCGCCGGTCCCACGAGCTCCAGCAGCACCAGCGGGGACATCGGCAGGCCGAGCGGCTCGATGGCCTTCTCCGCCGTGACCACCGGGGTGCCCTCGTCGATGACGTTCTGGATCTCGCCCATGAAGCGCGTCAGGATGCGGTTCACGACGAACGCCGGGGCGTCCTTGGTGAGGACCGCCGTCTTCTTCAGCTTCTTGGCGACACCGAAGGCCGTGGCCAGCGAGGCGTCGTCGGTCTGCTCACCGCGGACGATCTCCAGCAGCGGGAGGATCGCGACCGGGTTGAAGAAGTGGAAGCCGACCACGCGCTCCGGGTGCTGGAGCTTGGAGGCCATCTCCGACACCGACAGCGAGGAGGTGTTGGTGGCGAGGATCGCGTGCGCCGGGGCGACCGCCTCGACCTCCGCGAACACCTTCTGCTTGACGGACATCTCCTCGAACACGGCCTCGATGATGAAGTCCGCGTCCGCGAAGCCCTCGGCCTTGTCCAGGACACCGGTCACCAGGGCGGTCAGGCGGTTGGCCTTGTCCTGGTTGATGCGGCCCTTGCCGAGCAGCTTCTGGATCTCGGCGTGGACGTAGCCCACGCCCTTGTCCACGCGCTCCTGGTCGATGTCGGTGAGGACCACCGGCACCTCCAGGCGGCGCAGGAACAGCAGCGCCAGCTGCGAGGCCATCAGGCCCGCGCCGACGACGCCGACCTTGGTGACCGGACGGGCCAGCGACTTGTCCGGGGCACCGGCCGGGCGCTTGGCGCGCTTCTGGACCAGGTTGAAGGCGTAGATGCCCGAGCGCAGCTCGCCGCCCATGATGAGGTCCGCCAGCGCGGTGTCCTCGGCGTCGAAACCGGCCTGGAGGTCGCCGTCCTTGGCCGCGGCGATGATGTCCAGCGCGCGGTAGGCGGCCGGAGCGGCGCCGTGCACCTTGGAGTCCGCGATGAAGCGGCCCTTGGCGACGGCCGCGTCCCAGGCCTCGCCGCGGTCGATCTCGTCGCGGACGACCTCGGTGGTGCCGTTCAGGACGTTCGCGGTCCACAGGAGCGACTGCTCCAGGAAGTCCGCGCCCTCGAACAAGGCGTCGGCGATGCCGAGCTCGAAGACCTGCTTGCCCTTGAGCTGGCGGTTCTGGTTGAGCGAGTTCTCGATGATCACCGAGACCGCGCGCTCGGCGCCGATCAGGTTCGGCAGGAGGGCGCAGCCGCCCCAGCCGGGAACCAGGCCGAGGAAGACCTCGGGCAGCGAGAAGGCGGGGATGGCCTTGGAGACGGTGCGGTAGGTGCAGTGCAGACCGACCTCGACGCCACCGCCCATCGCCGCGCCGTTGTAGTACGCGAAGGTCGGGACGGCCAGCGCCGAGAGGCGCTTGAAGACGTCGTGACCGCCCTTGCCGATGGCGAGCGCCTCGTCGTGCTGCTTCAGCAGCTCGACGCCCTTGAGGTCGGCGCCGACCGCGAAGATGAACGGCTTGCCGGTGATGCCCGCGCCGACGATGGAGCCCGCGAGGGCCTCCTGCTCGACCTGGTCGATCGCCGCGTTCAGGTTGGCGAGGGACTGCGGACCGAAGGTGGTCGGCTTGGTGTGGTCGAAGCCGTTGTCCAGCGTGACGAGCGCGAAGCGCCCGGCGCCGAACGGCAGGTCCAGGTGACGGACGTGCGCGGACGTGACGACCTCGTCCGGGAACAGCTCGGCCGCGCCCTTCAGGAGCTCAGCGGTGGTGCTCACTTGGAGTCTCCCTCGGCGTTGAAGTTCGGGTTCTCCCAGATGACCGTGGCGCCCATGCCGAAGCCGACGCACATGGTGGTCAGGCCGTAGCGGACGTGCGGCTGCTCCTCGAACTGGCGGGCCAGCTGCGTCATCAGACGGACGCCGGAGGAGGCGAGCGGGTGGCCGAACGCGATGGCGCCGCCGTACTGGTTCACGCGGGCGTCGTCGTCGGCGATGCCGTAGTGCTCCAGGAAGGCGAGCACCTGCACGGCGAAGGCTTCGTTGATCTCGAAGAGACCGATGTCCTCGATGGACAGACCGGCCTGCGCGAGGGCCTTCTCGGTGGCGGGGATCGGGCCGTAGCCCATGACCTCCGGCTCGACACCGGCGAAGGAGTACGCGACCAGGCGCATCTTGACCGGGAGGTTGTTCTCGCGGGCGAAGTCCTCGGACGCGATGATCGCGGCGGTGGCACCGTCGTTGAGACCGGCGGCGTTGCCCGCGGTGACCCGGCCGTGCGTACGGAACGGGGTCTTCAGGCCGGCCAGGTTCTCCAGCGTGGTGCCCGGGCGCATCGGCTCGTCGGTGGTGACCAGGCCCCAGCCCGTCTCACCGGCCGCCTCGTTGGTGTTGCGGACCGAGATCGGGACCAGGTCCTGCTGGATCTTGCCGTCGGCGTACGCCTTGGCGGCCTTCTCCTGCGAGCGCACGGCGTACTCGTCGGCGCGGAGCTTGGTGATCGCCGGGTACCGGTCGTGCAGGTTCTCGGCGGTCATGCCCATGAACAGGGCGGACTCGTCGACCAGCTTCTCGGAGACGAAGCGCGGGTTCGGGTCGACGCCCTCGCCCATGGGGTGACGGCCCATGTGCTCGACACCGCCGGCGAGGGCGACGTCGTAGGCACCGAAGGCCACACCGCCCGCGACGGCGGTCACGGCGGTCAGCGCGCCGGCGCACATGCGGTCGATGGAGTAGCCCGGGACGGACTGCGGGAGGCCCGCGAGGATTCCGGCCGTGCGGCCCAGCGTCAGGCCCTGGTCGCCGATCTGCGTGGTCGCGGCGATGGCGACCTCGTCGATCTTCGCGGGGTCCAGGTCCGGGTTGCGGCGCAGCAGCTCCCGGATCGCCTTGACGACGAGATCGTCGGCGCGGGTCTCGTTGTAGATGCCCTTCGGGCCCGCCTTGCCGAACGGGGTGCGGACGCCGTCGACGAAGACGACGTCCCTGACGGTACGAGGCACGTTGGCTCTCCTCCAGGTGCGGGTGTGCACTGCTGCGCGGGGGCGGCCCGGGACGTGGTCCTGAGCGCCCGCTCACCCGGCCCATGCTACTTGTGGGTAACCAATGTGCACACCCCCTCCCCGAGGAGCGGCGAAGGTCACACTGCCAGGCGTCCCGCCACCGGCTCCGGAACCGGCCCGTCGGCCATCGCCGAGGCCATGACCCCCGAGGAACGCAGCACGTCCGCGACGAAGGCCCGGCGGCCGACCCCCAGCGCGCGCAGCGCCGGGCCGTGGTCGACGGCCACCACGACGGCCGCCCCCGCGAGCAGCCCCCGCCACCCGGCGGTCACCGCGCGCCGCACGGGCCGGGGGAGCGGGGCCAGCCCCTCGCTCAGGCGCCGGCAGTGGAAGGGGACGTGCCGCTCCTCGTCGGCCAGCAGCCGGCGCGCCACCTCCGAGGCCAGCGGATCGGGACTGCCGTCGCGCAGGGCCCGGTAGTACCGCAGGGACACCACCTCGGCGACCATCAGCACGAGCAGCTCCAGCTTCAGGCCCATCAGCCGGCGCAGCCGGACGAACGCGGCGTCGCTCCAGTGCCCGTCCAGGGTCCCCGCGCCGCCGGCGGCCAGCAGCAGCGCCAGCATCCGGGCGTGGTTCTGCTCCTCGGCGACGAACAGCCGCACCGCCGCCGCGTACGTGGTGTCGCCCGCGCGCTCCGCCTTGCCGGTCAGGGCCGAGCCGTCGCCGTCCTCGCCCACCTGGAACTTCTGGACGCTGCGGACGATCTCGGCGGGCAGCCGCGCGCCGTGCCCCCAGTCGGGATCTCCCAGCGCCGCGCGGCGCTCCCGCTCGGCCTCGAACTCGTCCACCCATGCCGCGTACCCGGTTTTGATCATGTTCAAGAAACTAGCGATTGTTGAGCGTGTTCAAAAGGCCTTGTGTGTCATGGCCGCGTAACAGAAGGGGCGGCCGGCGGGACCACGGCGCCGCGCCGGAAAACGGAGAACCCCCGGCCGGGGGCCGGGGGTTCGTGTGGGCGACGGGACGTGCGGCGTCAGGCGGTGGCCGCGAGGGCCGTCACCAGGGCCGCCGTGACCTGCTCGATCTGCCAGGGGCGGGCGCCGTGGCCGGCGAGGGCGTCGCCCACCGAGGCGGCGTCCAGCCGCTGCGGCGGCTCCCAGCACAGCCGGCGCACCGTGTCCGGGGTGATCAGGTTCTCCTGCGGCAGGTTCAGCCCCTCGGCGAGCGCCGAGACGGCCGTACGGGCGGCCGACAGCCGGGCCGCGGCGGCCGGGTCCTTGTCCGCCCAGGAACGCGGCGGCGGCGGACCCGCCGGAGTGGCGCCGGGCTGCGGCAGCTCGTTCTCGGGCAGTGCCTTCGCCCGGTCCACGGCGGCCATCCACTGGTCCAGCTGACGCCGGCCCATCCGCTGCCCGTACCCGGGCAGGGCCGAGAGCGCGTGCACGTTCGCCGGAAGGGCCAGGGCCGCCTCGACGATCGCCGCGTCCCCCAGCACCTTGCCGGGCGACACGTCCCGGCGCTGGGCGATCCGGTCGCGGGACTCCCACAGTTCCCGTACGACGGCCATCTGCCGGCGCCGGCGCACCTTGTGCATCCCGGAGGTGCGGCGCCACGGGTCCTTGCGCGGCGGGGCGGGCGGGGCGGAGGCGATGGCGTCGAACTCCTGGTGGGCCCACTCCAGCTTGCCCTGGCGGTCCAGCTCCTTCTCCAGCGCGTCCCGCAGGTCCACCAGCAGCTCCACGTCCAGGGCGGCGTAGCGCAGCCACGGCTCCGGAAGCGGGCGGGTGGACCAGTCGACGGCGGAGTGGCCCTTCTCCAGCACGTAGCCGAGCACGCTCTCGACCATCGCGCCGAGTCCGACCCGGGGGAAGCCGGCGAGCCGGCCGGCGAGCTCGGTGTCGAACAGGGAGGTGGGCGTCATGCCTATTTCGCGCAGGCACGGCAGGTCCTGGGTGGCGGCGTGCAGGATCCACTCGGTGCCGGACAGGGCCTCGCCCAGCGAGGAGAGGTCGGGGCACCCGACGGGGTCGATCAGCGCGGAGCCGGCGCCTTCGCGGCGCAGCTGCACCAGGTAGGCGCGCTGGCCGTAGCGGTATCCGGAGGCGCGTTCGGCGTCGACCGCCACGGGCCCGGTACCGGCCGCGAAGGCCGCGACCACCCGGGCGAGGGCGTCCGCGTCGGCCGCGACCGGGGGAATGCCCTCGCGGGGCTCCAGCAAGGGGGTCGGCAGCCCGTCGGACGAAACCGTGTCGTCCGGGGGGCCGCCCCCGGTGGTGGTGCGCAGGTCTGCTGCGGTCTCTTGGGCGTCGGTCACCGGTCAAGGGTATCCGTGGATGTGACGCGCCCGTCGCCGGAACGTTCCGTCGACGGGCGCGAGGGGGGAGGGGCGGGCGGTTCCCGGGGTTCGCCGGCGGTTCTCCCGGAGGTCTCCGGCCGGCACGGGAGACTCCCTAGTGGATGATCCCGGTCCGCAGGGCGACGGCGACCATCCCGGCCCGGTCGCCGGTGCCCAGCTTGCGGGCGATCCGGGCGAGGTGGGACTTGACGGTGAGGGCGGACAGGCCCATCGAGACGCCGATGGCCTTGTTGGACTGGCCCTCCGCGACGAGGCGCAGGACCTCGACCTCGCGGCCGGAGAGCTCTCGGTAGCCGCCCGGGTGGCTCGGGGCACCCGGGGGGCGGCGGTGCATGCGGGCGGCGGCGGCACCGATGGGGGCGGCGCCGGGCCTGGTGGGGAGCCCGATGTTGGTGCGCGTACCGGTGACGACGTAGCCCTTCACTCCGCCCGCGAGGGCGTTGCGCACGGCGCCGATGTCGTCGGCGGCGGACAGGGCCAGGCCGTTCGGCCAGCCGGCGGCCCGGGTCTCGGAGAGCAGGGTGAGACCGGAACCGTCGGGCAGGTGTACGTCGGCCACGCAGATGTCGCGCGGGCTGCCGACGCGGGGGCGGGCCTCCGCGATGGACGACGCCTCGATCACGTCACGGACTCCGAGGGCCCACAGGTGGCGGGTCACGGTGGAGCGGACGCGCGGGTCGGCCACGACGACCATGGCCGTCGGCTTGTTCGGGCGGTAGGCGACCAGGCTTGCGGGCTGCTCGAGAAGAACGGACACCTAGGCCTCCTGGGGGAGTGGCGGGACGGGCCGGCTCGGGGAAGGAAGCCGGTGCGAACCGTGCGGATGGTCACTGACTCCTTCGGCACGTCACCCGCCCGGCTTTAGGGAATGATCACGATTTAGTGAGTAACAATTCGGGCAATTCGGACGCACGATCGATCAGTGGGTGATCAGAAGCCCGCAACGGATGCGCTGTTCTGACACTCCGTGACGGACCCGGCCGGCCGTTCGCGGCGCGCGCGTGCGGCCGGACGGCCCCGCCGGGCACCTCGGCTACGGGTGGTGCGGACCGCGCCGCTGTGGCAGGGACACCACGCCCGTGACGGTGTCCGTCGGCCCGACCGGGGGCAGCCCCGCGATCTGGCACAGCAGCTCGCACCAGGCGGACAGGTGGGCCGAGGTGTCCGGCACCCCTCCCACCCCCTCCCGGGGCGTCCAGGAGGCCCTGATCTCGATCTGGGTCGCGGGCCGCCGCTCCGAGAGCCCCCCGAAGTAGTGGGAGCTCGCCATGGTCACCGTCCCGCTCGGCTCCCCGTACGTCAGCCCGCGGGCGTCCAGCGCGCCGGTCAGCCAGGACCAGCACACCTCCGGGAGGAGCGGGTCCGCAGCCATCTCCGGCTCCAGTTCCGCCCGTACGAGCGTCACCAGGCGGAAGGTCCCGTGCCAGGCGTCGTGCCCGGAGGGGTCGTGCAGCAGGATCAGCCGGCCGTCGGCCAGATCGTCCTCGCCGTCGACGACCGCCGCCTCCAGGGCGTAGGCGTACGGCGCCAGTCTCTGCGGCGGCTTCGTCGGGTCGATCTCGATGCCCGGGCGCAGCCGCGCCTTCCTCAAGCCCTCGACCGCCCGCCGGAACGGGAGCGGGACGGAGCTCTCCTTCGCGCTGTCCACACCGTCAGCGCCATCTGAAAATCGTCCCTGAGCCGCAGCCATGCCGGGAAGACTAGGCGGAACGAGCGCCCGTACGGCGCAGGGACACCCGCGCCGGGCCGGGCACTTCTTCATACGTGCGAAGATTCGGGTCGTGAGTGCCAACCACCGCCCCGCGGGCCCGCCGAGTCAGACGTACGATTCCGCCTTCCTGAAGGCGTGCCGGCGGGAACCGGTCCCGCACACGCCCGTGTGGTTCATGCGGCAGGCGGGGCGCTCGCTCCCGGAGTACCGCAAGGTGCGCGAGGGCACGGCCATGCTGGAGTCCTGCATGCGCCCCGACCTGGTCACGGAGATCACCCTGCAGCCCGTGCGGCGCCACAAGGTGGACGCGGCGATCTTCTTCTCCGACATCGTCGTCCCGCTCAAGGCCATCGGCGTCGACCTGGACATCAAGCCGGGCATCGGCCCGGTCGTCGCCCAGCCGATCCGCCGCCGCGAGGACCTCGCACAGCTGCGCGACCTCACCCCGGAGGACGTCACCTACGTCACCGAGGCGATCGGCATGCTCACGGGTGAACTGGGCTCCACGCCGTTGATCGGTTTCGCCGGCGCGCCGTTCACCCTCGCGAGCTACCTCGTCGAGGGCGGACCGTCCAAGAACCACGAGCACACCAAGGCCCTGATGTACGGGGACCCGGAGCTGTGGGCGGACCTGCTGGACCGCCTCGCGGAGATCACCTCCGCCTTCCTCAAGGTCCAGATCGAGGCCGGCGCCTCCGCCGTCCAGCTCTTCGACTCCTGGGTCGGCGCCCTGGCCCCGGCGGACTACCGCCGCTCGGTGATGCCCGCGTCGGCGAAGGTCCTGGAGTCCGTCGCCTCGTACGGGGTCCCGCGCATCCACTTCGGCGTGGGCACGGGCGAGCTCCTCGGCCTCATGGGCGAGGCCGGCGCGGACGTCATGGGCGTCGACTACCGGGTCCCGCTGGACGAGGCCGTCCGCCGCGTCGGCCCCGGCAAGGCGCTCCAGGGCAACCTGGACCCGGCGGTGCTCTTCTCCACCCCCGAGGCCGTCCGGGCCAAGACCGACGAGGTCCTCGCGGCCGCAGCGGGCCTGGAGGGCCACGTCTTCAACCTCGGCCACGGCGTCCTGCCGACCACGGACCCGGACGCGCTGACCCGCCTCGTGGAGCACGTCCACACCAGGACGGCCCGCTGACACCCCGCCGCCCCCCACCGGGGGCGGCACCCGCGCGCCGCAGGACACCGTCCTGCGGCGCGCCGGCGCATCCGGACCCGTCGCGCCGGAACGTCAGACGGCCGACCTGACCGCCGAGACGGCCTTGCGGGCCGCCACCAGGACGGGGTCCCAGACCGGGGAGAAGGGCGGGGCGTAGCCCAGGTCCAGGGAGACGACCTGTTCCACCGTCATGCCCGCGGTGAGGGCGACGGCCGCGGCGTCCACCCGCTTCGCCGCGCCCGCGCCGCCGACGATCTGGACGCCCAGCAGGCGGCCCGTACGGCGCTCGGCCAGCATCTTGACCGTCATCTCCGCCGCGTCCGGGTAGTAGCCCGCCGTGTTGGTGGAGGTGATGGTGGCCGTCACGAAGCGCAGGCCCGCCTCCCGGGCGTCCCGCTCGCGCAGTCCGGTCCGGGCGATCTCCAGGTCGCACACCTTGCTCACCGCCGTCCCCACCACCCCGGGGAAGGTGGCGTAGCCGCCGCCCACGCCCGAGCCGATGACCTGGCCGTGCTTGTTGGCGTGCGTGCCCAGCGGAATGTGCCGGGTGCGGCCCGCCACCAGGTCCAGGACCTCCACGCAGTCGCCGCCCGCCCAGACGTCCTCGTACCCGCGCACCCGCATCGAGAAGTCCGTCAGGATGCCGCCCGACGTGCCCAGCGGCAGTCCCGCCTCCCGGGCCAGGGCCGTGCGCGGCTCCACGCCCATGCCGAGCACCACCACGTCGGCCGGGTACTCCTCGCCGGCTTCCGTGGTCACGGCGCGGGCCCGGCCCTCCCCGTCCGTCAGGATCCCCGTCACCGCGGCCCGGGACACCGTACGGATGCCCATGCCGTTCATCGCGGTGTGCACCAGGCCGCCCATGTCCGGGTCGAGGGTGGCCATGGGCTGCTCGCCGCGGTGCAGGACGGTGACCCCGAACCCCCGCCGGACCAGGGCCTCGGCCATCTCCACGCCGATGTAGCCGGCGCCGACGACGACCGCCCGGCGGCCGGGCGCGCGTTCCAGGTCGGCCACGAGGCGCCGGCCGTCGTCGAGGGACTGCACCCCGTGCACGCCGTGCGCGCCGATCCCGGGCAGCCGGGGGCGGACCGGCCGGGCGCCCGTCGCCAGGACCAGCTTGTCGTACTCCGTCCACGATTCGGTCCCGGAGTCCAGATCGCGGGCGCGGACCCGGCGCCCGTCCAGGTCCAGCTCCACGACCTCCGTGCGCATGCGCAGGTCGATGTCCCGCGCGCGGTGCTCCTCGGGGGTGCGGGCGACCAGGTCGTCCCGCTCGGCGACCAGGCCGCCGACCCAGTACGGGATCCCGCACGCGGAGTACGAGGTGAAGTGCCCGCGCTCGAAGGCGGTGATCTCCAGCTCCGCCGGGCCCTTCAGCCGCCGGGCCTGTGACGCGGCGGACATGCCCGCCGCGTCACCGCCGACCACCACCAGTCGTTCCGTCGCCATCGTCCGCCCCGTTCCGTGCCGTTCACCCCGTGCCGCGCTGACGGGGACACGCTACGGGCGGCCGCGCGCTCAGCGGTCCACATCCGCCTCCGTCCCGGTGGAGGCGGGGCTTCCCGCCGGCGCGGCGGGGGCGGCGGGGGCGGCCGGCGCGGCCGGGGTCTGGCGCGGGACCCAGGTCGGGGCGGGGCCCGTCCGCGGCTTCGCCGGCCGGATCCCGCGGTACGCGCGGAAGGCGAGCAGCAGCAGGGCCGCCGTCACCGCGAACGGCAGGACGGCGGCGAGCGCGATGAGCACGTACCGCAGGAGGGTGGTGAACACCGACCATCCTCCGGCCAGCGCGTCACCGAAGCCGGTCCGCTCCTTCTCCTTCTTCTTCTCCGCCGGGGCGGCGGGCTCCGACACCGCCACGGTGATCGTGCCGAGCGCGGTCTGGTCCTTCAGCGCGTTCTGCTGCGCCAGCAGCGACTCCAGGTCGGCCTGGCGCCGGCTCAGCTCGCTCTCCAGCATCACCACGTCGCTCAGCGCCGAGGCCCGGTCCATCATCTCCCGCACCCGGACCACGCTGGCCTGCTGGGACTTGACCCGGCTGTCCACGTCGGCGACCTTCTCGGTGACGTCCCGCGCCTCGACCTTGCGGTGCAGCAGCTTCCCGCTGCCCTCCAGGGCGCCGATCACCGCGTCGAAACGCTCGCCGGGCACCCGCAGGGTCACCGTCGAGGTCATCCGGCCGTCCTTGCCGCGCTCGGTGGACTCGTTCCCGACGTAGCCGCCCGCACCCTCCGCCGCCGTACGGGCCGCCGCCAGGGCCTTCTGCGGCTCGGCCGTCTCGATGCCCAGCGAGCCGGTGCGGATGACGTGCGGGCGGACCGCGACGGGCGCCTGCGGGGCCTTGGCGTCCGCCGCCGCCGGGGGAGCGGCCGCCTCGGCCCCCGGCTTGCCGGCGGCCTCGGCCCCCTTCGGCGCGGCCACGGCCTTGTCCGAGGAGGACGCGGCGCCGTCGGCCCCGCAGCCGGTCAGCGCGAGGGCCCCGGCCAGGGACAGGGCGGCGACGGCCGCCGCCGTACGGTGTCTGTGGAGCGTGCGCATGGTGAGTACCCCCCGAGGGATCGGCCAGTGTCGCCGGTTCGACGTACAGCGTCCCGTTCCCGGTTTCGCACACGCGGTCCCGAGCCGGTCCCGATGAGGTCACGGTCCGGCCTCACCGGCCGGTCTGAGACGATGTGTCCATGCACGAAGCGGACACGCGTACGGACCGGCCGGGAGCCCCGGCCCACGTCGTCGTCATCGGGGGCGGGATCGCGGGCCTCGCCGCGGCCCACCGGCTGCTCTCCGACGGCCTCCGCGTCACCCTCCTGGAAGCCGGACCACGCCTCGGCGGCAAGCTCCACGCCGGTGAACTCGCCGGCCTCCCCGTCGACCTCGGCGCCGAATCCGTGCTCGCCCGCCGCCCCGAGGCCGTGGAACTGGCCCGGGCCGTGGGCCTCGCCGACGCCCTCCAGCCGCCCGCCACCGCCACCGCCCACCTGTGGACCCGCGGCGCCCTGCGCCCCATGCCGCGCGGCCACGTCATGGGCGTCCCCGCCGAACCGGGCCCGCTCGCCGCCTCCGGGGTGCTCTCCGCCGAGGGACTGGCCCGCATCGAGGCCGAGCACGCGCTGCCCCCCACCGAAATCGGCGAGGACGTCGCCGTCGGCGAGTACGTCGCCGCCCGCCTCGGGCACGAAGTCGTCGACCGGCTCGTGGAACCCCTCCTCGGCGGGGTCTACGCCGGCAACGCCTACCGCATCTCGATGCGGGCCGCCGTGCCCCAGCTCTTCGACGCCGCCCGCGCGCACCCCCTGCTGAGCGAGGCCGTACGGGACGTCCAGGCCCGCGCGGCCCGTCAGCCGCAGACCGTCGGCCCCGTCTTCGCCGGCATCGACGGCGGCATCGGACGCCTGCCCGTGGCCGTCGCCGAAGCCTGCCGGGCCGCCGGGGCCGACCTGCGCACCGCCGCCCCCGTCCGCGAGGTCCTGCGCACGGCCACGGGCTGGCGGGTGGTGACCGGCACCGAGACCGTCGAAGCCGACGCCGTCGTACTGGCCACCCCGGCCGGCCCCACCGCCGACCTGCTGTCCGGCCTCGCCCCGGCGGCCGCCGCCGAACTGCGCGGGGCCGAGTACGCCTCCATGGCGCTGGTCACCATGGCCTTCCGCCGCTCGGACCTGCCCGCCGCCGTCACCGGGGGCGAGGCCAGCGGATTCCTCGTACCGCCCGTCGACGGCCGCACCATCAAGGCGTCCACCTTCTCCAGCAACAAGTGGGCCTGGGCCGGGGCCGATCCGGACCTCTTCCTGCTGCGCACCTCCGTCGGCCGGCACGGCGACGACCACGACCTGAAGCGGGAGGACGCCGAACTCGTCGACGTCTCCCTCGCCGACCTCGGCGAGGCCGTCGGCCTCGGCGCCCGGCCCGTGGCCTCCACGGTCACCCGCTGGGACCGCGGACTGCCCCAGTACCCCGTCGGCCACCTCGCCGGCGTCGCCCGGATCCGCGCCGCCGTCGCCGCCCTGCCCGGCCTGGCCGTGTGCGGCGCCCTCTACGACGGGGTCGGCATCCCGGCCTGCGTCGCGAGCGCGGGGAAGGCCGCCGATGTGGTGATCGCCTCGTTGGCCACCCCTGGCGCAGACCACTGATCAGCACACGGGACAATGGACACATGACTGCACCGGAGAAGATTCCCAACGCGGGGAAGAAGGCGAAGGACCTCAACGAGGTCATTCGCTACACCCTGTGGTCCGTCTTCAAACTGAAGGACGTCCTCCCGGAGGACCGCACCGGCTTCGCCGACGAGGTCCAGGAGCTGTTCGACCAGCTGGACGCCAAGGACATCACGGTCCGCGGCACCTACGACGTCTCCGGCCTGCGCGCCGACGCGGACGTCATGATCTGGTGGCACGCCGAGACCGCGGACGAGCTGCAGACCGCGTACAACCTGTTCCGCCGCACCAAGCTGGGCCGCGCCCTGGAGCCGGTCTGGTCGAACATGGCGCTGCACCGCCCCGCCGAGTTCAACAAGTCGCACATCCCGGCCTTCCTGGCCGACGAGGTCGCCCGCGACTACGTCAGCGTCTACCCCTTCGTGCGCAGCTACGACTGGTACCTGCTGCCCGACGAGGACCGCCGCCGCATGCTCGCCGACCACGGCAAGATGGCCCGCGGCTACCCGGACGTGCGTGCCAACACCGTCGCCTCCTTCTCCCTGGGCGACTACGAGTGGATGCTGGCCTTCGAGGCCGACGAGCTCTACCGCATCGTCGACCTCATGCGTCACCTGCGTGCCTCCGAGGCCCGTATGCACGTCCGTGAAGAGGTGCCCTTCTACACCGGGCGCCGCAAGTCCGTCGCCGATCTGGTGGCCGGACTCGCCTGATACCTCCCCTGGGGGGAAGGACCGGAGGACTCGACCTCCTCCGGGGATCGGGAGGCACTGCCCCCGAATCGACGCAGCCGGAGACCCCGCCCGGAAGTTCAGACGACTGGCGGCAGCAGCGCCCTGGGAGCGCTTGCTGCCCGGTCGTCCAGCGACACCGGTGCGGGCTCCGGATGCGGCGCACACGCGGTGCGCCACCCCGGAGTGGCGCCCGTCAGCAGGTACCGCTCCACCCGCCGGTCCACGCACGCGTTGCGTCCGCCGGCCACCCCGTGCGCGCCCGCCCCCACCTCGGTGACCAGCGCCGCCCGCGGCCCGAGCCGCCGTTGCAGCTCCAGCGCGCCCCGGTGGGGCGTCGCCCCGTCCCGCTCCGCCGCCACGATCAGCGTCCCGGGGAGCCCGGCCGGCGGGGACCCGGCCCGCGCCGCCGCCGGCGCCCCGACCGCCACCGGCCGCTGCCGTTCCGGTACCGGCCAGAAGGCGCAGGGCAGGTTCAGGAAGGCGTTCGCCCAGGTCTCGAAGGGCGCCCGGACCGCCAGCTCGGTGTTGTCCCGGTCCCAGGTCTCCCAGTCGGCGGGCCAGGGCGCGTCGTTGCAGAGCACCGCCGTGTACACGGCCGTCGCGTTCGCCGCCTCCGCCGCCGACTCCGGGCGCGGGCCCGCCTGTTCGGCCAGCGGCCCCGGATCGCCCCGCAGGAAGGCCGCCAGGGCCGCCGCCCGGTCCGGCCAGACGTCGTCGTAGTAGGCGGCCTGGAGGTACGCCGCGTGCAGTTCGCCCGTACCGACGACCCCGCCCGCCGGAGTCCGGGCCACGGCCGCGCGGACCCGCTCGTAACTCGCCTGCACGGCCCGCGCGGTCGCGCCGAGCCCGTACGCGGCGTGGTGGCGGGCGGCCCACGTCCGGAAGTCGGCCCAACGGCGCTCGAAGCCGGGGGCCTGGTCGAGGTTGTTGCGGTACCAGACGCGCCGCGGGTCCGGATTCACCGCCGAGTCGAACACCATGCGCCGCACGTGCCCCGGGTACAAGGTGGCGTACACCGCCCCCAGGTAGGTGCCGTACGAGGCCCCCATGAAGGTGAGCCGCTCCTCGCCGAGCGCGGCGCGCAGCACGTGCAGGTCCCGGACGTTGTTCAGGGTCGTGTAGTGCGCCAGCGCTCCGCCGGCCCGCCGCCCGCAGCCGAGGGCGTACGTCCGGGCCGCGGCGACCCGCTCCCGCTTGTACGCGGCCGACGGCACGGCCGGGACCTGGGTCGGGCCGGCCGGCCGTGCGTCCGGGTCCCGGCAGGACAGCGGGGCGGAACGGCCGACCCCGCGCGGGGCGTAGCCGACGAGGTCGTAGGCGGCGGCGACGCCCCGCCAGGCCGGGACCCCCGCGAACAGGGGGAAGTGCATCCCGGAGGCCCCGGGGCCGCCCGGGTTGTAGACGAGCGCGCCCTGCCGGGGGACGCCCCCGCGGCCGGTCGCCGGGACCCGGCTGACGGTGAGGGTGATCTGGGGGCCGTCGGGGCGCGCGTAGTCGAGGGGGACGCGCAGGGCGGCGCACCGCACCCGGTTGGGGAGTTCCTCGACCGGGGCGCAGGGGCCGAAGCCGAGCCCGCCGCGCCCGTCCGGGGCGTCGGGGGCCGCGCGGCGGGCGGCGAGCGCGGCCCCGGCGTCCTCGGCGGCGGTCCCGGTGGCTTCGGCACCGGCCCGGGCTCCGGCGCCGGCTCCGGCTCCGGCTCCGGTCCCGGCTCCGGCCCCGGCCGGGCCGGGCGGCGGGGCGGGGTCCGCGAAGGCCGGGGCGGGCAGGCACAGGGCGAGGGAGAGAGCCGCCGCGGCGGCTCCGTAGCGTCCGGGCGTCGTCCGCATGGCGGCTCCTTCGTCTCATCGGCTGGTCCGATGAGATGCCGGGCCGGCCGCCCTGTACAGGCGCACCGCCGGACGCCCGGCGCAATGCCCCCGTTGCCTCCCGATCCGCCCCCGGTTGCCGTAGGCGGGGGCGGCCCGGCCGTCAGGCGAGGGCCGCCCGCAGGCCGGGATCGGTCACGGCCCGCACCCCGTGCACGGCCACCGCGGTGAGGGGGTCCGCCGGGCCGTCCGCGCGCTGCAGTTCGACGAGCAGCCGCCGGCCCGAGGGGGACGCCCACGGGGAGTGGCGGTGCCCTTCGAAGCGGGCGACGGCCAGGCAGGTCAGGGTGAGGAGCAGCGGCAGCGAGAACCACCACAGCACGGTCGCCGTGGCGCCCGCGCCCGAGGGGGCCGCCGCCAGTGAGGCGGCGGCCAGGACGAGCACCAGCCCGGTGGCCCGGCGGACCGCCCGGAGGCCGTCCGCGAGGGCGCCCCGCACCGCGTCGGAGACGGTGAGCCCGGCCGAGGCCAGCCGGTCCGCGAGGTCCCGTACGGCCCGGTGCCCGGCCGCCGCCGCCCGCAGCGCCCTGACCGGGGACTGCCCGTCGGGGCCGAACGCGCCCAGCAGGTCCCGCTCGTGGGGGTCCCGCCCGACGGGATCGACGACGGTCGCCCACCCGGTGTGGGCGAGCAGCAGCCGCCGCCGGCGCTCCATGGACAGCAGCGTCACCACCGCGACCCGGTCGGGGCCGCCGGCCAGGTAGGCGGCCTCGTACAGGCTCAGCCGGTGGTCGACGACGACGCTCCCGTCGGGACCGGCGGCCTCGGTCGAGGCGCGCAGGAGCCGGACGCAGGCCGCCAGTACGCCGGCCCACGCCAGCAGGAGGAACAGGACCCAGAACATGCTTGATTTCTACAGGGCGTTGACGCCCCCGGGCAGGGGTGGCGCGCTCCCGTGAGCAGCCCGTGACGTCCCGGTGACGGGCCGGACCTTCAGGAGCTGCTGCTCCCGCAACTGGAGCTGGAGGAACTGCCACAGCTGGATCCGCCCGACGAACAGCTCGAACCGCCCGACGAACAGCTGGATCCGCCCCCGCCCCCGCCCCCGCAGCCGCCGCCCGAGGACCCGCAGCCCCCGCCCGAGCCGCAGCCGGATCCGCCGCCGCCCCCGCCGCCGTCGGAGGCCGCGCACCAGACCACCGGGACCACCCAGGCGTCGGAGGGCCCGGACGAGGAGTGCGCCCGGTGCGGCCGCGCCCCGGACTGGGCCGCGGCGAGCCGCGCCTCGCGGGCGGCGGGCACCAGGTGCGAGCGCAGGTACGGGTCCTGAAGACCGCGCAGCCCGAACAGGGCGGTCTGCACGTGCGGGGCGGGGTCGCCCAGGTGCTGTGCCCGGACCTCCCGGAGCGCGGCCTGCCCGGCGGGGGTGATGCGCAGGCCGGCCCGCTTCGCGTACACGACGCCCGTGACCAGGCCGCCGACCAGGACGGGGAACACGGCGAAGGCGAACGGCACCCCGCCACCGGCGTCCAGGGCGATGGCGACGAAGGTGACGACCGGTGACAGGAGGACCAGTACCCCGCACGCCACGGCCTGGACCACGCCCCAGCGCCGCAGGCCGCGCCCCGAACCGGGTTCGGCGACCAGGCCGCGGGCGGCCAGCGCGTCCCCGGTCTCCTGCACGGCCGGGTCGAGCATGGCGGCGTAGCGCACCTGGTAGAGCCACCCCGAGGGGGCCGCCCGCAGGGCCAGCAGCACGGCCCGCTCGGCCGGGTCGTTGGCCCGCGCCCCGGACCGGGCGTGGACGATGCCCGGTCCGCCGATCACCAGCCGGCCGTCGCCGAGCAGGGACACGAGCGCGGCGTCGACGACGGCGCCGGGGCCGCCCGCCAGGAAGGCGGCCTCGGACAGGTCGTGCAGCCGCGGCGCGGGCCCGGTCACCGGGGGCCGGGCGCGGCGCAGGGAGCGTACGAGCAGGACGGTGGAGGTGACGACGGCGATCCAGACGGCGGCGGCGAGGACGTTCACGCGGATCTCCCCCCCAGGGCGCGGGCCCAGCGGACGATGCGGCGGGGCGGCCGCGCCCCGGAGCGGTCCCGCCACCAGGAGGTGAGCCGGCGGCGGGCGGCCGGGTCGGCCGGCAGGTCCTGGATGAGCAGGTGCTCGGCGAAGTCCAGGGCGTCGCGGCGGTATCCGCCCGTCATCGGGCGGTGCCGGGCGTAGGCGAGGAAGGCCGTGCGGTAGGCGTCGGCGCCGCCCAGGATCCCGGGCAGCTCCGGTGCGATCTTCGCGATCACCGAGGCGCGCTTGGCGGCCAGGGCCCGGGCCTGTACGCGGATCCGCTGCCGGTCGAAGCCCTCGGGTACGGGCGTTCCGGCGACCAGCGCCGACAGCAGGGCCGCCTGACCGAGCCCCACTCGGGTGCGCGCGGCCCCGGTGTCCCCGTCGGCGCCCTCCTTCGCGGGGGCCGGCTCCTTCGCGGGGGCCGGCTCCTTCGCGGTGGCGGGCTCCTCCGTGGCGGCCGGCTCCTCCGTGGCGGCCGGCTCGGCCGGTGTCCGCGGCCGCCCGGTGCCCGCGCGGTCCACCACGTCGCGGATCCGCTCCAGTTCCCCCGCCAGCTCCGCCTCCGGCGGGAAGTCGTCGTCGCGCTCCAGCAGGACCCCCGGTGGGGCGACCCGCTCGCGCAGCTGCGCGAGCACGTCGAGCACCACCGGCGGCACGGGGTGCGCGTGGGTGTCGTGCCAGACGCCGTCGCGCTCCACGCCCCCGGCGACGTGCACGTAGGCCAGCGCCTCCAGCGGGATCGCGTCGAGGACGGCGGCCGGGTCCTCGCCGCGGTTCACCCGGTTCGTGTGCAGGTTGGCGACGTCGATGAGGAGCCGTACGCCGGTCCGCTCGACCAGCTCCGTCAGGAACTGCCCTTCCGTCAGCTCCTCCCCGGGCCACGAGACGAGCGCGGCGATGTTCTCCAGCGCCAGCGGCACGGGCAGCGCGTCCTGGGCGATCCGCACGTTCTCGCACAGCACGGCCAGGGCGTCGCGGGTGCGGGGCACGGGCAGCAGGTGCCCCGCCTCCAGAACGGGCGAGGAGGTGCGTACGAAGGCGATGTGCTCGGTGACCAGCGGCGCCCCCAGCGCCACCGCCCGCTCCCCGAGGTCGGCCAGCTTGCGGACGTCGGGACGGTCGGCTCCGCCGAGCCCCAGCGAGACCCCGTGCGGGACGACGCGGACGCCGCGCTCGCGCAGTCGCAGCAGGCTGGGGTGCAGGTGGCCCGGACAGGCGTTCTCGGCCACCACCTCGACCCAGTCCAGGCCCGGCAGCCGTTCGACCGCCTCCGCGATCTCCGGCCGCCAGCCGATGCCCACCCCCAGGTGTGCCATGGGCTTCATGTCCCCCCGCCCCCTTTCGTCCGATCCCCCGGACCGTGTGTCGGTGTCATGGCCCGGACGGAGCCCGGCCAACCCGCCGGAGGGGACGTTCAGAGCTACATTTGAGGTTCCCCCGGCCGTCTCGGGCGGTGTCTACGCCGTGCCGTCGAGCCGTGCCCGCAGCGCCGGATGGTCGGCGACCACCGTGCAGGACCCCGGCGCGATCTCCGTGAACCCGGCGTCCCGCACCACCGGCAGCCCGCTCCCGCCGAGCTCGGCCCACCGCTCGCGCGGTGCCGTCCGTACGGCCAGTGCGAAACCGGAGTCCCGCCAGGCCGTCCGTTCGGCCGGGGTCAGCTCCCACCAGGCCAGCTGCGCCCCGTGCCCGGCCTGCGCCATCGCCTTGCCGGCCGACATGCCGAGGTCCGGGTTGAGCCACAGCACCGGGAGCCCGGAACCCGCCGGGGGGACCGGCCCCGGGTCGTCCAGGTCGGTGCCGGACACCTGGAGCTTCGCCAGCTCCTTGGGCCAGCCGTCCAGCGGCACCGGCGGGAACACCCGCACCTGCGAGGAGCCGCCGTGCACGGTGACGCCCGGCAGGGCCTCCGCCTTGCGCCACTCCGCCCCGCGCGCCCGCCGGACCACCTTGCGGATCCGGGCGTCCTGCCAGTCGCGCACCGCCCCGGCCCACTCGCCCTCGCCGTGCGACCGCTCGTCCGACAGCAGGACCAGCACCGCGCGGGCCGCCGTCTCCAGCGCGTCCGTCCGGGCCGGCGGCTCGGCCTTCTCGATCCGCACCACCAGCGGCAGGACGAACTGCGGGGCCTCGTCGCGTCGTACGTGCTGCTGACGGAAGGGGCTGTCCGCCCCGACCGCGGGTACCTCACCGGGCACGTCCGGGGATACGTCTGCGGTCTCGTTCGTGTGCGGGCTGCTCATCCTGCCAAGGATGCCAGCCTCCGACTTGAGGAGGATGTTCCGGGTCCGTCCGACGGGCGAGGATCTTCTCCATGAAGAGCGACCTTTTCGCGTCCGAGAACCTGGCCCAGCAGTCCGCCGCGCCGGGCATGACCCTGCAGAACGCCAAGTCCGTCAAGTACACCGTGAACGGAGAGGTGCTCGCCCGTCAGGGCGCGATGATCGCCTTCCGGGGGAACCTCCAGTTCGAACGCAAGGGCCAGGGCATAGGCGGCATGCTCAAGCGGGCCGTCACCGGCGAGGGGCTCGCGCTG
Source organism: Streptomyces sp. NPDC006512 (assembly GCF_040611935.1). Classification (NCBI taxonomy): domain Bacteria; kingdom Bacillati; phylum Actinomycetota; class Actinomycetes; order Kitasatosporales; family Streptomycetaceae; genus Streptomyces; species Streptomyces sp. NPDC006512. Next base: position 20,544 of record NZ_JBEXPG010000031.1, on the reverse strand, counting down.
ATGTCCGTACGCGGCCAGGGCGAGGCCTGGTTCGCGCACCAGGGCGGCAACTGCTTCATAGTCGACTTCGAACCCGGCGACGCGCTGACCGTGAACGGCCGCAACGTCCTGTGCTTCGACCCGACGCTCTCCTACGAGATCAAGATGGTGAAGGGCGCCGGCATGACCGGCGGAGGCCTCTTCAACAGCCTCTTCACCGGCACCGGGAAGCTCGCCGTCGTCTGCGACGGCAGCCCGATCGTCATCCCGGTCACCCCGCAGGCACCGGTGTTCGTCGACACGGACGCCGTCGTCGGCTGGAGCGCCGCGCTGGAGACCGGCCTGCACCGCTCCCAGTCGGTCGGCTCCATGATCCGCGGCGGCTCCGGCGAGGCCGTCCAGCTGAAGCTGAGCGGCGAGGGCTTCGTCATCGTCCGCCCCAGCGAACTCACCGAATCGACGACGTCCCACTGACCGGCGCGCTGGCCTGCCTCGGTGGGGGGCGGCGGGGTGAGTAGGCTCGTACGCATGGAGCAGCCGCAGGAGAACGCGTCGTACTGTCCCGCCCCGGCCGCGCCCGCCGGGCGGGTGCCCGGGCCGCCGTACGCCGACTGCGTGGAGTGCGGCGAGCCCACCGAGTACGGGGTCGCGACCCCGGGCGTGGTGCTGTGCCCGGTGTGCGAGTGGCAGGACGCGCAGCGCACCGCCTGCTCCGGCTGACCGGGCGGCGCGCCGCGGCTACTTCCCGATCAGGTCCGAGACCTTCACGAAGCGGTACCCGCGCTTGCGGAGCTCCGGGACGATCTTCTGGACGGCCTGCTCGGTGACGGGGGCGGCGCTGCGCGTGCAGTGCATGACCACCACCGAGCCGGGCTTGACCCCGGCGAGGACCTGCTCGGCCACCGCGTCGGGGTCCCGCGCGAAGGCGTCCCCGCTGACCACGTCCCACTGGACGGCGGTGACCTTGGCCGCGCTCAGGGAGCGCAGCGCCCGGTCGTCGTAGCAGCCGCCGGGGAAACGGAAGTACGGCACCGTGTTCACCGCGCCGGCCGTGCGGAACGCCGCGAAGGCCCGGTCGACGTCGGCCCGGGCGGCCTCGTCGTCGAGCGCGGGGAGTCCGTAGCAGGGCGACTTGAAGGCGTGGTGGCTGTACGAGTGGTTCGCGATCTCGAAGTTCGGATCGGTGCCGATGGCCTGGGCCTGGTCGGGGTACTCCTCGGCCCAGCGGCCGGTCATGAAGACCGTCGAGGGCACCTGGAGCCGACGCAGGGTGGAGATCAGCTCGGGGTTGTCGAAACGTTCCCCCGAGGCGGCGCGCGGCCCCTGGTCGGAGGTCATGTCGGCGTCGAAGGTCAGGGCGACGGTCTTGTCGCTGCGCTGCCGCGCCCGCTCGAAGACGGGGGTCAGGCCGTTCGGGCCGGGGGCCATGGTCGGGGCCCTGCCGGGCGGGCCGGGCTGCGGGGAGACGCCGGGAGAGACGCCGGGAGAGGCGCCGGCGGAGGACGAGGGGGCGGTGGCCGCGGGGCTGCCCATACGGGCCTGGCCGCCGCCCGGGGACGGGGCGGCGCCGCCCGCGCATCCCGCGAGGGCGGCACCGAGTACGGCCACGACGGCCGCGTTGCGCACAGAAGTGGTCACGTAGGCAAAATATATGACTATGTGGCAATCAGACGGGTACGGCACTCCTCCACGTCGAAGTCACCCGGCGGGTACGCCGGGGCCATCTCCTCCAGGTGCTCCAGCAGGAGCGTGCTGACGGCCCAGTTCCGGTACCACTTGCGGTCCGCGGGGACGACGTACCAGGGCGCCTCCCGCGTCGAGCAGCGCCCCAGTGCCAGCTCGTACGCCTGCTGGTACGCGGGCCAGGCGCTGCGCGCCTCGATGTCGTCCGGACTGAACTTCCAGTGCTTGTCCGGATCGTCGAGCCGCGCCAGGAGCCGCTCGCGCTGCTCCTCGTAGCCGAGGTGCAGGAAGACCTTGACGACGGTCACCCCGTCGTCGGTGAGGTCCTGCTCGAACCGGTTGATCTCGGCGTAGCGGCCCTCCAGCTGACCGGGCGGCACCAGCTCGCGCACCCGGGCCACGAGGACGTCCTCGTAGTGCGAACGGTCGAAGATGCCGATCTCGCCCGGCAGGGGGAGGGCCTTCGCGACGCGCCACAGGAAGGGGTGGTCCAGCTCCTCGGGCGTGGGCGCCTTGAAGGCCTTGATGCGGCAGCCGGACGGGTTGAACAGGCCGATCACGTGCTTGACCGTGCCGCCCTTGCCGCTGGTGTCCATGCCCTGGAGGACGAGCAGCAGCCTGCGCCGGTCGCCCGCCGTGCTCGCCGCGTACAGCCGCTCCTGGAGGGAGGCGAGCCGTTCGGCCATCCGGGCCGTCGCGGCCACTCCCGTCGCCTTGTCGGAGGGTCCGGCGGGTCCCGCCGCCGTACCGAGGGCCGCCAGGTCCACCCGTCCGCCGGGCGGCACGCGCAGCAGCGGGCCGAGGGCCTGGCCGGAGCCCCCGTGCCGGACGGCCGGGTGCCCGCCGCTCTTCCCGTCCGACCCCGTTCCCTTGTCCTTCTTGCTCACCGTCACCTACCCCAATCCCGTCGGTTGCGTCCGATCCTCCGGCAGGGCGAACGGGTCCGCGACACGGCGGGACGGGGCCGCGGGCGATGCCCGGCCACAACGCCGTTGTGGGAAAGAGGGTTTGAATTCGTGACTCCGATTGGGTAGACAGGTGGACGATTGCACGATGCGAGTGCGAAGAGGCGACGACTGAAGATCGATCTTCCGGGGGCGGATCAGAAGTGACGGACCACGTACCGATCAATCCGTGCACGATCCCGCAGTTCACCGGCGACCTGGCGTCGCTGGAGCTGGACAAGGCGAAGCTGACGACGGCGGCGGGCACGTTCCGCGATGCCGGGTCGAACGTGGATTCCGAGTTCCAGGGGCTGTCGGCGTTCTACTCGGCGCCGGAGGCGGCGAAGCTGTTCGCGACGACGAAGCCGGTCAAGACGGACAGTGACTTCTTCGCGGACCAGCTGGAGTCGGCGGCGAAGGCGCTGGGCGAGTACGTCACCGAGGCGCGGCCGATCGTGGCGCGGCTGAAGGAGCTCCAGGCGAAGGCGACGGCCTTCACGAGCAAGATCAGCGGGGACGAGCACTGGAAGGACGACGGGGACAAGATCGACGAGAACAACGATCTGATCCACGACGTCAACGCCGCGGTGTCCGCCTTCTGGGCCGCCGAGCGGACCTGCGCCAACAAGATCCGGGCCCTGTACTGCGCGCCGCCCCTGACGGCCGACGACGGTTCGCACGGCGCGAACATGTACGGCTACAAGGGCGAGGACCTGAACAAGGCGCAGGACCTGCCGTGGGGTTCGCAGCTGGAGGAGACCCACCGGGCCTGGGAGGTCGGGTACTGGGTCAAGTCCTTCGTATGGGACGGCCTGATCGTCGACGGCATCTGGGGCACGGTCCGGGGCCTGGGCACGCTGGTCGGCGTCGACGGCTGGGACGCGGCGGGACAGGCCTGGACGGGTCTGGCGAAGCTGGCGACCGGTCTGGCGATCACCTCGATGCCGGGCGTGGGCACGGCGTTCTGGACGGCCGACGAGAAGGACCTGCCGGGCTGGCTGCGGGATTCGCGTACCGCCATGAAGGAGACCGGCAAGGCGCTGGTGGCGTGGGACGAGTGGGGCAAGAACCCGGCCCGGGCGGCCGGAGCGGTCACCTTCAACGTCCTGACGACGGTCTTCACGGGCGGCGCGGGCGCGGTGGCCAAGACGGGTGCGGTGGCGAAGGTCATCGGCGTCGCGGGCAAGGCCGGCAGGCTGATCGACCCGATCACGTACATCGGCAAGGCGGGCTCCCTGGCGAAGCTGAAGATCGGCGACCTGTTCGCGAACTTCGGCAAGGCTGACGGGGCCTTCCCGAGCGTCGACGATGTGGTGTGGCGGGACATCCCGAAGGCGCAGGCTCCCGAGGGCGTCACCTTCCCGCACCCGGACGACACGGTCCGGCTGCTGGACGACTCCCTGGGCCGGCCGCAGTACTACGACAAGACCACCAACCAGCTCCTGGACCACACGGGCGCCCCCAAGCAGGACCTCACCTCGGTCCCGAAGGGCCCGGACCACCCCCTGGCCGAGACCCCGGCCCGCGAGCCGGTCCCGGTCGGCGCCCCGGCCCACTCGGTGGCCGGCACGGCCGACAACGCCGCCCACGCCCCCGGCGGCGCGGCCACCCACACCCCGGGCGGAGTGGCCACCCACACCCCCGGCGGAGTGGCGGACAACACCCCCGGCGGCCTCGCCGACAACACGCCGCGCAACAGCCACACCGAACCCGGCGGTGGCGGCGGCACGCACGGCGGCGGCCGGGACACGACCCCCACGGGCGGCGGCGCGCACCACACCGACACCCCCTCGACGGGCGGCCGCGGCGACGGGGTTCCGCACCAGGGCGGCGCCGGCGTCCCGGACGGCCTCGGGCACGGCCCGGGCGGCGGCGGGGGCATCCCCCACCAGGGCGGCGGAGTCCCGGACAACCTCGGCCACGAGCCCGGCGGCGGCGCGGGCCACGGCACCGACGGCGCGGGTCCGGCGGCTCCCGGCCACGGCGAGCCCCCCGCGCTCCCGCCGCACCGGGACAACGCGCACGACTACACGACCGCCGAGCGCAAGCAGATCATGGAGTACCAGGTCCACCGGGCGAACGACCCGACCGACGGGTACCGCCAGCAGTACTACAACAAGCTCGGACACCGGATCCGGATCGTGCCGGACCACACCGGACTCGTCCCGCCGCAGCTGGTCGAGGTCTCACCGGGCAAGTGGGTCCCGAAGTCGGAACTGCCGCCGCCGGTCCCGCCGAACTACCTGACCGACGCCAAGACGGTCGGGCACGAGCACCCCACGGTCACCAAGGAGATGACCGACAAGCTCGACGCGGCGGCGAAGGAGCGCCACGACGCCATGCAGGCGGACCGCAAGCCGCACACGGAATACACGGACGCCAAGGCGGCGCACAAGGCGGCGCCCACCGACGAGACCCTCGCCGCGATGGAAGAGGCCAGGGCCCGCCACAAGCCGTTCCACGAGGCGGTCTCGAAGAGGAGCGAGGAGTTCGGCGAGGCCATCGCCCGCGAGCACGCGATACCGAAGGAGTTCCCGGGCGCCAAGGAGGAGACGGTCTACGGCCCGGCCAACGGCAACGACCAGTTCGACCAGGTCTACCGGCACGGAGACCGGTACGTGGTGGTCGAGGCCAAGGGCAACGTCGGCACCGAGCTCGGTGAGCGGCGCATCGGCGCCGACCGGGTGTCGCAGGGCACCCGCGCGTACTTCGAGGACATCCTCAAGCAGATGGAGAAGCGCGCCAGGAAGGACCCGCGGGAGCAGGCGCTCTTCGACAAGCTCGACGCGGCCCTGAAGGCGAACAAGATCGACTACGTGGTGGTCAAGGGCGCCGACAACACGGGCACGTACACCGGGCATACCATCCAGCGGTTCGACATCAGCAAGTGACAGGGGAAGAGATGACGGTCATCGTGGAGAGCCACGCCGGCCCCGAGCCCGAGAGCGCGGACTGGGTCAGGAGCCAGGACGAGCGGCTGGTCGCGAACATCGAGGAGCTCGACGCGCTCCCGGGCCAGCTCGGCCGGGTCTGGAACCAGGCCGACCTGCACGTGCAGTCGCGCACCCTCGTCGATCCGACCGCGGCCGAACTGACCACGTGGGAGACGGTGGTCGACGCCGCGCAGCTGGGTTCGGCGCTCTTCCGTACGGCGGGGATGACCGAGGGCACGACGCGGTGCCGCATCCACCACGCGCTGCGGACCCTGCCCGCGACGGGTCCCGGCCACGACGCGCGCCCGTCGACGTGGCTGCGCGCGTTCTGGTACGCGGTCATCACGCGCGACCAGCCGCGGATGACGGAGCTGTGCGAGCTGCCCCTCGACGTGCTGCGGGCTTCGGGCGCGGAGCACGACGACTACCAGTACCACTGGGTGGCGGCGCTCCAGGCGTACTGGCTGAAGCGGCCGGAGCTGGTGGAGGAGCTGACCGCCACGTTCGACCGGTCGCATCCGGACGTGGCGGTGATCGCGGGCCGGGAGTACATCCAGCACGTGGAGTACCCGCCGATCAACCTGTTCTACAAGTTCCTGCGCAAGGACGAGGAGGGCTTCCGGGCCGCGCTCGTCGAAGCGCTGGAACTCCACAAGCGGTACTGGACGGCCACGCCCGAGCGGGCGGAGGACATCGAGGGCCGGGTGCCGGTCGCCGTCCTCGCCGTCGCCTGCCTCGCGTACGACGGCGGGATCCCGGTCGGGGTCGAGTCCCCGTACCTGCCCGAGCACCTGCTCCGGCGTTCCTGGCTGGGGGAGTTCGAGGTCTGACGGGCCCCGGCCGGCGGGTTCCGGTTCACCGCCAGGGGCCGGTCACCGCGAAGGTGGTGCCGGGCGTGTAGGCGTTCACGAACATGGTCCGGCCGTCGGGGGAGAAGGTGACCCCCGCGAACTCCCCCCACTGGGGGTCCCCGGGCGTCCCCACGTCGTCCGCGTTCCGGGCCACCGGGTAGACGTCCCCGGCCGGCGTCACGCCGAACACGTACTGGTCCCCGCCACCGTCCTCGCACACCATCAGCCCGCCGTCGGGGGCCAGGCAGATGTTGTCGGGGGAGTCCCCGGGCAGCGCGGTCCCGGCCGCCGGGCCGAACAGCACGTCCAGCCGGAGCCGGCGCCGCGACGGATCGTAGAACCAGACCTGCCCCTGGTGGTCGGCGGCCGCGCCCTCGCGGCTGCGGGCGTAACTGGACACGAAGTACACGCCGTTGCCGTCCCAGTAGCAGCCCTCCAGCTTCTGCGCGTGGGTGATCCCGCGCGGCCCGAAGTCCTGGAGCCGGACCGGCGTCGTACCGGCCGAGGGGTCGGGTACGGGGACCCACTCCACCGGGAACTCGGCCCCGGGCCGGTCCACCGCAGCCAGGTCCGCGAGCCCGGGCACGCGCAGGGCCTCCAGCGCCCCGCCCGCCCGCAGGGAGCCGCGCCCGCCGAGGGGCCGGGCCGGCAGGAACCGGTAGAACAGGCCGAACGGCTCGACGAAGGCGTCCTCGGTCTCGTACACGACGCCCCGGTACGGGTCGACGGCGACGGCCTCGTGGGCGAAGCGCCCCAGCGCGGTCAGCGGCACCGCGCCCAGGCGGTGCGGCTCGGCGGGGTCGACCTCGAAGACGTACCCGTGGTCCCGGGCGTATCCGGCGGTGCCGGCCCGGTCCTCGGTCTCCTCGCAGCTCAGCCAGGTGTTCCAGGGGGTCCGGCCGCCCGCGCAGTTGACGGCGGTACCGGCGAGGGCGACGCGCTCGGAGACGGGCCCGCCCGCCGGATCCAGTTCCAGGACCGTACAGCCGCCCAGCGCCGCGGGATCGTAGGTGAGGCCGTCGACGGCCGGGACGCGCAGCGCGGCGGTGGTGCGGTTCTCGTGGTTGCGGACCAGCCGGATCCGGCCCCCGCCCGCGCCGAAGGCGGCCATGCCGTCACAGTTGCCCGGTACGGTGCCCTCGCCGGAGCGCAGTGGCTGCCCGGCGCGCGAGAGCACGCGGTACGAGAATCCGGCGGGCAGGTCGAGCAGCCCGCGCGGATCGGGCAGCAGCGGGCCGTAACCGCGGTCGGCGCGGGCGGGGGTACCGGTCGCGAAGAGCGCGCCCAGGGCCCCGCTGAAGGAGACCGCGCCTGCCGCCAGCAGGCTGCGTCGGGTGACGGACATCGGCAACTCCCCGCTGATCCGCTGGAGATGTGACCGGCCCGTGGTACCACGCCGTGCCCGCCCGGGGGCGGCGGCGCGTGCGCCGGCCCGCGCCCGTCACCCCACCGGGCCCGGTGCGGTGCGCACACGGGCCCGGCGGGTGGAGCGGCGGGGCCGCTCAGACGAGTTCGGCGCTCAGGGTGATCGTCGTACCCGTCAGGGCCTGGCTGACCGGGCAGTTCTTCTTCGCGTCCTCGGCGGCCGCGGCGAAGCCCTCCGCGTCGAGGCCGGGGACCTCGGCGCGCACGGTCAGGTGGATGCCGGTGATGCCCTCACCGGGCTGGAAGGTGACGTCGGCCTTGGTCTCGACCCGGGTGGGAGGGGTGCCCGCGCCGTCGAGGCCGTGCGAGAGCGCCATCGAGTAGCAGCTGGAGTGCGCGGCGGCGATCAGCTCTTCCGGGCTGGTCTTGCCGTTCGCGGCCTCGGCGCGCGAGGGCCAGGAGACGTCGAACGAACCCTGGCCCGAGGAGTCGAGGGTGACGACGCCGGAGCCCTTGAGGAGGTTGCCTTCCCAGACCGTGTGGGACGTGCGCGTGGTGGCCATGGTGGATCCCTTCGAAGACGTGGAAACGGCCGGGCCCCAGAAGCGCCCGGCCGTGCCAAACCTACTGGGCCACCAGGGGTTTCGCGTCACGGGCGAGCGCGGTGAGCCGCGATATGGCTCGGAAGTACTTCTTCCGATAACCGCCGTTGAGCATTTCTTCACTGAACAGCCGGTCGAAGGGGACTCCGGAGGCGAGGACCGGGACCTCGCGGTCGTACAGCCGGTCCGCCAGCACCACCAGGCGCAGCGCGGTCGACTGGTCGGGGACCGGGCCCACGTCGGTCAGGCAGACCGCCGCTATGCCGTCCGTGAGCGCGCCGTAGCGGCTCGGGTGCACCTTCGCCAGGTGGTCCAGCAGGCCCGGGAAGTCGTCGAGGCTCGCGCCCGGGGTCGCGTACGCGGCCTTGGCGACCTGCTCGTCCGTGAACGGGGCGGGGGCCTCGGGCAGGCCGCGGTGGCGGTAGTCCTGGCCGTCGATCCGCAGCGGCCGGAAGTGCGCGGACAGCCCCTGGATCTCGCGCAGGAAGTCGGCGGCCGCGAAACGGCCCTCGCCGAGCTTGCCGGGCAGCGTGTTGGAGGTGGCGGCGAGCGCCACGCCCTGTTCGACCAGACGGCTGAGCAGCGAGGACACCAGGACGGTGTCGCCCGGGTCGTCGAGTTCGAATTCGTCGATGCACAGCAGCCGGTGCCCGCCCAGGGTCTGCACGGTCTGCTGGAAGCCGAGCGCGCCGACGAGGTTGGTCAGCTCCACGAAGGTGCCGAAGGCCTTGAGCGCGGGTTCCGCGGGGGTCGCGTGCCACAGGGAGGCGAGGAGGTGGGTCTTGCCGACGCCGTAGCCGCCGTCGAGGTACACCCCGCGCGGACCGGCGGGGGCCGCCTTGGGGGCCTTGGAGAACCAGCGGCGCTTGCCGGAGCCGCTCGCGTGCGCGCCGCCCAGGCCGGCGGCGAAGCCGCTCAGGACCGTGACGGCCTCGGCCTGGCTCGGCTGGGCCGGGTCCGGGTCGTAGGTGTCGAAGCGCACCGAGTCGAAGCGCGGCGGCGGCACCATCTCCGCCACCAGCCGTTCGGCGGGCACGCGCGGTTCGCGGGCGCACAGGGCCAGCGGGCCCGCGTCGGCTATCGGGTGCCCGGAGGCAGAACCGGAGGTGGAGAGTGATGTTGACACAGCTCTTAACTCTACGGGGCGTGGCACACTGCACCGATGCGACGCCTGTTCCCTGTGACCGATCAGACATCAGCCCCGTCCCAGGACCCGGCCGGCCACGAGTGGTCGCTGGACGAGATCGCGGACGCCTACGCCTACCCCGAGCTCGCCCCCGGCGCGCACTGGCTGCGGGCGAACATGGTCTCCACCCTGGACGGGGCCGCCCAGCACGACGGGCGCTCGCAGCCCATCTCCGGTGAGACCGACATGCGGATCTTCGGCACCCTGCGGGCGCTGGCCGATGTGGTGGTCGTCGGAGCGGAAACGGTTCGTCAGGAGGGGTACCGTCCGGCCCGGGCGCGGGAGGCCTTCGCGGCCCGCCGCGAGGCGGCCGGGCAGGGGCCCGCCCCCGCCATCGCGGTGATCACCGCGAGCATGGACCTGGACTTCGGCCTGCCGCTGTTCACGTCCCCGCTGGAGCCGACCCTGGTGCTCACGGGGGCCGCCGCGCCCGCGGACCGGGTGGAGGAGGCCCGCAAGGCCGGGGCCGAGGTGGTCGTCGCGGGCGAGGGGGCCGTCGTGGACCCCGGCCGGGCGGTGCGGGAGCTGGCCGGGCGCGGGCTGCGGCGTCAGCTCACCGAGGGCGGGCCGAGGCTGCTGGGCCAGTTCGTGGCCGCCGACGTGCTGGACGAGCTGTGCCTCACGATCTCCCCGATGCTCACGGCGGGTGACGCCCAGCGGATCGCCGGCGGCCCCTCCGTCACGGTTCCGCACCGGCTCGTGCCGGCCCGCGTACTGGAAGAGGCCGGGTTCCTGTTCACGAGCTACCGTCGGATCTGACAAAGAGGCGGAATTTGTCGTTCCGCTTTGCTTCCGCCGGGCACATACCTGGGCACACATATCTGCGCAAGGCTCCGCGGGACAGCGGGGCAGGATGGTTTCCGCAGGGGCCGGCCGACCGGCCTCGGCCCATGAAGGAGAGGGCGTCCGTGTTCACGAGCGTATTGATGATCGAGCAGCCGCTGACCACGGTGGACGTGGACTTCGTCACCACCCTGCACGGAGACGACCAGGTCTCCTTCGTCGTCCTCATGCAACCCCGGGGCGACCAGGACCGACTGCTCCGTGCCATCGACGACGTAGCGCTCGGTGAGCTTCCCGAGGCCGTCCACGAGGGTGACGAACCCGAGGGGGACCAGGCCAGGGGGCCCGCGGCCGTGGCCCTCGAACACTCCCTGACCGCCCTGCGCGCGAAGGGGGCCACGGCCGCCGGCCAGATCGTCGAGGACCATCCCCTCGACAAGCTGAAGGCCGTCGTGGACGAGACGAACGCGGACGAGGTGATCGTCCTGACCGCCCCGCACTTCGTCGAGGAGTTCTTCCACCGGGACTGGGCCTCCCGGGCCCGGCACAAGGTCGGGGTTCCGGTGCTCAAGCTCTTCGCCCACAACGAATAGGCTGGGGCGGTCACACCGCACAGCCCCGCACACGACGCACCCCGCACACGATCCTGGAGCGACCTGAATGAAGCCCGGCCTGCCGACCGCGATGGAACGGCCCCACTTCATCGGCATCGGCGGCGCCGGCATGTCCGGCATCGCGAAGATCCTCGCGCAGCGCGGCGCGCGGGTGGCCGGCAGCGACTCCCGTGACTCCGAGACCGCCCAGGCGCTGCGCGCCCACGGGGCCACGGTCCACGTCGGGCACGCCGCCGGCCACCTCGCCGACGACTCCACCTGCGTGGTCGTCTCCAGCGCCATCCGCGCCGACAACCCCGAGCTCGCCCGGGCCGCCGAGCTCGGCATCCCCGTCGTGCACCGCTCGGACGCCCTCGCCGGCGTGATGGAGGGCCTGCGGCCCATCGCCGTCGCCGGTACCCACGGCAAGACCACCACCACGTCGATGCTGGCGGTCTCCCTCTCGGCGCTCGGCCTGGAGCCCTCGTACGCCATCGGCGGCGACCTGGACGCCCCCGGTTCCAACGCCCACCACGGCGACGGCGACATCTTCGTGGCCGAGGCGGACGAGAGCGACCGCAGCTTCCACAAGTACGCCCCGCAGGTCGCGATCATCCTCAACGCGGAGCTCGACCACCACGCGAACTACGCGTCGATGGAGGAGATCTACGAGTCCTTCGAGACCTTCGTCTCCAAGATCGTGCCCGGCGGCACCCTCGTCGTCGCCCACGGCCAGGCCGGCGCCGCCGAGATCGCCGCCCGGGTCGCGGGCAACCCCGGCCTCCAGATCGTCACGTACGGCGAGGAGGACACCGCCGACGTCCGCATCACCAAGATCACCCCGCGCGGTCTGACCAGCGAGGTCACCGTCGTCCTCCAGGACCGGATGCTGACCTTCACCGTCTCCGTCCCCGGCCGGCACTACGCGCACAACGCCGTCGCCGCGCTCGCCGCCGGCGTCGCCCTCGGCATCCCGGCGCACAACCTGGCCTCCGCCCTCGGCAAGTACACCGGCGTCAAGCGCCGCCTCCAGCTCAAGGGCGAGTCGGCCGGCGTGCAGGTCATCGACTCGTACGCGCACCACCCGACCGAGATGACCGCCGACCTCGAAGCCATCCGCGGCGCCGCCGGGGACTCCCGCATCCTGGTCGTCTTCCAGCCCCACCTCTTCTCCCGCACCCAGGAGCTCGGCAAGGAGATGGGCCAGGCCCTGGCCCTCGCCGACGCCTCCGTGGTCCTCGACATCTACCCGGCCCGCGAGGACCCGATCCCCGGGATCACCAGCGAGATCATCATCACCGCGGCCCGGAACGCGGGCGCCGACGTCACCGCCGAGCACTCCAAGGAGGCCGTCGCCGACGTCATCGCGGGAATGGCCAAGCCCGGTGATCTCGTTCTCACGATGGGCGCGGGCGACGTCACGGATCTGGGACCGCAGATCCTCGCCCGCCTGTCGAACTGAGGGAGCGGGAACGTCATGGCGTACGAGGTCCAGAAGACGGACGAGCAGTGGCAGGCCGAGCTGACCCCGTCCGAGTACCAGGTGCTGCGCCTGGCGGGCACCGAGCCGGCCTTCCGCGGCGAGTACACCGACACCAAGACGGAGGGCGTCTACTCCTGCCGCGGCTGCGGCGCCGAGCTGTTCCGCTCCACGGAGAAGTTCGAATCGCACTGCGGCTGGCCGTCCTTCTTCGACCCCAAGGACACTGAGGCCGTCGAGCTGATCGCGGACACCTCCCACGGGATGGTCCGCACCGAGGTCCGCTGCGCCACCTGCGGCTCCCACCTCGGCCACGTGTTCGAAGGTGAGGGTTACCCGACCCCCACCGACCAGCGGTACTGCATCAACAGCATCTCCCTGCGCCTCACGCCCGAGGAGCCCGCAGCGAGCTGAGGTGGTCCTCCAGGGTCCGGCGCGGGGTCCACCCCCGCGACCGGGCCCTGCCCACGTCCAGCACCACCGGGCGGGCCAGCTGGTCCACCGCGTACCGGCTCAGGAACGGCTCCGAGCCGCCGAGCCGCGCCGCCGACTCCGCCGCCCGGGCCACCGCGAACGCCACCGGCAGCGGCAGGTGCCGGATCCGGGCCCGCACCCCGTGCGCCCGCAGCACCGCCCCCACCGCCGCGTCCCGCCCGTACGGCTCCGCGTCCGCCACGTTGTACGCGCCCGGCGCCCAGCCGGCCGCCACCAGACAGGCGTCCGCCAGGTTCTCCACCGCCGTCAGGCTCAGCCGCACGTCCGGGCCCGGCAGCCACAGCGTCCCCGCCCGGACCTTGGACAGCAGCCGGGGCAGCAGCTGCGTGTCGCCCGGCCCGTAGACCGCCCTCGGACGCAGCACCACGGCGCCCCCGGCCAGCGCCAGCGCTTCGCCCGCCGCCTTCGTACGGCCGTACGCGTTCAGGTGCCCCGCCCGCGGATGGTCCTCCGTGACCCGCTCCCGCGACCGCCGCGGGTCGTACACGCTGGCGCTGCTCACCCACACCACCGGCCGCCCCGCCGCCGCCCGCAGCAGCCGCGCCGTACCGCCCTCGTTCACCGCGCGCATCGCCGCCTCCGCCCGCGAGCCCGGCGCCGGATCGCCCACGGCCGCCGCGCAGTGCACCACGAAGTCCGCACCCGCCAGGTCCGGCTCCTCCCGGGCCGCATCCCAGAACCGGTGTTCCCCCACCGGCCCCGGCCGACGGCCCACGCACACCACCGAAGCCCCCGCCGCGGCCGCCGACCGGGCCACCTGCCCGCCGCAGAACCCGCTCGCCCCCGTCACCGCGATCCGCATCCTCACGCCCCCGCCCGCACCGTCAGCGACCGCCAGCCGGGCAGCGCCGCCCGCCGGTCCACCCGCGCCCGCGTCACCACCGGACGGTACGGAGCCAGCTCCTCCAGTACGTCGCCCAGCAGGACGGCCGCCAGCCGCGCCCCGGGACACGCGTGCGGCCCCGCCCCGAACACCAGCCGCGCCGCCCCCGGCCCCGCCGGATCCCGCGCGTCCGGGTCCCGCCGGTGCGCCCCCGCCGCGTGCCGGGCCACCAGCACCAGCCGGTCACCGCCGCGCACCGGACAGCCGCCCACCGACCCGGCCGCCGCCGCCACCCGCGGCAGCACCGGCGAGGCCGCCGTCACCCGCAACAGCTCCTCCGCCAGCCGCGGCCGCAGCTCCGCGTCCGCCGCCTGCCCCCACAGGCCCGCGTCCGCACACCAGGCGACCGCCCGGGGCACCGCCGCCACCGTGGTGTTCACCGCGGCCACCGCCACCATCGAGGACAGCGCGTCCCCGCCCCCGAGCAGCGTCCGCAGCCGCTCCGCCTCCCGGACCGCCGCGGCCGCCGCCCCGGGGCGGGGCGGGCCCGGCAGGTGGCCGCGCACCGAAGCCGCCGCGGCCCGCGCCGCGGCCTCCGCCAGCGCCACCGGCTCCGCCTCCGACCCCAGCAGGGCGCCGGCCACCGTCCCGGCCGCCTCCCGCGCGAGCGCCACCACGTCCACCTCCCCGCCCCCGGCCAGCGGGGCGCACCCGCGCTCCAGCAACGGCCGCCACACCGGCCGGAGTTCCGCGATCCCCTCCGCGCCCAGCCGCCGCGCCAGCGACCGCCGGTCCGCGCGGTGCCCCGCGCCCTCCTGGTCGAACAGCACGTCCCCGGCCCCGCGCAGCGCGGCCCGCGCCGCCCCGCCCGTGGTACCCGCGGCCGCACGGTCCAGCGGCAGCCGGGTCAGCGCCTCGCGGTACGCGTCCGCGTCGTGCACCAGCAGCGTCCCGCCCAGCCGGCGCACCCCCCGCCCCCGGGTCGCCGCCAGCAGCCCGAACAGCAGCGGATGGCTGCGCAGGTAGACGAGGCGGTCCCGGCGCCGGGCCTTCGCGTGGCCGGTGGCCTCCGCACGGGTGGTGCTCATCGGACGTGGACCTCTTTCGTGTCGGCGGGCCGGTAACGCCGGTCCCAGTACCACAGGAGGGTGCGCCGGGCACCCCAGGACCGCAGCCGCCGCAGACTGTTCTCCACGACGAGCCGCTCGACCCGTACGATCCGCGCGCTGTGCTGCCGGGCCCGGTTGAGGAGCTCCACGTCCTCCGAACCCTCCTCCAGCGGCTCCCTCGGAGCACCGCCGCAGCGCAGGTACAGACCGGCGGTGATCCCCAGGTTGTGGCCGTGGCACAGCACGTACGGGGCCCGGTAGCACGGATCCCGGTGCGCGGCCCGGTAGCGCCCGTACAGGGACGTCAGCCGGACCAGCGCGGGCAGCAGCCAGGCCTCGGCGAAGCCGGGCCGCTCGTCGCGGCGCGGCACGCTGCGCCCGCACAGCATCTCGCCGCCGCGCCCGAACTCCGCCCGGGCGACGGCCGTCCAGTCCCGGGCGGGCAGACAGTCCGCGTCCGTACGCAGCAGCAGGCGCGCCCCGCCGCGCACCGCGTACCGGAAACCGGTGTCGGCGGCCGTCCCCGCGCCGGGCTCGGACTCGGAGACCAGCACCACCGGGAAGGGCGCCGACCGGGCGAACTCCCGTACGATCCGGGCGGTCCCGTCGGTGGAGGCGTTGTCGACGACCACCAGCGAGAAGCCGGTGTCGTCCTGGGCGGCGAGCGCGGCCAGCGTGGCCCCGATCGCCCGCTCCTCGTTGTACGCGGGCACGACCACCCACAGGTCCGGCCCGGTGTCCGCCTCCCGCGGGCCCCGGTGCGGCGCCCTCATCCGCGGCCCCGGCCCCGGCCCCGGCCCTGCGCGCCGGCCGTACCCCGCACGCCCAGCCGGGCCGCCGCCAGGGCCGAGGCCGCCGCCCGGTCCGGTTTGCGGGAGCGCCCCGACAGCGGGATCCGCGCGAACAGCAGCGCGTCCGGCCGGGCCGAGCCCATCCGCCGCAGCGGGCCCGACAGGGCGGCGCGCAGGGCCGGTTCGGCGACTCCGCGCCGCGGCTGGACCACCGCGACGAGCCGTTCGTCCCCGTCGCCCGCCGGAATCCCGACGAGCACGCCCAGCTCCACCCCGGGCACGTGCAGCGCGGGCTCGTACAGGCCCGGGTAGATGTTCTCCGCCCGCCGCAGCACCATGTCCTTGCAGCGGCCCTCCAGGACGATCCGCCCGGCCGGGTCCAGCCGCGCCCGGTCTCCCGTACGCACCCACGGATCGGGTTCCTCCCCCAGGTAGCGGTGCCGGGCCGCGGGCCCGGTCAGCAGCAGCTGACCGGCGTCGTCCCGGACGGCCCGCACCCCGGGCAGCGGGGCGCCCACCAGGTCACCGGCCCCCTCGAAGGCGGTCTTCTCCCGGGACTCCACCGCGGCCGCCGGGAACAGTTCGGTCAGCGCGTACACCCCCCAGGCCTCGTCCGCGCCCGCCTGCCGGACCCGGTGCAGCAGCCCGGCGCTCGCCGGAGCCGAACCCGTCCACACCCGGCCCGTGAACAGGGCCCCCGCGTCCAGGGCGTCCCGCAGCTGCGGCGGCGTCAGATAGGTGTCCTCGGGCCGCAGCCGCGCCAGCTGCCGGGCCAGCACCCGCGGCGAGCGGGCCGGCAGGGCGACCGGCGCCCCGCGGGTCAGGGCGGGCACGAGCACGAAGAACGTCCCGCCCAGCACCGGCGCGTCACCGCCGCCGGAGCCGGGCGCGAAGAGGGCGGACACCGTCTCCATGCCCGCGCCCAGCCCCGCCCGGCTGTGCACCACCGCACGCGGCCGGGACGTGGTGCCCGAGGTGAACACGATCACCGCGTCGCCGTCCGCGTCCCGGGCGGCCGGCACCCCGGTCCGGGGCGCCCCCGACTCCAGCGCGGGCGCACACCCCGGCAGCCGGCGGCCGACGGTGGCCACCGGCCCCAGACCGGACAGCTCCGGCAGCTCCAGCCCCGACCGGCGGGCCAGCGGCCGGGCCCACCCCGCTACCGCCTGCGCGGCCGCGTCGGCGAGCACCAGGCCGGGCCGGGCCAGCGCGAGCCGGGCCCGCAGCACCTCCGCCCCGGCCCCCGGGTCGAGGACCGCGCCGCGCAGCCCGAGCCGCCACAGGGCCAGCAGCACCGCAAGGGCGCGCGGCCCGGGCCGTACCGCCACCCCGACGGTGTCCCCGGCCCGCAGGCCGCGCGCGTGCAGCGCGGCGGCGTACGCGTCGGCCAGGTCGGCGAGTTCGCCCCGGGTGGCACGCACCCGGGTGGCGCCCGTACGGCTCGGGGCCAGGACCGCCGGCCGCTCGGGCCGGGAACGCAGCGCGTGTCCGAGCCGGTCCAGCATCAGCGCGGGTCCGTTCCGTGCGCGCCGCTGCCCTGGTCGAGGTACCAGCGGGCCGTGCCGGCGATCCCGTACGCCCTGATCCGGCGCGTGGAGTTCTCCACGACCATCGACCGGCAGCGGCTGATGCGGTCGGTGTGGCGGCGCACGGCGTTGAGGAAGAGCCGGTCCGTGGGGGAGGGGCGCCGGGGCATCCCGCCGACGGCCAGGTACAGCTCGGCGGTGATCGCCATGTTGTTCCCCGCGTGCATCCGGTACGGGGCCCGGTAGCCGTTGCGGCGGGCGTGCCCGGGCCGCAGCCGCCCGAACAGCGCCGCCACCGAGACCAGGCCCGCGAACACGGCCCGGCCGAGCGGGCCGTGCTCGTCGCCCCGCGCGACGATCCGCCCGCACACCAGCCCCGGCCGCTCCCGCAGCGCGGCCCGCGCCGCGCCCGTCCAGCCGGGCCGGGGCAGACAGTCGGCGTCCGTCCGGGCCAGCAGGCTCGCACCGCGCGCGATCGCGTACCGGAAACCGGTGTCCACGGCCGAGCCGACCCCCTTGTCCGGCTCCTCGATGACCTCCACCGGGAACGGCGCGTCCGCCGCGAACGCCCGCGCGATGTCCCCGGTGCCGTCCGCCGAGGCGTTGTCCACGACCAGCAGGGTGAAGTCCCGGTCCCGCTGCGCGGCCAGCGCCCGCAGCGTCCCGGCCAGCCGGAGCTCCTCCTCGTGCGCGGGCACCACCACCCACATGCGGGCGCTCACGACTTCTCCCAGACCATCGTCATGATGCTGATCCCGCCGCCGAGACCGACGAACAGCACCCGCTCGCCCGGGGCCAGTGCGGCGAACACCCGGTCCAGCTGCACCCCGATGCTCGCGCTCGCCACGTTCCCGAGCTCCGGGACCGTGACCACCAGCTTCTCGGCGGGCACCCCCGTCAGCTCCGCGAACCGCTCCAGGTAGGGCACCGTCACCTGGTGCACGAGCACCTTCGCGAAGCCGTCCCAGTCCGTGCCCGCCCGGTGCAGCGTCCGGTCGACGACCGCGGTGCCCACCTTCTCGAACACCCCGCGCAACTCGTGGCCGTCGCCCTGGAAGTACGTGTACGAGTCCCCCCGCGGGTGCCGCGAACCGCCGCCCGGGATGCCCCCGACCTCCCAGTGCTCCGAATGCGTCTCGGTGTCCACGTCGAGGATCCCGCCCCGCTCCACGGCCTCCACGACCACGGCCGCCCCGGCATCGCCGAAGGTGTAGCCCGCGAACCCGTCGCGGAACTCCGCGAAGTCCGCCGGAGCCTTCCGCACGGCCCGGCTCGGGGTCTCCCCGGTGACCACCAGGGCCCGGTGCGCCCGCCCGGCGAGGACCATCGTCCGGGCGAGGTCGATGCCGTTGACGAAGCTGTTGCAGGCGTTCGTCACGTCCAGGGCGTGGGCCCGAGAGCCGAGTTCGGCCTGCACGATGTGCGCGGTGGCCGGCTCGACCATGTCCCGGGACGCCGAGGCGAACACCAGCAGGTCCACGTCGTGCGGGGTCAGACCGGCGGAGTCCAGGGCCCGGCGGGCCGCGCCCGCGGCCAGCGTGGACGCGTACACCCCCTCGGCCGCGACGCGGCGGGAGACGATTCCGGTGGCCTTGGTCAGGATCCCCGGCGGCAGCGCGAGACCGCCGGGGCGGGCCACTTCCCGCTGGAGGTCGTCGGAGGTCAGGACGTCCCCCGGCAACAGGCTGCCGACGGCGGTTATCCCGGCGCGCGGAGGCGGATCACAGGGCTGAATGAGCATGCCCTCACGATGACAAGGCGGCCGCGCCGCGGCCTGAGTACGGATGCTCAGATCCCTTGCGGGGCCGCTGAGTAGGAGCCCCGGGCTCCGCCCGCCCGGTCCCACCGGGACGGCAGCACACCGGGCTGGCCGGCCGGCCCGGGGCGGGCCCGGGCCCGCCGCCGGGGGCGTTACGTGGCGGGCCCGTCCCGCTCGGGGTTCCGGCGGCGGGGGGTGATCCCGGCCCAGTCCGCGCCGGCCGGGCCGTCGGGGGCGGCGGCCGCGGTGCCGCGCTCCGGTGCGGGGGCGGGCGGGAGCCGGCGGCGCCCGGTTCCGGACAGCCGGGCGCGCAGCCCGGCGCGCAGCCGGGCGAAGGGCTTCGGGCGGCACCAGGCACGGAACTCCTCCGCCCGGCGCCCGCCGAGCCCCGCCAGTTCCTCCTCGGCTTCGGCGAGCGCCGCGGGCGGCAGGTCCCGTACGGCGGCCCGGAGCACGCCGGACAGCAGGTCCTCCCGGGTCTCCTGCCAGCGCGGGCCCGCCTGCGGATGCGAGGACCACACGGCGAAGCAGCCCGCGAGGTAGCGCGGCGAACGGCGCAGCAGCTCCCCGACCCGGGGGTCCCGCGCCGCCTGCCGGTACGCGGCCAGCAGCGCGGCGTCCTCGCTGTCGATCAGCGCCCGCACCGCGGCCGGGTCGGGCGGGTCCGGCGCCAGCAGCCGGGCGGCGGCGAGCGCGAGGGCGTGCTCCCGGGTCCCGGGTCCGGGTTCCCGCGGCGGGGGAGCGGCCTGCCGTACGGGGGCGGGCGTCGCCCCGGCCGCCGCCGGCGTTCCGGTCCGGGCAGGGGTTCCGGTCCCGGCCGCTGCCTCCGCCGTCGCCCGCAGGGCCTGCCGCAGCCGGTCGGGGAGTTCCGCCCCGAACCGGTCCAGGACCTCCCGCGCGAGGTCCGCCGCCGTCGGATCCCCCGCCGGGGCCCGGGTCGCGGCCTGCGCGAGCAGCTCCCAGGTGCCCGCGTCCCGGTGGACCGGCGCGCCCGTCGTCGCCAGCACCAGCAGGGCCTCGTCCGCCCCGGGCGGGTCCCCGTCCCACACGAGCCGCATCCCCGTGCGCAGCACCAGCGGTTCGGCGTACAGGGAGACCCCGCAGGCCCGGAGCAGGGTGTCGAGGGCGACGACCCGGTCCGGCTCGTCCCGCGTCACCTCGGCGGCCCGCGCGCACAGGCGCAGGTGCGGTACCGCCTCCGCGGCCCCCAGCCGCAGCCCGGTACGGGCGAACAGCCGGACCCCGGCGGGCGGATCGCCCGCGGCGAGGGCGTCCAGCCGGTCGAGTACGAGGACCCGGAGCGCGGGCAGCTCCGTCAGCCCGGCCCGTACGTCCTCCCCGTACGCCCGCCGCGGATCGCCCAGCAGCGCGAACGCCAGCTTGCGGGCCACCTCCGGCAGCGGCGCGGCCGGGTCCGCCCCGAGGGCATCGGCCACCCGTGCGAGGCGGCCACCCGCCCCTTCCGGGCCGTCGCCTGCGACCGGACCCGCCGCGGGCAAGGCCGGGCCGGGCGCGCCGGCCGGGCCCGCCGCCTCGCGCCGTACGCCGCCCGCGGCATCCCGGTGCCCGGCGGCTTCCAGCGGGCCCGCCGCCCGCTGCGGCGGGCCGCCGTCCGCACCCGGCGCCGACGGGCCCGGCCCGG
>NZ_JBEXPG010000030.1:0-98916 GCF_040611935.1 Streptomyces sp. NPDC006512 | reverse complement strand
GTACGCGGGCTTCCGCCCGGCGCACCGAGAGCACGCACCAGACGCCGCAGGGCCGCCCTCCGGGCGACGACGGGAGTTTGACGACAGGCCCTAGGACCCCACCGCCTCCGGCTCGGCCCGCCCGGCTTCGGCGGCCGTGGCCTTCGGCCGCGTCGGTACGGAGGCCGCGGGCCGGGCCGGCGGGGCCGCGCCCGCCGCGACGAAGGGCCGCCACCAGGCCTCGGCCGGGGCGTCGGCGGCGCCGGGTTCGAAGGGCTGGCCCGGGATGGGCAGCGCGATGGCGGCCCCGGCCGCCCCGGCGGCGGCGACGGTGCCTTCGCCGGGCTCGTCCCACGGGTGCAGGGCCAGGTTGAAGGTGCCCCAGTGGATCGGCAGCATCGTGCCGCGCGGGGTGCCGCCCTGGAGGTCGAGGTGGGCGCGCATGCCCTCCTCCGGCGTCATGTGGATGTCGGGCCAGTACTCGGAGTAGGCACCGATCTGGATCATCGTGGCGTCGAAGGGGCCGTGGGCGGCGCCGATCTCCTTGAAGCCCGTGAAGTAGCCGGTGTCGCCGCTGTGGAAGACCCGGTGCTCCTCGCCCGCGACGACCCAGGAGGCCCACAGGGTGGACTGCTGGTTGCGCAGGCCGCGCCCGCAGAAGTGCTGGGCCGGGGTGGCCGTGAGGGTGAGCCCGGCGACCTCGGTGGCCTCGTTCCAGTCCAGCTCGCGCAGCCGGTCGGGCCGCACGCCCCAGCGCTCCAGGTGGGCGCCGACGCCCAGCGGGACGGCGAAGACGGTGTCCGTGCCGGCCAGCGCCTTGATCGTCGGCAGGTCGAGGTGGTCGTAGTGGTCGTGGGAGATCACCACGACGTCGACCTCGCCCAGCGAGGCGAGCGGGACCGGCACGGGGTGCAGCCGCTTGGGCCCGGCGAAGGGGAAGGGCGAGCAGCGGTCGCCCCAGACCGGGTCGAAGAGGACCCGGCGCCCGTCGATCTCCGTGAGCACGCTGGAGTGGCCCATCCACGTCACGCGCAGGCCGCTGACCGGCGGCTTCGCCAGTTCGGCCAGGGTGGTCGGGTAGACGGGGATCGGCGCGCCGGGGCTGCGCCTGACCCGCTGTTCCTTGTGGAAGTAGATCTTGGCGAACTCGGCCATCGACCCGGAGGGCCTGGTCTGGGCCTTCACCGGGTTCTGGAAGGCGCCGTCCGCGAAGTTCGGCGAACGCTGGATCCGCGCCAGCCGCGCGCCGGACGGGTCCGCGCCGAAGGCTTCGGGCCGCAGGGCGCGCAGCCGGGGACGCAGGGGAAGGGAGCCGGTCAAGGCGCCTCCTGAAGAGGGTGCGGGTCGGGGTGGCACGGTAGTACGTACACGACCTTCCAACGCGCACCGGCCCGCGAGGATTCCGCCCCGCCGGAGCCGGGGCCGGGATCCCGGCCCCGGCAGGTCCTACAGCGGCAGCAGGTCGGGGCGCTTGGCCTCGACGTGGTCGCCGGAGGACTCCCCGCGCAGTCGCCGTCCGATCCAGGGCACGAGGTGCTCGCGCGCCCACTGGATGTTGTCGCGGGTGACGTCCACCGATCCGCGCGGCGGCGTCGGCGGCCACGGCTGGTCCGGGTCGGCCGGCACCGCGTAGCCGAGCACCTGCGCGGCGCGCAGCGCGACGCGGGTGTGCCCCTCGGGAGAGAGGTGCAGCCGGTCGCCGTCCCAGGCCCGCCGGTCCTGCACGGAGCGCAGCGACCACAGGTCGAGGACCGGGCAGTCGTAGCGGTCGGCGATGGCGCGCACGTGTGCGCTGTACGTGGCCACCTTGCCCCGGAGGTGCTTGAGCACCGGTACGCCCCGGGTGTCGAAACCGGTCGTGATCATGACGAGGCCCACGGAGCCGGTGAGGTCGGCCACGGCCGCCTCGAACCGCGCCGCCACGTCGTCCGGGTCGCTGCCGGGACGGATGATGTCGTTGCCGCCCGCGCAGAAGGTCACGAGGTCCGGCGCGAGGGCCTTGGCCCTGGGCACCTGGTCGGCCACGATCTGGTCGAGGATCTTCCCCCGCACGGCCAGATTCGCGTAACGGAAGTCGTGTTCGTCGCGCTGATCGGCGAGGAGTACGGCGAGCCGGTCCGCCCAGCCGAGATAGGAATCCCCGGGTCCCGGGTCCCCCACGCCTTCGGTGAAGCTGTCCCCGATCGCCGCGTACGAGCCGATGGTCTTGAGTGTCGTCGTCGTCGCTGCCACGGGAACACATCCTTCACCGCCGCAACCAACCTACGCCAACGTAATGAGGGGTTGACGGACCGTGATCTATACCACGCGGGAGATAAGGAATAAGTACACGTGGGGCCGGGACCCCCCTCGGGTCCCGGCCCCACGAGCGTCCGTGCCCGGCGGCGGCTGCCGTCAGAGGCTGACGCCCTTCGACCGGAGGTAGGCCAGCGGGTCGATGTCCGAGCCGTAGGAAGGACCGGTGCGGATCTCGAAGTGGAGGTGCGGGCCGGTCACGTTGCCGGTCGCGCCGGAGAGGCCGACGCGCTGGCCGGCGGTGACGGTCTGCCCGGCCGAGACGGACAGCGAGGAGAGGTGCGCGTACTGGGAGTACTTGCCGTCGGCGTGCTTGATGACGACCTCGTTGCCGTACGAACCGCCGGAGCCGGCGGAGACGACGGTGCCCGCGCCGACGGCCTTGACGGTGGTGCCGGTGCTCGCCATGAAGTCGACGCCGGTGTGGTAGCCGGAGGACCACATGCTGCCGCCCATGCGGTACGCGGTGGAGACGCCGCCGCCGACGGGCGCCACGAATCCGGCGCTCTTCGAGGGCGCGGACTGCTCGGCCTGCCCGGCGGCGGGGGCCTTCTGTTCCGGCGCGGACTTCTTGGGCGCCTTGGCGCGGGCGGAGGAGTCCTCGCCGGACGCCGCAGGACGGCTCGAGGAGCGCTCGGTCTTGGCGGGGCGGTCACCGGAGCCCGCCTCGGAGCCGGAGCCCTGCGCCGAAGCCGGGGGCGCCGCCTGCTCCTTCGCGGGGGCCGGCGCGCCGGACTTCGCGCCCGGGGCGCCGAGGGTCAGCTTCAGACCGGGGTGGATGAGGGAGGGGTCGGCGCCGACCGCCTCGCGGTTGTCGGCGTAGAGCTGCTCCCAGCCGCCGGTGAGGTGACGCTCGGCGGCGATCTTCGACAGGTAGTCGCCGGAGACGACCGTGTAGACCGTCGGCGCGGCGGCGGGAGCCGCGGCCGGTGCGGCCTGGACGGCGGCCGGAGCCTGCGGGGCCTGCGCGGGGACGGCGGCCGGGGCCGTCGAGGGGGCCGCGGCCTGGGCGCCGGTGGCACCCATCAGCGGCAGCGCGAGGGCCGCGCCGCCGGTGCCCGCGGCGGCGAAACCACGTGACATGGAGCGGGACTTCGGGCGGCGGTGCTTACCCTTTCCGGGCATGGCGAATTCCTCTCCGTCGCCTGCGAGGTGAGCTGTCGGGTTCGGACTGGAGATGTCCGGCCGTGCACGTCGGGGACGTGTCCGGCTTCACCCCGAGCCGTCCCGGAAGAAGGATCCGGTCCGGCGGCCTACCTGGTTCCCCCGCTCCTGCCGCGCGCGTCGATAGTCGGGTGCGGTTCCCGGGCGGCGGCAGGATTAGGCGGTCCACCCGGATCGGTCGTGAAGGTAATCGAGCGGGTCCGCAGGCAACAAGCCACGAATTCCCTGACGGAATCGCAGGTATGAGGGACCGACGGAATTCCGGTCACCCTCTGTCCATTCCGAACCACCAACAACGGCCCTGGCATGGGAATTCGGATTTCGCGATCGGGCACAGACGGTCACCGTATGATCTGGCTCACGGGGCCTGGCGCGATCTCGCCTCCACGTATGGCAAGTTGTTCCCAACCGGCGTAATTCGGACACCCCAGCGACGCGGAGGAGTACCCGTGACCCAGCAGATACCCCAGCCCCTTCCGGCGCGGCCCGAACCTGAACCGGAGCTGACGGGAGTGCGTAATTTCCGTGACGTGGGCGGGTTGCCGACCGTCGACGGACGGAGGGTCAGGTCGGGACGACTCTTCCGAAGCGGACATCTCGCGCATGCCACCGAAACCGGAGCAGAGTTCCTCGCTTCGCTCGGCCTCCACACCGTCTTCGACTTCCGCAACCGCGCCGACCACGCCCTGGAGGGGCCGGACGTGGTGCTGCCGGGGGTGCGCTACGTGAACATCCCGCTGTCCGATCCGGCCGACGGACGGGAGTTCTGGAAGATGGTCCGCGACGGCGACCTGGCCCAGCTGCGGTCCGTGCTCGGCGAGGGCAGGGCGGCCGCCCGCATGGCGAACTCGTACCGCACGATGATCCGTACGCGCACCGCGGAGCACGGCCGGGTCGTGCACGCCCTGGCCGAGGACAGCGTGCCGGCGCTGATGCACTGCGCGGCGGGCAAGGACCGGGCCGGCCTGTCGATCGCCGTCACGCTGCTGGCCCTCGGCGTCGAGCGCGGGGCGATCGTGGCGGACTACCTGGAGTCGAACGCCCCGCACCGCCGCTACCGGGTGCGCCGGGGCAGCGACGCGGCCGAGGCCCGCTCGCCCGAGGTGATGGAGCTGCTGGCGCCGCTCTTCGACGCGCGCGCCGAGTACCTGGAGGCGGCGTACGCCACCATCGAGGAGGAGTGGGGCGGGGTGGACCGCTACCTCGCCGAGGGTCTCGGGCTCGCGCCCGAGACCCTGTTCCGGCTGCGGGAGCGGCTGCTGGAACCGTAGGGGGTGACCGGCGGGCCGTCAGCGGTTGCCGACGGCCTGCTTCACCAGCGTCCGGCCGAAGTCCCACATGAGGGAGCCCCCGCCGTGCGCCTCGTCCATGACCTCGCGGAAGGCCCCGACGAACCGGTCCACGTCCCGCTCGTCCACGATCAGCGGCGGGATGAGCTTGATGACCTCCAGGTGGTCTCCGGAGACCTGGGTGAGGATCCGGTGCTTGCGCAGCAGCGGCACCACGACCATCTGCGCGAACAGCCCCTTGCGGGCCGCCTGGAGCATCGCCCAGCGGCTGCGCAGGCCGAGCGAGGAGGGCCGGCCGAACTCGATGCCGATCATCAGCCCGCGCCCGCGCACCTCGTGCAGCAGCTCGTACTCGTCCACGAGCGCGGCGAGCCGCCCGCGCAACAGGTCGCCCATGGCCCGCGCGTTGGCGGTCAGCTGCTCGTCGTCCATGACGCTCAGCACCGCCAGGCCCGCCGCCATCGCCTGCGCGTTGGACCCGAAGCTCGCCGAGTGGACGAGCACGCGGTCCATCGACGAGTACACGCGCTGGAAGATCCAGTCCTTGCCCAGGGTCGCGCCGACCGGCACGTAGCCGCCCGACAGGGCCTTGGCCACGCACACCAGATCGGGCTCGACGCCCGGCTCGTGTTGGTACGCGTAGAAATCACCGGTCCGGCCGAGTCCGGTCTGCACCTCGTCGGCGATCAGCAGCGCCTTGTGGCGGTGGAGCAGCTCCTGTGCGGCGCGCAGGAATCCGGGGGGCGCGGCGAGCACCCCCTTGCCCTGGACCGGCTCCACGACGAGGGCCGCCACGTCGCCCCGCCGCAGCTCGCGCCCGAGGGCGTCCAGGTCCCCGAGGGCGATCTTGGTGTCGGGCAGCAGCGGGGCGAAGCCGTCCCGGAACCCGGCTTCGCCGTTGACCGAGAGCGAGCCGGTGGTGAGCCCGTGGAAGGCGTGGTCGCAGTAGAGGATCCTGGGCCGGCCGGTGGCGTACCGGGCGAACTTCAGGGCCGTCTCCACCGCCTCGGTGCCGCTGTTGCCGAAGAAGACCCGGTCCAGGTGCGGGCTGTACGAGAGCAGCTTCTCGGCGAGCAGACCGGGCAGCGGCTGGCAGTCGAACCGGGTCAGGTCGGCGAGCTGGGCGTCCAGGACGTCGTGCAGGGCCCGGCGGACGACCGGGTGGTGCCGGCCCAGGCCCATGACCCCGAAGCCGGCCAGCATGTCGAGGTAGTCGTTGCCCTCGGCGTCCCAGAAGTGGGCTCCCTCGGCACGTACGTACACCTTGTCGAAGCCGATGGTGTGCAGCATGCGGGGCAGCTGGTGGTTGAGGTGGCGGGAGTGCAGCTCGTAGCGCTCGCCCCCGCGCTCGGCGAGCAGGGCGCCGAGGTCGAAGCCCCCGCCGCCCCCCTGCCCGGCGGTCATGACGAGGCGCCCCGGTTGCCGCCGATCGTCTCCCGGGCCGCGCGCAGGGACTCCTTGAGGGAGCCCATGGTGGCGAGGACGGCGGTGGGCTCGTAGCCGCAGTGCGCCATGCAGTTCGCGCAGCGCGGGTCCTTGCCGCGGCCGTACTTGCTCCAGTCGGTCTCGTCGACCAGTTCCCGGTACGTCGGGACGTATCCGTCGCTCATCAGGTAGCAGGGGCGCTGCCAGCCGAAGAGGGAGTAATTCGGAATCGCCCAGGCCGTGCAGGGGAAATCGGCCTTGCCTTCCAGGAAGTCGAGGAAGAGCGGGGAGTGGTTCAGCCGCCAGCGCCGCCGGTTGCCGCCCGCGAAAGCCTTCTTGAACAGTTCGCGGGTCTGTTCGACGCCGAGGAAGTGTTCCTGGTCAGGGGCCTTTTCGTAGGCGTAGGCGGGCGAGATCATCATCTCGTCGACCCGGAGGTCGTCATTGAGGTAGTTCAGCACCTCGATGATGGTCTGCGGGGTGTCGGTGTTGAAGAAGGTGGAGTTGGTCGTCACCCGGAATCCGCGCCGCTTGGCCTCCTTGATGGCCGCGACCGCCTCGTCGAAGACGCCCTCCTTGGCCACCGATTCGTCGTGGCGTTCGCGGAGCCCGTCGATGTGGACGGCGAACGCGAAATAGGGGGACGGGGTGAATTTCTCGATCTTCTTGCGGAGCAGCATCGCGTTGGTGCAGAGGAAGACGTACTTCCGCCTGGCCACCAGCTGGCGGACGATCTCGTGGATCTGCGGGTGCATCAGGGGTTCGCCCCCCGCGATGGACACCATCGGGGCCCCTGACTCCAGCACGGCGCCGACGGCCTGGGCCACCGGCATGCGCTGCTTGAGGACTCCGGCCGGGTGCTGGATCTTCCCGCACCCCTCGCAGGCCAGGTTGCAGGCGTAGAGCGGCTCCAGCTCGACGATCAGCGGGAACTTCTCACGCTTGCGGAGCTTCTGTTCGAGAAGATAGGTCCCGACCCTGATGGACTGTCGCAGCGGCATGGCCATCTGGCTCACCTCCTGGGGAGCAGCGAAGAACGGTGCCAGTCATGGAACGCGGGCAGTAGGGCACGCAGTACGCGGAAGGCCGATATTCCACCGCGGACGGTGCCGATGCGGACGAGCTCGTGCTCCGGAGCGTCCACGATCACCCGGACGGCCGCAACGGGGCGTACCTCCCCGGAGGGGGCGCCGGCGGCCCGGGTGGCGGCCCACAGGGTGGCCGCGGACTCCATGTCGACCGCTACGGCGCCGGTGGCGCGCAGCTGCGCGCGTTCCTGGCCGCGGACGACGTGGTCGGATCCGGTCAGCGCGCCGGTGTGCACGGTCCGGCCCGGCAGGGCCAGCGCCAGCGCCTCGGCGAGCAGGCGGGTACCGGTGCACGGGACGGTCCCGTGCGGGTCCCGGGTCTCGTCGGCGACGACGAGGTCGCCGGGGTGCATGCCGGGGACCAGTCCGGCACAGAAACCGGTCGCGAGGACGGCGGCCCCCGCCATCCCCGGCCGCTCCAGCGCGCGGGTGACGGCGCGTTCGGCGGCGCGCGGCCCCATGCCGGTGCGCAGGACCGTGCCGCAGTCGCCCGCGCCGCGGGCGGCGCCGCGCAGCGCCGCCCGCTCGATGCGCAGGGCGCAGGCGATCAGCAGCGGTGCGGGCGGGGGCCGGTCCCGGGGGGCGCCCATCACGAGTCCTCGGCGAGGGCGGCGGCCGCGGTGGGGTGGCGTCCGGCGGGGCCGAAGGGTTCACCGTAGAGGTAGCGGCCGAGGGCGGTGAGGGGGAACACCTGCCGGTACAGGTGGTAGTTGATGGAGAAGTCCCAGGGGAAGCCGGTGCCGGTGAAGTGCGGTTCGTCCCAGGTGCCGTCGGCGCGCTGGGTGTCCACCAGGTGTGCGAGGCCCCGCTCGACGGCCTTGCTCCCGCGTTCCCCGGCCGACAGCAGGGCCATCAGCGCCCACGCGGTCTGCGAGGGGGTGGAGGCGCCCCGCCCGGCCCAGGAGCGGTCCTGGTAGGAGCGCTGGTCCTCGCCCCAGCCGCCGTCGTCGTTCTGTACGGATTCCAGCCAGCGCACGGCCCGCCGGACGGCGGGGTGGGACGGGGCGATCCCGGCGGCCGCCAGGGCCGGGAGGACCGAGCCCGTGCCGTACACGTAGTTGGTGCCCCAGCGGCCGAACCAGCCGCCGTCCGGCTCCTGTTCGGCGAGCAGCCAGGCGATGCCGCGGCGGGTCCGGGGGTCGCCGGCCCGGCCCTCGACCGCCAGCATCTCCACCACGTGGGCGGTGACGTCGGCGGAGGGCGGGTCGATGACCTCGCCGAAGTCGCAGAAGGGCAGCCGGTTGGGCAGGGTGCTGGTGTTGTCGGCGTCGAAGGCGCCCCAGGCACCGTTGCGCGACTGCATGCCGAGGTTCCACGAGACGCCGCGGGCGATGGCGCCCTCGACCCTCGCCGGGTCGGGGTGGGCGATCCGGCGCAGGGCCAGGACCACCTCGGCGGTGTCGTCGATGTCGGGGTAGTTGTCGTTGTGGAACTCGAACGCCCAGCCGCCGGGGGCCAGTCCGGGCCTGCGGACGGCCCAGTCGCCGCTGCGCCGGATCTCCTCGCCGAGCATCCAGTCCGCGGCCTTGACCAGGGCCGGGTGGTCGGGGCGGACGCCGGCGTCGGCGAGGGCGATGGCGGCCAGGCAGGTGTCCCACACCGGGGACTGGCAGGCTTCGATCATGCGGGCGCCGTCCTCGCGCCACACCGCGAACCGGTCGAGGGATTCCAGACCGGCCCGCATCACCGGGTGGCCCAGGTCGTAGCCGAGCAGGTGCAGGGCGATGACGGAGTACACGGCGGGCGGCTGGATCCCGCCCCAGCAGCCGTCGTTCTCCTGCCGCTCGACGATCCAGCGGGCCGCGCTGGCCATCGCGGCCTTGCGCAGGGCCTTCGGGGCGAACCGCCGGTAGACGTGCAGGGCCTTGTCCATGCGCTGGAAGGCGCCGTCCCAGCTGGTCAGCGGCGCCGGCCGGACTGCGGGGCTGGGGTTGCGGGCGTCGGCGTGCAGCTCGTCCAGGGCGAAGGGGGCGGGCCGGACGGGGCGCAGGGCGGAGACCACGGTGAGCGGGACGATGGTCTGGCGGGCCCAGCAGCCGAAGTCGTAGATGTTGAGCGGTACCCAGGAGGGCAGGAAGAGCAGTTCGGGCGGGAGTTCGGGCAGGTTCTCCCACTTCCACCAGCCGAAGAGGGCCAGCCAGATCCGGGTGAAGACCCGGGCTGCGGCGATGCCCCCGTGGGCGCGGATCCACGCCGAGGCGCGGCTCATGTGGGGGGTGTCGGGCGCGTCTCCGGCGAGGCGCAGGGCGACGTACGCCTCGATGGTGGCGGAGAGGTCCGGGGGGCCGCCGTGGAAGGTGGCCCAGGTGCCGTCGTCCCGCTGCTCGCCGCGGATGAACAGGGCGGCGGCGCGGGTGGTGGCCTCGTCGCGGATGCCGAGGAACTGCCGCAGGAGCAGGTCCTCGGCGTCCATGGTGACGTTGGTCTCCAGGTCGCCCTTCCACCAGCCCGCCGGGTCCTGGCGTTCCAGCAGGTTGCGGGTGGCCCGGTCGGTGGCGTCCTGGATTCCGCGCAGCAGTCCGGCCGTGCCGTGGCCCGGCGGGGCTCCGGGGCCGGCGGGCGGGCCCGCCGTCTTCGCGGATCCGGCCGGGCCCGGCGCGCCGTCGTGTTCCGGATCGGCGCCGCCGGCCATCGCACCGCCGCCGTCGGTCGTCGCAGTCATGGCTTCCCCTCCGTCGCAGTCTGCAGTCTGTCCTCTGCTGTGCTGGGGTCTGCCGTCGGCCGGTGCGCGCCTCACGTGGGGCGGCGCCGGCCGGCGACCGGCGTCATATCCGCTGCCGGGTGGCGATCACCTCTTGCGCACGACGACGAAGTCGGCGAGGGCGACGAGCTGGTCGCGGACCCGCTGCGGCATGTCGACGTCGTCCAGGGCGCGGATCGCGACCGCGTGCTGGCGGCGTGCCTCGTCGGCGGTCCACTGGCGCCCGCCGGCGGCTTCGATGAGCGCCGCGCGGGCCGCGAACTCCTCTTCCGAGAAGTTCTCGAAGTCGTTGCTCTTGGCGTCGGCGGCGAGCAGCCGGCCGAGCTCCTCGCAGGCGGGTCCGCCGGCGGCGAGGGCGGCGACGACGGGCAGGGACTTCTTGCGCTGGCGCAGGTCGCTCCAGGTCTGCTTGCCGGTCGCCTCCGGGTCGCCCCAGATGCCGAGGAGGTCGTCGACGGCCTGGAAGGCGAGGCCGAGGTGGTAGCCGTACTCCTCCAGCTTGTCGGCGGTGCGGTCGTCGGCGCCGCCGAGGACGGCGCCGATGGAGACCGCGCAGGCGAGGAGGGCGCCGGTCTTGTTGCCCTCCATCTCCAGGCACTCCTCGACGCTGACGCGCTCGCGGTGCTCGTAGGAGATGTCCTGTGCCTGGCCGTCGATGAGCTTGCGGCTGGCGGTGGTCAGGCGGCGGGCGGCCCGGCCCGCCTCGACGGTGCCCAGTTCCAGCAGGACCTCGTTGGCGAGGGCGAAGAGGGCGTCGCCGACGAGGATGGCCAGGGCGGGGCCGTGGACCTTCCACACGGTGTCGCGGTGGCGGCGCTGCTCGTCGCCGTCCATCAGGTCGTCGTGCAGGAGGGAGAAGTTGTGGACGAGCTCCACGGCGACGGCGCCGGGGATGCCGACCTCGGCGGCGGCGCCCGCGGCTTCGGCGGAGAGCAGGGCGAGGGCGGGGCGGACGGCCTTGCCGCCGTCGCCGTCCGCCGCGTTGCCGTCGGCGTCGATCCAGCCGAAGTGGTAGGCGGCGACGGTGTCCATGGGCGCCGCGAGCCGGTCTACGGCGGCGCGGAGCACGGGAGTCGACAGCGTGCGGCCGCGTTCCAGGAGGGCGAGCGTGTCCGCCTTCTCCGTGCTCGCTGCGGCCGTGCCCACACTGGCAGCCGTGTTCTCGACAGCCGGGTTCCCCGGGTTCACTGGCTCTCCTCTGGTTCCTGTACGTGCTGTGCGTGCTGTGCCTGTGGCGGTGGTGCTGGTGCCGGTCGTCATACCGCCTCCTGCAGCGGGTGTTCGCGGGGGCGGCCGAGGGCTGCGAGCGCGGTGTGTGCCGCGCCGAGGCCGCTGCGGACGGCACCCTCCATGGTCGCGGGCCAGCCCGTCGCGGTCCATGCACCGGCGAGGTACAGCCCCGGCGTGTCGGTCCGCGGTCCGGGGCGCAGCCGGCCGACCCCGGGGGCGGGGGCGAAGGTCGCGGTCCGTTCCCGGGTCACGAAGAAGTCCCGTACCTTCGCGCCGCGCGCGGCGGGCAGCAGCCGTTCCAGCTCGGGCAGGTACTTGGCGCGCAGGACCGTGACGGGCTCGTCGATGTCGTCCTGGGCGACCGACTGGGACAGGGCGAGGTACTGGCCGCCGTCGGTGAGGCCGGAGGCGTCGGTGCGGTCGAAAACCCACTGGACGGGGGAGCCGAGGGCCGCGAAGAAGGGCCGCTTGAGCACCTTGCGGTCGTAGACGACGTGGACGTTGAGGATGGGGGCGGTGCCGATGTCCAGGAGCTTGTCGGGGTCCGCGAGGGCCCCGGCGGGCAGCAGGGCGTGCGCCTCGCGCTGCGGGACGGCGAGGACGACGGTGCCGGCGCCGAGGGACTCCGCCTCGGTGTCGACCCGCCAGTTGCCTTCCCCGGTGCGGGAGACGGCGGTGACGCGGGTGCGCAGTTCGGTGCGTACTCCGGCCGCGTCGAGCGCCTTGCGGGCGAGGGTGTCGTGGAGGTCGCCGAGCGGGACCTTGGCCCAGCCGATGTCGGCGGCGCCGTTCTCGGAGAGCAGGCCGGTCTTGAAGACCATGGCGGCCAGGCCGAGGGAGGACTGCTCGGCGGTGGCGTTGAGCGTGGCGATGCCGACGAGGTCCCACAGGGCCTCGATGGTGCGCGGGGACTGGCCGTAGCGGCCGAGCCAGGTGGCGAAGTCGAGGCCGTCGAGGGCCGGGTCGGCGGGGTCGAGGCGGCGCAGCGCGAGGGCGGCGCGTCCGACGGAGGCCCGTTCGGCGAGGGAGAGGTGCGGGTAGCGGGCGAGCGACCCGGCGAGGTGCAGGGGCACGGGCAGGGCGCTGCGGCGGAGCCGGCCGAGGCGGGGGCCGCGCGGGTGGGCGACGTCGAGGACGGGGACGTCGAGGCGGTCCTGGAGCGGGGCGAGGTCCGCGCCGTCGACGCGGTCGAGGAACCAGCGGTAGGCGGTGCAGCAGCGCAGGTAGACGTGCTGGCCGTTGTCGACGGTGAGGTCGCCGCGTTTGAAGGAGAAGGCGAGTCCGCCGAGCCGCGGGCGTCCTTCCAGCAGGGTGACGCGCAGTCCGGCGTCGGCGAGTTCGAGCGCGGCGGTGACTCCGGCGAGTCCGCCGCCCACGACGACGGCGCGGTCGTCGGCGCGGTCGTCGGTGCGCTGGTCGGCGCGCTGGTCGCTGCCGCTCATGAGCCCTCCCCCGCGGGGGCGTGTCCGGCGGAGCCCGACGGGGAAGACGCGGCGGTGCCCCGGGTGGTTGCCCGGGCGGCGGGCGCGGCGGGGGCCGTGGTGCGGTGCATCAGATCCGCCTCCGCGTGCTCTGGCGCGAGATGGTGCGCGCGTCGAGTCCCGACAGGCCCCGTACGGCGACGTACGCCTTCTCGTGCGTCGGCAGCGAGACGCGGCCGCGCAGGACGGCCTCGGGCTCGCGTTCGATGCGGTCGAGGAGGCGGCGGTAGATCCCGGCCATGGCGGCCACGCAGGCGCCGCTGCGCCGGTCGAGCATGGGCAGCAGCCGGTAGCCCTCGACGAACAGGGCCCGGGCGCGGCGGACTTCGTGGTGGACGAGCCCGGCGAAGTCGGAGCCGGCGGGGGCCCGGTCGCCGCGGAAGCCTTCGGAACAGCCGAACTTGGCGAGGTCCTCGGCGGGCAGGTAGGTCCGTCCGTTGGCGGCGTCCTCGCGAACGTCGCGCAGGATGTTGGTGAGTTGCAGGGCGAGGCCGAGGGTGTCGGCGTACTCGTCGGCGCGTGCGGCGTCGTGTGCGCCGAGGCCCGCGGTGCCGGCGGTGCCGAACACGCCGAGCGAGAGGCGGCCGATGGCCCCGGCCACGCAGCGGCAGTAGACCTTGAGGTCGTCCCAGGTCTCGTACTCCTGGCCGCGGACGTCCATCAGGACCCCGTCGATGAGTTCGTCAAGTCCGCCGAGCGGGATGGGGAAGCGGCGCGCGGCGTGCGCGAGGGCGACGGCGACCGGGTCGGTGTCGTCCTCGTCGACCTCTTCGGCGCGGACGCGTCCGAGGAGGGCGCGGGTCTCCTCCAGCCGGACGAGCTTCGCCTCGGGCGGGAGCGTGCCGTCGCCGATGTCGTCGACGCGCCGGGAGAACGCGTACAGCGCGGACATCGCGTGCCGCTTGTCGGTGGGCAGCAGCCGGATGCCGTACGCGAAGTTGCGTGCCTGCGTACCGGTCACGGCCTCGCAGTAGCTGTAGGCGGCGATGACCGGTGCGGACGGTGCGGACGCGTGTGTGGGGCCCTCCACGTTCGGGCTCACCCCTTTCTCGGCGCTGTGCGCAGGACGGCGGCCACCTCGCGGAGCAGGCCGCTCCGGGTGGGCTTGGGCGGTCCGGGAAGTACGTCGAAGCCCGCGGCCGAGACCGCTCTCAGGGCGGCGCGCCCTCCACCCACGAAGCCCGCGAGCAGCAGCCGGAGCCTGCCGTGCACGCTGCCCACGAGCGGGGTGCCCTCGTCCAGGAGCCGGCGCGCGCGTTCGGTTTCGAATGCGATGAGGGCGCGTACGGAAGCACCGGCGGTCGGCGCCTTGAGGTCGGCCTCGGTGACGTGGAAGCGGCGCATGTCCTCGGCGGGGAGGTAGACGCGGTCGCGGCCGAGGTCCTCGGTGACGTCCTGGAGGTGCTCGGCGATCTGGAGGCCGGTGCAGACCGCGTCGGAGAGGCGGACGCGCTCGGGGGTGCTGGTGCCGGTGAGGGAGAGCACGAGGCGGCCGACGGGGTTCGCGGAGAGCTCGCAGTAGCCGAGGAGGTCCCCGTACGTGCCGTAGCGGGTGACCCGCTGGTCCTGGCGGTTGGCCTCGATGAGCCCGAGGAAGGGTTCGGGGGTGAGGCCGTGGGCGCGCACGACGGGCTGGAGGGCCAGCATCAGCGGGTGGCGCGGGGGGCCGTCGGTGCCGCCGAAGACGCGCCCCAGGTCGGCTTCGAGGGCGTCGAGCATGGCCGGCGGGTCGTCGGCGGCGGCCGGGTCGAGGCCCAGGAGCACCGCGTCGCGGCCACCGGGGGCGAGGTCGCCGTCGCCGATGTCGTCGACGAGGCGGGCGTACCCGTAGACCGCGGTCAGGCCGTCGCGCCAGGCGCGGGGGAGGAAGACGGGGGCGACGGGGAAGTTCTCCGCGGCGGCCTTGCCGAGGGTGGCGCGGGCGTGGAGGTCGAGGGCCCCGTCGGGGGCGCCTGCGGCGCCGGGCCGGATGCCGTGCCCCGGGGTCACCGCCCGCCGCCCGGGGCGGGGACGGCCACTGTGCCTGGGGGCCGGAGAATTCCCGTAGCCATTGCCGTCACGTCTCCCGTTCTACACTGCCGACCCAAGTCATCCTATTTCGGACACGCCGCCGGAGTTTACCCGGGGTACCGGGGAGATTCGGCTGCGGGGAATCGTCCCCTCTTGGCGCGATTGAGAACTGCTCCAGCTTACGCTGTACAACGTCGCGGGGGCCTATCGGGTATTCACCGGACCCCCGAATGCCGCCTTCCGCCCCCATGACCCGGGCCGCGGCCGCTGCGCCCGCCCCGCCGTGGCCGCACCGGCATGGCGAGGCCCCCGCCGCGCTACGCGGCAGGGGCCCTTGGCCTGCGAGGATCCACCGGTCAGTGACTGGTGGCCTTCTCGTACGCCGCGACGACTTCC
This sequence comes from Streptomyces sp. NPDC006512, assembly GCF_040611935.1. Taxonomy (NCBI): domain Bacteria; kingdom Bacillati; phylum Actinomycetota; class Actinomycetes; order Kitasatosporales; family Streptomycetaceae; genus Streptomyces; species Streptomyces sp. NPDC006512. The sequence continues at coordinate 83,858 of NZ_JBEXPG010000030.1, read as the reverse complement.
TCGGTGGGCCCGTCCATCAGGAGTTCGCCCTTCTCCAGCCACAGCACCCGGCTGCAGGTGTCGCGGATGGAGTTGTTGTTGTGGCTCACGAGGAAGACCGTGCCGGCCTTCTCCCGTAGTTCGCGAATGCGCGCCTCGGAACGGACCTGGAACTTCCGGTCACCGGTGGCGAGCGCCTCGTCGATCATCAGTACGTCGTGGTCCTTGGCGGCCGCGATCGAGAAGCGCAGGCGCGCCGCCATTCCCGAGGAGTAGGTGCGCATCGGAAGGGAAATGAAGTCCCCCTTCTCGTTGATCCCCGAGAAGTCGACGATGTCCTGGTAGCGCTCCTTGATCTGCTCGCGGGTCATGCCCATCGCGAGTCCGCCGAGGACGACGTTGCGTTCGCCGGTCAGGTCGTTCATCAGCGCGGCGTTGACGCCCAGCAGGGAGGGCTGGCCGTCGGTGTAGACCTTGCCGGTCTCGCAGGGCAGCAGCCCCGCGATGGCGCGCAGCAGGGTGGACTTGCCGGAGCCGTTGGAGCCGATGACGCCGATGGCCTCGCCGCGGTACGCCGTGAAGGAGACGCCGCGCACGGCGTGGACGCGGCGCACGCCGGGGGCGTCGCCCTTGCCGCGGCGGAGTATCTTGCTGAGCGCCGCGGTGGCGCTGCCCTTGCCGGAGCTGCCCGTGTTGACGCGGTAGACGATGTGGACCTCGTCCGCGATGACGGTGGGCACCTTGCCCTTGGTGAGATCAGCCACGGCCGTAACGCTCCTCAGCCTTCCAGAAGTACACGAAACCGCCGACGCCGATCAGGACGGCCCAGCCGACGGCGAAGGCCCAGACGTGCGGCGGCAGGTTCTCGGGGCCGTAGTCGTCGATCAGCGCGAAGCGCACCAGGTCCATGTAGATCGCCGCGGGGTTCCACTGGAGCACGTCCGCGATCCACTGCGGCTTGTCCTTCAGCATCTCGTTGATCGAGAACATGACGCCCGAGGCGTACATCCACGTGCGGGTCAGGAAGGGCATCAGCTGCGCGAGGTCGGGGGTCTTGGAACCCATCCGCGCGAAGACCAGCGCGAGGCCGGTGTTGAAGACGAACTGCAGCGCCAGGGTCGGGATGACCAGCAGCCAGGACAGCTGCGGGTAGTTCCCGAAGGCGACGGCCACCACGAGCACGACGATCATCGAGTACATCAGCTGCTGGAGCTGCTGCATCGAGAAGGAGATCGGCAGCGATGCGCGCGGGAAGTGCAGCGCGCGCACCAGGCCCAGGTTGGTGGGGATCGCCCGGACACCCGCCATCAGCGAGTTCTGGGTGAAGGTGAAGACGAAGATGCCCATCACCAGGAAGGGGATGTACACCCCCTTCTCCATGCCGCGGCCGGCGTCGAGGATCAGGCCGAAGATCAGGTAGTAGACCAGGGCGTTCAGCAGGGGGGTCGCCACCTGCCAGAGCTGGCCGAGCTTCGCCTGGCTGTACTGCGCGACCAGCTTGGCCCGGGAGAAGGCCATGATGAAGTGGCGCCGCCCCCAGAGCTGCCGCACGTACCCGCCCAGGCTGGGCCGGGCGCCGCTCACGGACAGGCCGTACTTCCTGGCGAGCTCCGCGGGGCTCAGCCCCGCGTCGTCGGACGGCGGCTTGCTCGTGGCGAGGGCGCCGTCGTGGGTTGTGTCACTCACAAGTTGAAACTTTCCGTCTTCAAGATGCGGCAGAAGGGGCACCGGCCTGGAGCGCCGGACCCGTGATCGGGCCCATGGTCCCAGACGCGGGCTTGTCAGATGACGGGCGGTCGGCCCAGCCGGGTCAGCCGCCACACCGTACGCCACTTCATGGGACGTCTGGGACCGCAGGGAGTGGTCCAGCCCTCCTTGAAGCCGCCGAACCAGGCCTTGAGCGCCGGGGCCGAGGGCTTGCGCACGAGCGTCAGCGCGAGCCAGACGCCCAGGTAGACCGGCACCAGCGGGGCGGGCAGGTTGCGGCGGGCGAGCCACACCCGGTTACGGGCCACCATACGGTGGTAGACCGCGTGCCGGGACGGGGCGGTGGTCGGGTGCAGCAGCACCATGTCCGCCCGGTAGTCGATCAGCCACCCGGCGTCGAGGGCCCGCCAGGCCAGGTCGGTCTCCTCGTGGGCGTAGAAGAACTCGCCCGGCAGCGTTCCGACCTGCTCGAACACCTTCGTGCGGACGGCGTTGGCGCCACCCAGGAAGGTGGTGACGCGGGAGGAACGCATGGGGTCCGAGGCGCGCAGCCGCGGCACGTGGCGGCGCTGGGTCGCCCCGGTCTGCGGATCGGCGATGCGGAAGCTGACGATGCCGAGCGCCGGGTCCTCGGTGAAGGCCTGCCGGCACAGCTCGGCGGTGTCGGTGCGCTCCAGGAGGCCGTCGTCGTCCAGGAAGAGCAGGACGTCGACGTCGCGGCCGCCGGGGCCGAAGGCCTCGATGCCGGCGTTGCGGCCGCCGGGGATGCCCAGGTTCTCGGGCAGCTCCACGGTGCGGACGCCGTCCGGGACGCCCGTCTCCGCGGTGAGCTCCACGCCCTGGCCGACGACGACGACCTCGACCGGGTCGCCGTCCTGCCGGGCGACCGAGTCGATCAGGGCCTTGAGGTCGTCGGGGCGGTTGCCCATGGTGATGACGACCGCGCCGACGCGCAGCGGGGCGCTCACCGGAGCCTGCTCGACGCGAGGACGGACACCAGGTGCAGCACGGTCTGGAGCAGGGCGATGCCGGCGAGGACGGCGACGCCGAGCCGGGAGAAGAACAGGTCGCCCCGGACCTGGTCGAGGACGGCCAGCACCAGGATGAGCAGGGAGGCCTCGATGCCCAGGACCAGGCGGTGGAACTTCAGCGCGGCCGCCGCCCGGCGGGCCAGGGCCATGCCGGAGGAGCGGGGCTCGGACGCCGCTTCCTTGACGGGCGGCTTGCCCACCTGGTGGCGGGCGACGCCGACGAGGTCGGTCTCGGCCTTGATCAGGATCGCGCCGAGGGCCGCGAGGGTGCCCAGGAAGGCCCAGAGCCAGTCGGTCCGGCCGGTGCCCCACAGGTCGGCGGCGCGCAGGCCGAAGCCCACCAGGACCGCCGCGTCGCACAGGTAGGCGCCGACGCGGTCCAGGTACACGCCGGAGAGCGAGAACTGCTGCTTCCAGCGGGCCACCTCGCCGTCGACGCAGTCGAGCAGCAGGTACAGCTGGACCATGACCACGCCGAGGACGGCGCCCCAGATGCCCGGCACCAGCAGGGCCGGGCAGGCGAGGACGCCGGCCAGGGTCATCACGTAGGTCAGCTGGTTCGGCGTGACCTTGGTGGTGACCAGCACGCGGGTGATGCGCAGGGAGATCTCGCGCATGTACAGGCGGCCGCCCCAGTGCTCCCCGCTGCGCCGGTCCTTCACGCCCGCCGGGTGGACGACGGGCCGGAGTTCAGCTACGGATGGTCTTGGCATAGTCGGCGTAAGCGTCCCTGATCTCGGCGGCGGACAGGTTGAGGTGTTCCAGGATCGTGAAGCGTCCCGGACGGGTCTGGGGGGCGTACTCGACGGCCGCGACGAACTCGTCCACGCTGAACCCGATCTCCTCGGGCAGTACGGGCAGTCCGTGGCCGCGCAGCACCTGGACGAAGAGTCCGGCCTTCTCGGCGGCCCCCCGCAGGTGCATCGCGAAGGCCGCGCCGATGCCGACCTGCTCGCCGTGGAGCGCGGAGCGGCCCGGGTAGAGCAGGTCGAAGGCGTGGCTGATCTCGTGGCAGGCGCCGGAGGAGGGCCGGCTGTCGCCGCTGATCGACATGGCGATGCCGGAGAGCACGAGGGCCTCGGAGAGCACGGTGAGGAACTCGTCGTCCCCGCATCCGCCGGGGTGGCGGAGCACGGACTCGCCGGCGGTGCGGGCCATCGCGGCCGCGAGGCCGTCGACGGCCTCGCCGGTGATCGCGTGCGAGAGCTCCCAGTCGGCGATCGCCGAGATGTTGGAGATCGCGTCGCCGATGCCGGCGCGGATGAACCGCACCGGGGCGTCCTTGATCACGTCGAGGTCGATCACCATCGCGATCGGGGTGGGCACCCCGTAGGAGCCGCGCCCGTTGTCGTTGTCCAGGATGGACACCGGGGAGCAGATCCCGTCGTGCGAGAGGTTGGTGGCGACGGCCACCATGGGCAGGCCGACCCGCGCCGCGGCGTACTTGGCCACGTCGATGATCTTGCCGCCGCCGAGGCCCACGACGGCGTCGTAGCGGCGGCCCTTTATGTCGTCGGCCAGTTTGACCGCGGAGTCGATGGTGCCGTCGACGACCGGGTACCAGTCGGCGTGCGGCAGGACGGGTTCCAGCTTGGCGCGCAGCGCCTGACCGGAGCCCCCGCTGATCGCGATGGCGAGTTTGCCGGACGCGGAGATGCGCTGGTCGGCCAGGAGGCCGGCCAGGTCGTCCATCGCCCCTCGGCTGATGTCGACGACAACAGGCGAGGGGATCAGCCGCGTCAGTACTGGCATGCGATCGTCCGGCCCTTGGCGAGGTCGTCGTGGTTGTCGATCTCGACCCACTTGACGTCACCGATGGGGGCGACGTCGATGGTGAAGCCGTCGTTCACGAGCTGCTGGTAGCCGTCCTCGTAGTACAGGTCGGGGTCGCGCTCGAAGGTGGTCTTGAGGGCCTCGGCGAGCTGCTCGGCGGCCTCGGGCTCGATGAGGGTGACGCCGATGTACTCGCCCGTCGCGTCGGCCGGGTCCATCAGCTTGGTGATCTTCCGCACGCCCTGGCCGTCGGCCGTGATGACCTTCATCTCCTCGTCGGCCAGGTGCTTGACCGTGTCGAGGGCGAGGATGATCTTCTGGCCCTTGCCGCGGGCGGCGAGCAGCGTCTTCTCGACGGAGACGGGGTGGACGGTGTCCCCGTTGGCGAGGATCACGCCCTGCTTGATGACGTCACGCGCGCACCACAGGGAGTAGGCGTTGTTCCACTCCTCGGCCTTGTCGTTGTCGATCAGCGTGATCTTGACGCCGTACTTGGCCTCCAGGGCCTCGCGGCGCTCGTGCACGGCCTCCTTGCGGTAGCCGACGACGATCGCGACCTCGGTGAGGCCGACCTCGGCGAAGTTGCCCAGGGTCAGGTCGAGGACCGTGAGGCTCTCCTCCTGGCCCTCGGGGCCGACGGGCACGAGGGCCTTGGGCAGGGTGTCGGTGTAGGGACGCAGGCGGCGTCCGGCACCGGCAGCGAGTACAAGGCCGATCATGCTGGTTCTCCTTCGTCATGTACGGCGGGTGCTCCAGCGGAGACCCAGAAGCGGATGCTCTCCACGAGCACCACCAGTGCCACGAACACGGCCGTGGCCGTGAGCGCGACGGGGAACGCGTCACGGGCGAGGACGGTGGCCAGGACCACGGTCAGTAGGACCCGGCCCTCGTGGCCGCCGGTCGTCCGCACCAGCCAGTGCGGGGGCGCGCCCGAGCCACCGCGGATGCGGTAGACCGTGTCGTAGTGATGGTAGGCGACCGCCGCGACCAGTCCGAATGCGGCGGGAAGGGCTCCGGGCACGTCCGACTTCGCGGCGAGCGCGAGGACGGTCACGTACTCGGCGAACCGGAAGAGCGGCGGGATCAGCCAGTCGAGGGGGCCCTTCAGGGGGCGGGCGAGGGCCGCCGCCGACAACGTGGCGTAGGCCACCGCCGTGCCGATCAGCCACGGGTCGCCGAAGTCGCGGGTGGCGGCGCCGCCGGCCATCAGCACGGCGCCGGCCGCCGCCAGCCACACCGCGGCGCGGTCGGGCCGCTTGCCGGGCACGGGGTAACCGGTCCAGGCGAGGACACCGGAGTCCGCGAGGTCGGCGAGGGCGCGGGCCGCCCGGTCGGTACGGGTCGCCTTGCGGGTCAGGGAGCGCAGGACGCGGCCCGCGGTGGTGTAGAGCGCCCCGAAGGCGCAGCCGATCAGCAGGGCGTAGAAGACGGTCCGCGGGGTGGTGAGGGCGGTCAGGACCGCGATCATCGCCCAGCGCTCACCGATCGGAAGGATGATCATCCGCCGGACCCAGACCGTCCACCCGACGCTGTCGAGCCGGTCGGACAGGGCGGCGGTCGGGCTCGTGTTCGCGGTCGCGTCGTGGTTCGCCTCGTTGAAGGAGAAGTCGACGACGTGCCGACAGGTCATGAGGATCATGGCGCCGAGCGCCAGGGCCCAGACGTCGTCGCCGTCGCGGGCCGCGCCGAGGGCGAGGCCCGCGTAGAAGGAGTACTCCTTCGCGCGGTCGAACGTCGCGTCGAGCCAGGCACCCATCGTCGAGTATTGGAGCGAGTAGCGGGCGAGCTGCCCGTCCGTGCAGTCCAGGACGAAGGAGACCAGCAGCAGTACGCCCGCCGCGACGTAGCCCCAGCGGTCGCCGGTGGCGGCGCAGCCGGCCGCGATCAGCGCGGTGATCAGCGAGGCGGTGGTGACCTGGTTCGGGGTCAGGCCGCGGCGCGCGCACCAGCGGGCGATGTAGCGCGAGTACGGGCTGATGAAGAAGGTGGTGAAGAAGCCGTCGCGGGACTTGACCGCGGTCCGCAGCCGCACGGCCTCGTCGTCGACGGCGGCGACGGCGGCGACGGCGCTCTCGCGCTCCGCCTCCCCCACGGGAACGGCGGCGACCAGGGTGCCGAGCTCGGGCCGCTGGACGGCGGTGCCGGAGCCCTCGACGGCAGCGGCCAGCCGGTCCGGGTAGGGGCCGGTGCCGAGCGCCCCGGGCTCCAGGGCCGCGACCTCGTCGAGCGCGGCGCGGGCGGCGTGGGCGCCGCCGCGCACCGCGAGGGCCCCGGTGACGGCGCAGGCGTCGAAGCGGGGGTCGGTCAGCGCGAGGCGCAGCGCGTGGACGTGACCGACGAAGGCGCTGTCGACGACGGCCACCCGCTGGTCGGCGGGTACGTCGGCCAGGGCGGCGGCGGTGTCTTCGGGACCGGGGACCGGACGGACGTCGAACCCGAGGGACAGGAGCTCGTCCGCAAGCGGTGATCCGGGTACCGGCGGGCCGGTGAGGATGACGGTCGGCAGACGAACTCACTCCTTGCAGGGCGTGCGGGACGGGCGCCACGGGGGGCGGCGGCACGTCGGCAGAGGCTATCGGATGAATGGAAGCCGACATTCATCAGCCTTTTACGGCCGGATGTTACGGTGGACGCAGATGCGTTCGATTCATGTGAACGCGTCGTCATCGTCTGGACGGCACACGAGCGAGAAAGAGGTGGGGTTGATGACCGTCGTAGTGGTCGCGGCCATGAGCAGCGAACTCCGGTACGTCCCCACTTCCTTCCGGGCCTCCGGCCGGGTCTGAATCCAGCAGAGATCGACCCCGTCGGCCGGAGCCCCCTTTCCAAGGGTTCACGTTGACCGACCACACCGGCTCCACTCCTTCCGGCTCCACTCCTTCCGGCTCCGCCTCCGGCGCCGACGACCCCGTCTTCGCCGCCTTCATGGAGCTGCACGGCGGCCTGCCCCGGCAGGCCCCCGGCTCCGACGCGACCACCCGGCGACTCCTCTCCCTCTGCGGTCCCCTTCCCGAGCGGCCGCGCGTCCTCGACCTGGGCTGCGGTCCGGGCCGCAGCGCCCTGCTGCTCGCCGCCGAGGCGGGCGGCGCCGGCCTCGCCGAGGTGACCGCCGTCGACCTCCACCAGCCGTTCCTCGACGAGCTGCGCACGGCCGCCGAGGACCTCGGCCTCGACGACCGCGTCCACCCCGTCCGGGCGGACATGGCCGCGCTGCCCTTCGAGGACGGCTCCTTCGACCTCGTGTGGGCGGAGGGCTCCGCCTACGTCATCGGCTTCGACGCGGCGCTCGCCGCCTGGAAGCGGCTGCTCGCCCCCGGCGGCACCCTCGTCGTCACCGAGTGCGAGTGGACCGTCGACGAGCCCTCGGCCGGGGCGCGGGCGTTCTGGGACGCGCAGTACGCGCTGCGCTCCACCGCCCGCAACGTGGCGGCCGCGCAGGCCGCCGGATACCGGATCCTCGGCGTCCACCCGCTCCCGGACGCCGACTGGGACGCGTACTACGGTCCGCTGCGGGACCGGGTCCGGGACTTCGCCCCCTCGACCCCCGCCCGGCGGGCCGCGCTCGGCCTGACCCGCGAGGAGCTCGACGTGCGGGCCCGGCACGGCCACGAGTACGGGTACACCGGCCACGTCCTCGCCCCGGTCACCGCCGGCGGCGACGGGCGCTGGCCCGTACGGCCCGAGACCCCGGCCGACGCGGCCGCCGTACGGGCCGTCAACCTGGCGGCCTTCGGGACCCCGCTGGAGGCGGACCTCGTGGACGCGCTGCGCGCCGACGGGTCGTGGCTGCCGGGGCTCTCGTACGTGGCCGGGGCCCCCGACGGGTCGGTGGCGGCCCACGCCCTGCTGACCCGCTGCACGGTGGACGGGGCACCGGCGCTCGCGCTCGCCCCGGTGGCCGCCGACCCCGCGGTCCAGCGGTCGGGGGCCGGCAGCGCCGTCGTCCGGGCCCTGCTCGCGGCCGCCCGGGAACGGGGGGAATCGCTGGTGCTGGTCCTCGGGCATCCCGCGTACTATCCGCGCTTCGGTTTCGTGCCGGCGTCGCGGTTCGGAATCCGGGCCCCCTTCGAGGTACCGGACGCGGCGATGATGGCACTCGTGCTCGACGACCGCGTTCCGGTGCCGGCCGGAACCATCGCGTACCCGGCGCCGTTCGGCGTCTGACGCCGTCCTTGAACGGGTGAGCCGTCCGCCCTCCGTCGCCTATCACGCGGCGGGGGGCGGACATGCGCGGATCACCGAAGTGGGGACAAGCCGCTTTTGTACGGCAGACTGAAGGCCGGATTCCGAAGCGAAGGATGGGTATGCCGACCACACCAGCCACCGCCGCGCAGAGCGTGTCCCCCGGCACCGGCACTCAGGAAGCGATCATGCTCGAACTGGTCGACGAGTCCGGCAACACCATCGGCACGGCGGAGAAGCTGTCCGCCCATCAGGCCCCGGGGCTGCTGCACCGGGCGTTCTCCGTGTTCCTCTTCGACGAGCAGGGCCGGCTGCTGCTCCAGCAGCGCGCCCTCGGGAAGTACCACTCCCCCGGCGTCTGGTCGAACACGTGCTGCGGTCACCCCTACCCCGGGGAGTCCCCGTTCGCGGCGGCGGCCCGGCGCACCCATGAGGAGCTGGGGCTGTCGCCCTCGCTGCTCGCGGAGGCGGGGACCGTGCGCTACAACCATCCGGACCCCGCGTCCGGGCTGGTGGAGCAGGAGTACAACCACCTTTTCGTGGGACTCGCGCAGTCCGCGCCGAAGCCCGATCCCGAGGAGGTCGGCGACACCGCGTTCGTCACCGCGGAGGAGCTCGCCAAGCGGCACGCGGAGCAGCCGTTCTCGGCCTGGTTCATGACCGTGCTGGACGCGGCGCGGCCCGCGATCCGCGAGCTGACCGGCGACGCCGCGGGCTGGTAGCCCGTAGGCCCCCGGGTCCGGTCGGCCCGTCCGCCGGCCGACGGCCCGCACGTCCGCCGGCCCGTACGCGCGCACGGGCCGGTCAGGGCGCGGGGGTCCGCGGGGCGGTCAGGGGCAGGGCCGCCCAGATCACCTTGCCGCCCGTCGAGGTGTGCTCGACGTCGCAGACCCCGCCCGCCTCCCGCGTGACCTCACGCACGAGGAGCAGACCCCGGCCGCCGGTCTGGCCGAAGTCGGCCTCCAGCGCCTTGGGGCGGTACGGGTGGTTGTCCTCGACGGCCACCCGGACCCACTCGCGGCCCACCGCGACCTCGACGGCCACCTCGGGCGACAGCAGGGCCGCGTGCCGGACCGAGTTCGTCACCAGTTCGGAGACGATCAGCAGCAGGGAGTACACCAGGTCCTGATGGGCCGGCACCCCCTGGCGGCCGAGCAGGTCGCGGACCGCCCGGCGGGCCTGCGGAACGGATTCTTCTACCGCCGGCGCGGTGAAGCGCCACACTCCCTCGTACGCGAGGGGGTCCGCCGGAGCAGGCGCCTCACCTCCCCCGGCTGGCGGGACGCTCCCGCTGTCGTTCATGTTCAGGCCCCCGTCTTCGCGCTCGATCGTCTCCACGCGACAAGAGTGGGGAACAGCCTGGTCCGGACCGGACCGCTGACCAGAAGTCAGCGTCTATCGGACACTTTCTGACCACTGGCGTATGACAGAGTCAGTTGTTGGACTGTTCCTGATCCGATCCGGGTGCTTCACGGGAGGTCTCCCGCGCCCCCTCCACCGCGCCCGCCGCCTCCGGCCCTGCCGCCACCTCGTCCTCCCTGACCAGGCCGAGGATCCGCCGGGCACCCATGCCCAGGGCGATCAGGCTCAGGCCGTCGAACAGCAGCGCGAGGGAGAAGAAGGCGCCGATCACGTACTGGCTGCTGCCCGGCCAGCTCCACAGCACCAGCACGCCGAGCAGGACGCCGAACGCACCCTGGACGAGGGTGAGCCCGCACTCGGCCCCCCGCACCACCAGCGCGCCGACGAGCCGGAACAGGCCGCCGGTCAGGAACAGCAGGGCCGCGAACATGGTCAGCGCCTCCGCGCCGGCCTCGGGGCGGCGCAGGATCACGAACCCCGCGGCGATGTTGATCGCGGCGACGACGACCGCGAGCCAGAAGTAGTTGGTCCCCCGCGACAGCACGGCCTGCGCGAGGCCCACCACACCGCCGGTCAGCAGCAGCCAGCCGAAGAGGTACATCGACGTCAAGGTGGCCAGGCCGGTGTACACGAGGCCCACGAGTCCGGCCAGCACGAGGACCGCCCCGAGCAGGGCCAGCAGCCCGTAGCTGCGGCTGAGCTCCTTCTTCTCCTGCTTCCGTTCGGGGTCGGTACGGTCTGCGCGCATGGACGTGCCACCTTTCCGCACCCCCCGGGGCCGGACTCCCCTTGATCATAGGATCGGCGGCCCCGGATAGCATCCGGCGCATGGACGCAGCCCGGGACGCAGCCCTCCCCCACACGGTCGTCGACGGGGTGGCCACCGTCGTCATCACCCACCCCGCCAAGCGCAACGCCATGACCGCCTCGATGTGGCGGGCGATGCCCGCGCTGCTGCCGGGGCTCGCCGCGGACCCCGCCGTCCGGGTGCTGGTGCTGACCGGGGCCGGTCCCACCTTCTGCGCGGGCGCCGACATCTCCTCGCTCACCGGGGACGACGACCCCCAGACCCTGTCCGTGGCGGCCGAGGAGGCCCTCGCGGCCTTCCCGAAGCCGACCGTCGCGGCGATCCGGGGCTTCTGCGTGGGCGGCGGGAGCCAGCTCGCGGCGGCCTGCGACCTGCGCTTCGCCGAGCAGGGCGCCTCCTTCGGGGTGACCCCGGCGAAGCTGGGCATCGTCTACCCGGCGTCCTCCACCCGCAGGCTCGCCTCGCTGGTCGGCCCGTCCTGGGCCAAGTACCTGCTGTTCTCCGCCGAGTTGATCAGCGCGGAGCAGGCCCTGCGGGCCGGGTTCCTGAACGAGCTGCTGCCCCCCGGCGAACTCGACGGGCGGGTCGCGGAGTTCACCCGGGTCCTGACCACCCGCTCGCGGCTGACCCAGGCCGCGGCCAAGGAGTTCGCGGACGGCCGGACGGACCGGGACGCGTACTGGACGGGACAGGCCGCGGCGAGCGGCGACACCGCGGAGGGCGTCGCCGCGTTCCTGGAGCGCCGCGCTCCGGTGTTCAGCTGGCCGTCAGCGGATTAGCGGCCCGCAGCCGGGCGACGATCTCCGCCGGGGCCTTCTCCGGGGAACCCGCGTCGTACGGGGGCTGGGGGTCGTACTCGCACATCAGCTGGACGGTCTGCGCGTACGTGTCCCCCGCGATCCGGCCGAGCAGGCCGAGGCCCATGTCGATGCCGGACGAGACCCCGGCGGCGGTCACGTACTTGCCGTCGTACACCACCCGTTCCCCGGTGGGCCGGGCGCCGAAGGGGACCAGCTGGTCGAGGTAGAGCCAGTGCCCGGCGGCCTTGCGGCCGTCGAGCAGCCCGGCGGCGGCGAGCAGCAGGGAGCCGGTGCAGACGGAGGTGGTCCAGGTCGTCGTCGCGTCGACCTCGCGGAGCCAGTCGAGGACGGCGGGGTTCTTCATCTCCAGCTCCGGGTGCGGTCCGCCGGGCACGACGACGATGTCCGGGCGCGTCACCTCGCCGAGCGAGCGGTCCGCGACGAGCGCGAGGGCCCCGTTGTCGGTGCGCACCGGCCCCGGGCGCTCGGAGACGAAGACGGTCTCCGCGCCGTCGAGCCGGCCGAGGGTGTCGAAGGGGCCGATGGCGTCGAGGGCGGTGAAGCGGTCGTAGAGCAGTACGGCGATCTGCATGGTTCCTCCGGAGTCGTGGTCGGGTGGGGCGGGGTCCGGGCGCCCGGGGGTCCGGGCGCCCGGGGGTCCGGGCGCCCGTGGGTCCGGGCGTCGGGGTCCGGGCGTCGGGGTCCGGGCGTCCGCGGTGGTGGTCAGGCAGCGGGCTCGGGTGGTCAGCGGGCCGGGGCCGGGACGGGCGGCGGCTGCGGGCCGAAGCGGCGCCGGTATTCGGCGGGGGACTGGCCGAGGGTCCTGACGAAGGCCCGGCGGAGCGCCTCCGGGGTGCCGTAGCCGCACTCCCGGGATATCCGCGCGACCCCGTCCCGGCCGTCCTCCAGGAGCCGCCGGGCGTGCTCCACCCGGACCCGCTCGACGTACCGCCCCGGCGTCACCCCGGTCTCCGCCTGGAAGGCCCGCGCGAAGTGCCGCGGCGAGAGCGCGGCGCGGGCGGCGAGGGCTTCCACGCTGAGGTCCCCGTCCGGATGCTCGGTGATCCACTGCTGGACGTCCCGCAGCGGCTCCCGGCGGGCCGTCTGCGCGGCCAGCTGGGCACTGAACTGGGCCTGGTTGCCGGGCCGGCGCAGGAACACCACGAGGTGGCGGGCGATCAGCAGGGCCGTGTCCCGGCCGAAGTCCTCCTCGACCAGGGCGAGCGCCAGGTCGATCCCGGCGGTCACCCCCGCCGAGGTGGCCACGCGGCCGTCCAGGACGTAGATCGGGTCCGGCTCGACCGTCACCCGCGGGTAGTCCCGGGCCATCTGCTCGCACACGCTCCAGTGCGTCGTGGCCCGGCGGCCGTCCAGCAGCCCGGCCTCGGCCAGCAGCAGTCCCCCGGTGCACACGGACACGAGCCGTTCCGCACGCCCCCCGTGCGCCCGGAGCCAGTCGGTGAGCCGGGGCTCGAAGTCGCCCGTGTACCGGCCGCCGGGCACCAGCACGGTGGCCCCCGGACCCGGGCGGGCGCCCTCCAGGTCCCCGTCGGGAACCAGGACCAGCCCGCTGGAGGTCCGTACGGGAGCGCCTCCCGGGGACACCGTCCGGATCGTGTACCCGCCCTCCGCCGGGGAGCGGGCGACGGCGCCGAACACCTCGACGGGTCCGGTCACGTCCAGGCTCTGGACGCCGTCGTAGAGGAGGACCAGCACGTTGCGCGGTGACATGCCTCCATGGTGTGACCCCGCCCCCATGGCCGCAATGACGTGCATCCCACCTATCCGGCCATGACGGCGGCCGTGCGATCCTTCCGGAACACCCCCGCACAGGTCCGGCCGGGATCCCGGCCGCCCACGTCCCGGAGCAGTGCCCTGAACACCGTCCTCGCCGAGTCCCTGTCGGTCGCCGCCCTCCTCGGCGTGCTGGCCTTCGCCGTGCTGCGCCCGCGCGGACTGCCGGAGGCCGCGGCCGCCGTACCGGCCGCCGCGCTGCTCGTCGCCCTCGGCGCGGTCTCCCCCGCCGACGCCTGGGGGCAGCTGCGCGAGCTGCTGCCCGTGGTCGGATTCCTGGCCGTGATCCTGGTCCTCGCCCAGCTGTGCGCCGACGAGGGGCTGTTCCGTGCCGTCGGCGCGGCCGTGGCCCGGCGGTCGGCCGGGCGGGGGCCGGGGACCCTGCTGGGCCCGGTCTTCCTGGTGGCGTCGCTGGTCACCGCCTCGCTGAGCCTGGACGCCACCGTGGTGCTGCTGACCCCGGTCGTCCTGGCGACCGCCGCCCACCTCGGGGCGCGGCCGCGGCCGTACGTGTTCGCCACCGCGCACCTCGCGAACACGGCCTCGCTGCTGCTTCCCGTGTCGAACCTGACCAACCTCCTCGCCTTCGCGGCGAGCGGACTCACCTTCACCCGGTTCGCGGCGCTGATGGCGCTGCCCTGGGCGGTGGCGATCGGGATCGAGTACGCGGTGTTCCGCCGCTGGTTCCGTGCCGATCTCACGGCCCCGCCCGAGCACGCCCCGGAGGCCGTCGAGCGGGTGCCGATGCCGCGCTTCGCGCTCGCCGTGCTCATCCTGACGCTGGCCGGGTTCGCCGTGGCCTCCTTCGCGGGGGCCAGTCCGGCCTGGGCGGCGCTGGCCGGAGCGGTGGTCCTGGGCGTACGGGCGCTGCGCCGCCGCGAGACCACGCCGTTCCGGCTGGTGGCGTCGGCGGCGCCGGCCTTCTGCGTGTTCGTCCTCGCGCTCGGGGTGGTGGTACGGGCCGTGGTGGACCACGGTCTCGGTGACGGGCTGGAGCGGGTGCTGCCGGCCGGGGACTCGCTGCCCGCGCTGCTCGCGGTGGCGGGCGTGGCCGCCGTACTCGCCAACCTGATCAACAACCTGCCGGCGGTGCTCGCGCTGCTCCCGCTGGCCGCGCCGGGCGGGGCCGGGCCGGTGCTGGCGGTGCTGATCGGCGTCAACATCGGCCCGAACCTGACGTACGCGGGTTCGCTGGCCACGCTGCTGTGGCGGCGCATCCTGCACGGGCACGGCGAACGCGTCGCGCTCGGGGACTTCACCCGGCTCGGGCTGATCACCACCCCCGCGGCGCTCGTCGCGGCGGTCACCGCCCTGTGGGCCGGACTGCGGCTGATCGGCGCGTAGGGCGGGGTGTCCGGCCGTTCGGGCCGGGCCCGGGGCCTGTCCGGTGCGCGGATAGGATCGGGGCATCATGACTGCCACCCTCGTCGCCAAGAAGCTCACCGCCGCGCACGGTGAGCGCACGCTCTTCGCCGATCTCGACCTCGTCGTCGCGCCCGGCGACGTCATCGGACTCGTCGGCGTCAACGGCGCCGGGAAGTCCACCCTGCTGCGGCTCCTCGCCGGGCTGGACACCCCCGAGACCGGTGAGCTGCGGCTCTCCCCGCCCGGGGCGGCCGTCGGCCACCTGCCGCAGGAGCCCGAGCGGCGTCCCGGCGAGTCGGTCCGGGAGTTCCTCGCCCGGCGCACCGGCGTCGCCGCCGCGCAGGCCGAACTGGACGGGGCCACCCAGGGGCTCGTGGACGGCACCCCGGGTGCGGACGACGCCTATGCCGACGCCCTCGACCGGTGGCTGAACCTCGGTGGCGCCGATCTCGACGAGCGGGCCCAGGAGGTCGCCGACGAGCTCAGTCTCGGAGTCGGCCTGGACCTGCCGATGACGGCGCTGTCCGGCGGCCAGGCCGCCCGCGCCGGTCTGGCCTCGCTGCTGCTGTCCCGGTACGACGTGTTCCTGCTGGACGAGCCCACCAACGACCTGGACCTGGCGGGTCTGGAGCGGCTGGAGCAGTTCGTCAAGGGGCTGCGCGCGGGCACCGTGGTGATCAGCCACGACCGCGAGTTCCTGACCCGCACGGTCACCAAGGTCCTCGAACTCGACCTGGCCCAGCAGCAGATCAACCTCTACGGCGGCGGCTACGACTCCTACCTGGAGGAGCGGGAGCGGGCCCGCGGCCACGCCCGCGAGGAGTTCGAGGAGTACGCGGGCAAGAAGTCGGCCCTGGAGGGCCGGGCGCAGATGCAGCGCAACTGGATGGACAAGGGCGTGCGCAACGCCCGCCGCAAGTCCTCCGACAACGACAAGATCGGCAAGAACCTGCGCGGCGAGTCCAGCGAGAAGCAGGCCGCCAAGGCCCGCCAGACGCAGCGCGCGATCGAGCGGCTGGAGGTCGTCGAGGAGCCCCGCAAGGAGTGGGAGCTGCGCATGGAGATCGCGGCGGCCCCGCGCTCCGGCTCGGTCGTCGCCACGCTGCGCGAAGCGGCCGTGCGGCGCGGGGACTTCGCCTTCGGTCCGGCCAGCCTCCAGATCGACTGGGCGGACCGGGTCGCGATCACCGGGGCGAACGGCGCCGGGAAGTCCACCCTGCTCGCGGTCCTGCTGGGCCGTCTCGCACCGGACTCCGGCTCCGCCGTACTCGGCTCCGGCGTCCTGGTCGGCGAGGTGGACCAGGCCCGCGGGCTGTTCCTCGGCGGCGAGCCGCTGCTGGAGGCGTTCTGCGCGGCGGTCCCGGACACCGAACCGGCGGAGGTCCGTACGCTGCTGGCCAAGTTCGGTCTGAAGGCGGCGCACGTCCTGCGTCCGGCGGCGACCCTCTCCCCCGGCGAGCGCACCCGGGCGGCGCTGGCGCTGCTCCAGGGCCGCGGGGTGAACCTGCTGGTCCTCGACGAGCCGACGAACCACCTCGACCTGCCGGCGATCGAGCAGCTGGAGGCCGCGCTGGAGGCCTACGAGGGCACCCTGCTGCTGGTCACCCACGACCGCCGCATGCTGGACGCCGTCCACGTGACCCGCCGCCTGGAGGTCGCCGGCGGCAAGGTCACGGAGCTGTAAGGGGCATCGAGCCCCTGGAGGCTTCGAGCATCCGGAGGCGTCGTGCCCCCGGTGCCGTCGGGCCGGGCCGCGATCTCCGCGGCCCCGGCCACGGCCGGCTCCCGGCGGGTCAGTTCGCGGGCTCGGCCGGCGCCCGCCGGGTGCGGGCCATCCTGCGGGCCACGAAGCCGCGCGGCAGGTGGCGGGCGGCGAGGGCGTACGCCTGGTAGCGGCGGCCCGTGATGCTGACCGGGCGGCGCAGGGCCAGGTCGCGCAGGGCCTTGGCCACCACGGCCTCCGGCTCCAGCCAGACCGCGTCGCGCAGCGAGCTGACGTCCATGCCGGCCCGCTCCTGGAACTCGGTGCGGGTGAAGCCCGGCACCACGGCCAGCACCCGGACCCCGTACGGCTCCATGTCCACCCGCAGGGATTCGCTGAAGGCCGTCACCCAGGCCTTGGCGGCCCCGTACGTCCCCGTCGGCAGCAGCCCCGCGACGGACGCCACGTTCAGCACGGCGCCCCGGCGGCGCTCGCGCAGCCCGGGCAGCACGGCGTGCGTGAGGCGCAGCGGGACCTTCACGAGGAGGTCCAGCATCCGCTCCTCGTCCTCGACCGGGCTGTACGGGAAGGGCGCGGGCAGGCCGAACCCGGCGTTGTTGACCAGGACGTCCACGGGCCGGGCCGGGTCGGCGAGCCGTCCGGCGACGACCGCGCACTGCCCCGCGTCCAGCAGGTCGGCGGGCAGCACCTCGCAGACGGCGCCGTACTCCCGGCCGAGCTCCGCGGCGACCGAGTCCAGGCGGTCCTTGTCGCGGGCGACGAGGACCAGGTCGCAGCCCTTCGCCGCGAAGCCGCGGGCGAAGGCCGCACCGAGTCCGGCGCTGGCTCCGGTGATGAGAACGGTGGTCAAGGCGAGTCCACTTCCTACGGGTTCGGTTCAGGCGGTACGGGGGTCGAAGGCGGTGGTCTCGGGCGCGGCCCAGGCGTGGGCGACGTCCACCAGGAAACCGGCCTCGCCCTCCAGGTCGCCGTCCTGCGCCGACGTCTGGATCGCGGCCGGCAGTTCGAGGGCCGCGGCCAGGTCCGGCCGGCCGGGCAGTCCGGCGAGCTTCGCCTGCCGGGCCTGTTTGAGTACGCAGGCCAGCGCGGCCGCCGTGCGCCGCGGCTCGGGGATCCCGCTCCCGGCGACGTGGCCGCGCGCGAGCTCCGGCACGCCCGGGGCGACGTACTCGCCGAGGATCAGGATGGCGTCGCGGGTCTCGATGACCTTGCGGTAGACGAGCAGGCCGCGCGGCAGCGGCGGCCAGAGCAGTTCCAGCACGCGTCCGGCCCGGGGCCGGGAGAGCACCACGTGCGGCACGGCCTCGACGAGGTCCCGCCACAGCGGCCACAGCCGCCAGGCGGTGGTGATGTCGGCGGCGGTGCGGCGCAGCGTGAACAGGGTCGGCACGAGGATCGCGGCGGCGCGCAGCAGGCCGTGCAGGTTCATGAGCAGCGGCAGGGCGGGCATGGCCCAGGTGCTGCCGAACAGCGCCTTGAGCAGGTACGCGAACCAGAACAGCCCGGCCAGGGCGGTGCCGAGGCCGAACAGCCGGAGCCCGGCGGCCAGTCCGCGGCTCTCCGTACGGAGGCTGTAGCGCCAGCAGACGAAGACGCAGACGGTGTTGGCGATCAGGTGGGCGGAGATCAGGACGAGCCAGTAGGTGAGCGAGGGCACCGGGTCGCCGACGGGCGGCATGGTGTGGCTGCCGTGGCCGGGCGCGGCCGCGTCCAGGCCGACGAGGGCGGCCAGCCACAGCAGGGTGCCGGCCCAGGCGGCCCGCTGGAGGCCGCGGCCGCGGGTGGCGGCGGCCACGAAGTAGAGCACGGCGCCGGCGGACAGGACGCCGATGAGGTTGCGGACGAGGCCGACGGCGTGCGCGTAGTCGGGATCGCGGCTCGTGGCGTGGGCGACTACGGCGGGCAGGTTGAGGGTCATCGCCGCGGCGGCGGTGGCGACCGCGAGCCACAGGCCGCGCTGCTGGGGGGAGCGCAGGGCGCCGGGGGCGCGCAGCAGGACGGCCGCCCACAGGCACAGGACGCTCGGTACGGCGAGCCAGTCGCCGATGCGGGCGAGGTCAGCCGTCATCGCGCGGACCCCGCTCGTAGCCCATGGCGGACTCCAGCCGGGCGAGCGCGCCCCGGGCCGGGGTGGCCGGCCGCGGCCGTGCCGGGCCGGCGGTGCGGGTGCGGATCATGCTGGCGAGCATCTCCGCCTCCCGTTCCTGGCGGGTGGTGTAGTTGGTGCGGCCGAGGACCTCGGGGGCCCGGCCGTCCCTCTCCTCGCCTTCGAGGGAGTGGTGGCCGAAGAGGATGTGCCCGAGTTCGTGGAGCACGATGTGCTCCCGGTGCAGGGGGGTGGTCCGGGCCTCGTAGAAGACGTAGTCGACGCTCGCGGTGCCCACCCACAGGCCGCAGACACCGGATTCGGCGGCCTCGCGCGGCAGGGGGTGCAGCCGGATCGGGCGTCCACGCTGTTCGGCGACGCGTGCGCACAGTCCGTCGAGGGAGAACGGGCGTGGCAGATCCAAATGGCCGAGAATCAACTCGCACCGTTTGCGGAGGCTGGGATCCCCATGGGCCATGTGTTCCCTCTTCGGACCCTTTCTCGGGCAGCGTCGGTAGGCGTGCGGGGGCATCGGCATACGGTCCTGTGCCTTGAGGCGGCCTCGGGAGTGCGCTCCGGAGGAGGGAAGGTGGAACGCCCGTCCGTCGAGACGAACGGACGTTCCACCATGCCTACAGATTCCGTACGGGGGTTGGCAAGGCATGTCCCCAGGTGGGGTGCCTATCCGGCCATGTCCGCCGCCCGGTCAGGACTTTCGCCGCCGACGCTCCGTCAGGACCGCTTGCGGCGGTCCTCGGGGCCGGTGAGCCCGGCCCGGCGCAGGGCGTCGGCCATCGCGCTGTTCGCGGGGGCCGGGGCGCCGCCGCCCGGACGGCCCTGGCCGCCCTGGGCCGCGCCCTGGCCGCCCTGGCCGCCGCCCTGGGCCGCCGCGCCGCGCTGCTGCGGGGGCCGGCCCCCGCCGCCCCGGCGCTCCTCGCGCTGCCTCGGCGCGCCCGCGCCGCGTTCCGCCCCGGCCTCGTCCTCCAGGCGCAGGGTCAGCGAGATCCGCTTGCGCGGGATGTCCACGTCCATGACCTTGACCCGGACGATGTCGCCCGGCTTGACCACGTCCCGCGGGTCCTTGACGAAGGTCTTCGACAGGGCCGAGACGTGGGCGAGGCCGTCTTGGTGGACGCCGATGTCGATGAACGCCCCGAAGGCCGCCACGTTGGTGACGACGCCCTCCAGGATCATCCCCGGGGCCAGGTCGCCGATCTTCTCCACGCCCTCCTTGAAGGTGGCCGTCTTGAAGGCGGGTCGCGGGTCGCGGCCCGGCTTCTCCAGCTCGCGCAGGATGTCGGTGACCGTGGGCAGGCCGAAGGCCTCGGTGACGAACTGCTCGGGCCGCAGGGAGCGCAGGACGGCCGGGTTCCCGATGAGGGCCGCGACCTCGCCGCCCGCCGTCTTGCCCATCGCCCGGACGACCGGGTACGTCTCCGGGTGCACGGCGGAGGCGTCCAGCGGGTCGTCGCCGTCGCGGATGCGCAGGAAGCCGGCGCACTGCTCGTACGCCTTCGGGCCGAGGCGGGCCACGTCCTTGAGGCCCTTGCGGCTACGGAAGGGGCCGTTGGAGTCGCGGTGGGACACGATGTTCTCGGCGAGGGTGCCGCTGATGCCCGACACCCGCGAGAGCAGGGGCGCGGACGCGGTGTTGACGTCCACGCCGACGCCGTTCACGCAGTCCTCGACGACCGCGTCGAGGGAGCGGGAGAGCTTCACCTCGGACAGGTCGTGCTGGTACTGGCCGACGCCGATCGACTTCGGGTCGATCTTGACGAGCTCGGCGAGCGGGTCCTGGAGCCGGCGGGCGATGGAGACGGCGCCGCGCAACGACACGTCCATGCCCGGGAGTTCCTGAGAGGCGAAGGCCGAGGCGGAGTACACGGACGCGCCGGCCTCGGAGACCATCACCTTGGTCAGGCCCAGCTCGGGGTGGCGGGTGATGAGGTCCCCGGCGAGCTTGTCGGTCTCGCGGGAGGCGGTGCCGTTGCCGATGGCGACCAGCTCGACCGCGTGCTCCCGGGCGAGGCGGGCCAGCTTGGCGAGGGACTCGTCCCACCGGTTCGCCGGTACGTGGGGGTGGATGACGTCCGTGGCGACGACCTTGCCGGTCGCGTCGACGACGGCCACCTTGACGCCGGTGCGGAAGCCCGGGTCCAGGCCGAGCGTGGCCCTGGTGCCGGCGGGGGCGGCGAGGAGCAGGTCGCGCAGGTTCGCCGCGAAGACCCGTACGGCCTCGTCCTCGGCGGCGGCGCGCAGCCGGGAGCGCAGGTCGATGCCGAGGTGCACCTGGATCTTCGTGCGCCAGGCCCAGCGGACGGTGTCGGCCAGCCACTTGTCGCCGGGACGGTCGCGGTCCGCGACGCCGAAGCGGCGGGCGATCATCCCCTCGTACGTGGACGGCCCGGGGACCTCGGAGGGCTCCTCCGGCTCCAGGTCGAGGGTCAGGACGTCCTCCTTCTCGCCGCGGAGCATGGCGAGCACGCGGTGCGAGGGGAGGGCGGTGAACGGTTCGGCGAAGTCGAAGTAGTCGGCGAACTTGGCGCCGGCCTCCTCCTTGCCCTCGCGGACCTTCGCGGCGAGCCGGCCGCGGCCCCACATGCGTTCGCGGAGCTCGCCGATCAGGTCGGCGTCCTCGGCGAACTTCTCGGTGAGGATGGCGCGGGCGCCCTCCAGCGCCGCGGCCGGGTCGGCGACGCCCTTGCCCTCGTCGACGAAGGCGGCCGCGGCGGCGGCCGGTTCGACGGAGGGGTCGGCGAGCAGGCCCTCGGCGAGCGGCTCCAGGCCGGCCTCGCGGGCGATCTGGGCCTTGGTGCGGCGCTTGGGCTTGAAGGGGAGGTAGATGTCCTCCAGCCGGGCCTTGGTGTCGGCCGCGTTGATGCGGGCCTCCAGCGCTTCGTCGAGCTTGCCCTGCTCGCGCACGGATTCGAGGATGGCGGCCCGCCGGTCCTCCAGTTCGCGCAGGTACCGCAGCCGCTCCTCCAGGGTGCGCAGCTGGGCGTCGTCGAGCATCTCGGTCGCTTCCTTGCGGTAGCGCGCGATGAAGGGGACGGTGGAACCGCCGTCGAGCAGCTCGACGGCGGCCTTGACCTGCCGCTCCCGTACGCCGAGCTCCTCGGCGATCCTGCCTTCGATGGACATCGTCACTGTGCGGTCCCGCCTGCCTTCGTTTGCGTGGAAGGCTGCCAATTGTGGCAGGTGACCGCGCCGGACGGCGGGAGCCCCTCAGGCCTTGCCGAACAGGTCGCGGGGGAAGGCGCCCGCGGCGACGGCCCGCTTGACGAATCCGCCGCCCAGTTCGGCGAGCCGGGCGAGGCCCTGGGCGCCGAGGTGTTCGTACGGGGCCTCGTCGAGCCGATCGGTCTCGGTCTCCAGGCGTTCGCGGACGGACCTGCCCTCGTCGGTGAGCTCGCCGTCGGGGTCGAGGATGCCGCGGGCGCGCAGCCGGGCGGCGGCGGCGTCGAGGTCGTCCTGGTGCCAGCCGCGGATGCTCTTGACCCACTTCGGGGTCATGCCGCGGCCGGTGGCGGTGTGGCTGACCAGGGCCTCCAGCGGGTCGAGGCCGGTGAGGAGGAGGGCGGCGAGGTGGCCGTCGCCGCGGTGCTCGCGCAGCAGGGTGGTGGCGTGCCACAGGCGCAGGTGCGGCTCCTCGGGCACGGGCAGGTCGGCGTGGGCGGCGTAGAGGGTGCGGGCGTGCCGGGTGCAGCCCTCGGTGGCGCGCACGGCCAGGTCGGCGGCCTCGGCCAGCTCGGGCGAGTCGATGACCTCCGGGCCGAGGAGGCGGCGCAGGGTGGTGTCGGCGGCACGGAGCCGGGCGGCGAGGACCTGCTCGGGGGTGGCGGTGTCCCAGACGGCGGGAAGGTGCGCGGTGACCAGGTCGTGGCGGTAGTTGTAGAAGGTGGCGGTCACCACGCCGGGGCCGACGGCGCCCATGGCGGCGGACCGGGTGGCGAGGTTCACGGCGACGCGGTGGGTGATGCCGAGGGCGGCGAGCTCGGTCGCGAGGTCCGGCGAGAAGTAGATGGTGGAGTGCAGGGGGTTGACGGCGGCGTGCCAGCAGCGGCGGGCGGCGTGCGGAGGAAGCGTCATGCGCCGCAGGTTACCGACTGCTCAGTATGCCGGGTAGACCCAGGTCCGGACCGCCCCGGCGCGGCCCTCCGGCGACTCCCCGGGGGCCGCGGCGCGCCCGCCGTTTCCGGCCTTTCTCGTACGGTGCGCGGAGTTGGGCGCGGCGCGTGCGCGCGGTCGCCGGGCCCCTCCGTACGGCGCTCCCCCGGCCTCCCGACCGGCCCGGGACCGCTCCGGGAGCACTCCGGCGCCGCCGCCCGCCCGGGCCCGCTCACCGACCGGCGCGTCCGCTCAGCGGGGTGTGACGGCCGAATGGCGATCGTGTGACAGCAGGAGCCATGGACATGACGTGGGCGGTCACGGGTGAATACGGTCGACCGACCAGACCTTGAACCGATCTGTCTCCCCTACCACTTGGAGCTCTTCGTGCACCGCAAAGTCATCGCCCCGAGCGTCCTGGCCGCTTCCCTCCTGCTGGTGATCCCGGCGTCGGCGGCCAGTGCCGGTCCGGGCGCGGCGGGTATCGGCGATCCCTACTACCCGGCCAGCGGGAACGGCGGCTACGACGTCTCCCACTACGACCTGCGCCTGCAGTACCAGCCGAAGACGGACCTGCTGGAGGGCACCGCCACCCTCCTGACCACCGCCAAGCAGGACCTGTCCCGTTTCAACCTCGACTTCGGCCTCAAGGTGAGCGAGGTCCGCGTCAACGGGGTCAAGGCGAAGTTCGCCGCGACCGGCACCCAGGAACTGGAGGTGACCCCCGCCCAGCCGCTCCAGAAGGGCAAGCAGTCCTCCGTCGTCGTCAAGTACGCGGGCAAGCCCTCGGAGTTCAAGGTCGACGGCTGGACGGCCTGGCAGCGCACCCCGGACGGCGGCGTGGCGGCGCAGGAGCCGGACTCGGCGATCTGGTGGTTCCCGAGCAACGACCACCCGCTCGACAAGGCCACCTTCGACGTGTCGGTCAACGTCCCGGACGGCACGCAGGCGATCAGCAACGGCGTGCTCCAGTCGCAGACGTCGAAGCTCGGCTGGACCCGCTACAACTGGCGCTCGAACAAGCCGCAGGCCACGTACCTGGCCACGCTCGCGATCGGCAAGTTCGACATCACCACCGACAAGACGGCGAGCGGTCTGCCGATCCTCAACGCCTACAGCAAGGACCTCGGCGACAACGCGGGCGCGGCGCGCGCGAGCGTCGAGCGGACCGGCGAGGTCGCCGAGTGGCTGGAGGGGGTCTTCGGCCCGTACCCCTTCAACGCGCTGGGCGGCTACGTCCCCAACGTGAGCGCGGGCTACGCCCTGGAGACCCAGACGCGGCCGTTCTACGGCCCCCGCCAGTTCCAGAACGGCGCGAACGTCTCCGTCGTCGTCCACGAGCTGGCCCACCAGTGGTACGGCGACAGCGTGTCCGTCGACAACTGGAAGGACATCTGGGTCAACGAGGGCTTCGCCCGCTACAGCCAGTGGCTGTGGTCGGAGAAGGAGGGCGAGGGCACCGCGCAGGAGCTCGCCGACTGGACCTACGCCTCCCGTCCCGCCGAGGACCCGTTCTGGCAGGTCAAGCCGGGCGACCCGGGTGCGGAGAACCAGTTCCACGGTGCGGTGTACGACCGTGGCGCGATCGCGCTCCAGGCGCTGCGGAACGAGATCGGCGACGAGAAGTTCTTCCAGATCCTCAAGGGCTGGCCGGCCGAGCGGGCCTACGGGAACGCCAAGGTCGGCGACTTCGTCCGGTACGCGGAGAAGGTCTCCAACAAGCCCCTGGCGCAGCTGTTCGAGACCTGGCTGTACACCCCGGGCAAGCCGGCCTTCGCCCCGCCGGCCGCCAAGGCCGCGGGGGCCCGTTCCCTCCAGGCCCCGGCCAAGCCGCCCGTGGAGCCGAAGTCCTGGAAGAAGATCGCCGCGACGAACACGGTCCACGACCACGACCACTGATCACGGCGGGGTCACCGGCCCCGGTCCGGCCCGCGCGCCGGCGCCCCTCAGGGGGTGCCGGCGCGCCACCGTGCCCGCGCGGCGCGGGCGATCGGCAGGTAGCGCAGCCGCTCGGGCAGCAGCGGTACGAGGATCCGCACGACCGCGCTGAACCGCCGGAGCCTGCGCTCCTGCGCGGGGGTCCACTCCAGCCCGATGGCCTCCCGCGCCTCGGGCGGCATGTACCCGACGCTGACGAAGGCGCGCAGGTGCAGGAACGCCTTCCGCAGCAGCGGCCAGGTGAGCCGCAGCATCAGGCGGACCGGCGCGGATCCGGCCACGGGCCTGGGCAGGTCCACGTCGGTGGCGACCAGTTCCCGCGCCACCGCGGTCGGCTCGATCTCCTCCGCGAGCATCCGGCGGTAGTAGACCCAGTAGTCCTCGATGCTCTGCGGCATGTCCCGGTCGTGGATGCCGAGGATCCGGCCCACCTGGAGCCACTCCCGGTAGAGCTGCCGTTCCTGGGCGGGGGTGAAGCGGCGCAGCAGGTAGCGCCCCGCGTGGAGGTAGACGGGGAAGCCGGTGGCGTGGACCCAGGAGTAGCAGGCGGGGTCGAGGGAGTGGTAGCGGCGTCCGCGGGTGTCGGTGCCCTGGATCTCCTTGTGCAGGCGGCGCACCCGGCGGCCCTCCTCCGCGGCCCCGGCTCCTCCGTACACCCACAGCTGCACCGAGCGCAGGGAGCGTTCGCCGCGCCCCCAGGGGTCGGTGCGGAAGACCGAGTAGGAGTCGACGCCGGCGCCGATGGCGGGGTGGGCGACCTGCATGGTGAAGGCGGCGGGCAGCATCAGCAGGGCGCGGACGTCCCCGGCGATGGTCCACAGCACGCCGCCGGGGGCGGGGGGCTCGGGGTCGGGGCGGCGCCCGGCCGTCGGGGTGGCGGGGGGTGCGTGGTGCGGCGTCTCCATGAAACAAGTATGCGAGCCCCAGACGGCCGTGTTCCGGACAGAAAGTCGCTGCACGGGTGTTACCCAGAGGTAACTGGTGCTGCTTGTATGACGGGCGTCGATCTTCCCCGCACTTCCCCCGCAGGAATGATGGAGACCTTCATGCTGCTCACCTCGCCCCGCTCGCGCCGCGCCGCCGCCACGGCCGTCGCCGCGGTCGCCGCCGGCGCCCTGGCCGTCACCACCGCGCCCGCCGCCACGGCCGCGGAGGGCGCCGCGGCCCCGCGGCTCAGCGTCCTGTCGTACAACGTCTTCCTGATGAGCAAGAACCTGTACCCGAACTGGGGCCAGGACCACCGGGCCGCGGAGATCCCGAAGGCGTCGTTCTACCAGGGACACGACGTGGTCGTGCTCCAGGAGGCCTTCGACAACGCGGCCTCCGACGCGCTGAAGGCCAACTCGGCCTCGAAGTACCCGTACCAGACCCCGGTCGTGGGCCGCAGCAAGAGCGGCTGGGACGCCACCGGCGGCGCGTACTCCGCCACCACCCCGGAGGACGGCGGCGTCACGGTGCTGAGCAAGTGGCCGATCGTCCGCAAGGAGCAGGTCGTCTACAAGGACGCCTGCGGCGCCGACTGGTGGTCCAACAAGGGCTTCGCGTACGTCGTGCTGAACGTGAACGGCGCGAAGGTGCACGTGGTCGGCACGCACGCCCAGTCCACCGACCCGGGCTGCGGCGCGGGCGAGGCGGCGCAGATGCGCAGCCGGCAGTTCAAGGCGATCGACGCGTTCCTCGACGCCAAGAACATCCCGGCGGCCGAACAGGTCATCGTGGCGGGCGACATGAACGTCGACTCGCGGACCCCGGAGTACGCCTCCATGCTGGCCGACGCCGACCTGGCCGGCACGGACACCCGCACGGGGCACCCGTACTCCTTCGACACCGCGCTGAACTCGATCGCGAGCTACCGCTACCCGACGGACCCGCGCGAGGACCTGGACTACGTCCTCTACCGCAAGGGCAACGCCCGCCCGGCGGGCTGGAACAACGACGTGGTCAAGGAGGAGTCGGCGCCCTGGACGGTCTCCAGCTGGGGCACCTCCTACACGTACACGAACCTCAGCGACCACTACCCGCTGATCGGCCGCTAGGAGCCCGGCCCGGGTCCGGTGCGGGTGCCCGCCGCGGCGGGCACCCGGGCCCTCCGGGTCACCGGGCCTCGTACAGCTCCTCGATCAGGGCGCCGTACTTCTCCCGGACCACCCGGCGGCGCAGTTTCAGCGAGGGCGTGAGCTCGCCGGACTCCGGGCCCCACTCGGCGGCGAGCAGCCGGTGGCGTTTGATCTGCTCGGTGCGGTTGAGCCGGGCGTTGGCGCTCTCGACCGCCCGGGCGACCTCCTCCAGGACCGCCGGGTGCGCGGCGAGCTCGTCGGGGGTGGTGGCGCCGATGCCCCGGGCGGCCGCCCAGGCGGGGGCCAGCTCGGGGTCGAGGACCAGCAGGGCGACGAGGTAGGAGCGGCCGTCGCCGTGGACCAGGGCCTGGCCGATCAGCGGGTGTTCCTTGACGGTGTTCTCCACCAGGGCCGGGGAGACGTTCTTGCCCGTGGAGGTGATGATCAGTTCCTTCTTGCGGTCGGTCAGCCAGAGGAAGCCGTCCTCGTCGATCCGGCCGACGTCCCCCGTGGGGAACCAGCCCTCGGCGTCGGAGGCGTCCTCCAGCGATCCGTCGGGCCGCAGGTAGCCGGCGAAGACGGTCGCGCCGCGCGTGAGGATCTCCCCGTCCTCGGCGACGCGCAGCTCCAGCCCCTCGATGGGGCGGCCCACCGAGCCCAGCCGGAAACCGTCCGGGCTGTTGACGGTGCACACGCCGGAGGTCTCGGTCAGCCCCCAGGCGTCCATGATCGTGATGCCCCAGCCGGCCCAGAACCGCACCACGTCGATCGGCATCGGGGCGGTGGCGCTGGCCGTCCACACGAGGCGGTCCAGCCCCGCCAGTCGCAGCAGCGGTTCCAGGACCTGCTCCCGGGCCTCGGCGTACGAGGCTTCGAGCGCGGCCGGCACCTCCTCGCCGCGTTCCCGGTGGCCGGCGCGGGCGCGGGCCAGGTCCCCCGCGTCCTCGATGGCCCGCTGCTGTTGCGCGGGCAGCTGCGCGAGCACGGCCCGTACCCCGGCGGCGAGCTTCTCCCAGACCCGGGGCACCCCGAAGAACTGCACGGGGTGCAGCTCGCGGACGGCGGCCGCGACGGCCGTGGGGTCGGCGACCAGCCGGACGTGGGCGGCGCGCAGCAGGGGCAGGTAGAGGCCGAGGATCCGCTCGGCGATGTGGGCGAACGGCAGGTAGCAGATGTGCTCGGCGTGCTCGGGCAGGTCGGTGTTGCGGTCGAGGCGGACGGCCTGGAGCAGGATGTTGCGGTGGGTCAGGCGGACGCCCTTGGGGTCGCCTGTGGTCCCGGAGGTGTAGACGACGGTCAGCGGGTCCTCGGGCCGGGTCTCCTGCCAGGCCTTCTCGAAGGCGTCGGGGCGGTGCAGCCGGGCGCCGCTCGCGTGCAGGGATCCGTAGGTGCGGTGCGGGCCCGCTTCGGCGGCCTCGGCGACGACGAGGCGTTCCAGGGGGACGGTGGCGTCGGCCAGCAGCGGCTCCCACCGGGCGAGTTCCCGGGCGCCCTCGACGACGGCCAGTCTGGCCCGGCTGTGGCGGGCGATGTGGGCGATCTGCTCGGGCGCGGAGGTTCCGTAGACGGTGACGGGGACGGCGCCGAGGTGGACCAGGGCGAGGTCGCTGAGCCAGTGCTCGGGGCGGTTGCCCATCATCAGCAGTACGTGTTCGCCGCGCTCGACGCCGAGGGCGGCGTATCCGGAGGCGAGGACGGCCACCTTGCGGCGGACCTCGCTCCAGGTGAGGGTCCGCCAGTCCGTCCCCTCGCGCCAGGAGAGCGCGGCGAGGGATCCGTGGTCGGTGGCGTTGCGGGCGAGCAGGGCGGGGAGGGTGATCTCTCCGGGTTGTCCGGGCAGTCGCAGGTTCGTGGTCATGGGCAGCTCCTGGCCGTTTCACATCGTTGGTGCGACAGCAATACTGTTGAACCCAAGCTGTGGAGCAGAGAGCGAGGCGCAGACGATGGCCGACCAGGCAACCGAGCCGATGCTCACCGTCGACGAGCTGGCGTCGAAGGCCGGAGTCACCGTCCGCACCGTACGGTTCTACAGCACGCGCGGGCTTTTGCCCCCTCCCGTGATCGGACCCCGTCGGGTGGGGCACTACGGCATGGAGCACCTGTCCCGGCTGGCGCTGATCGAGGAGTTGCAGCACCAGGGCATGACGCTGTCGGCGATCCAGCGGTACCTGGACGCGCTGCCGGACGACCTGAGCGCGCACGACCTGGCGATCCACCGGGCGCTGGTGGCGTCCTGGGCGCCGGACGCGGCCGAGGAGGTGTCGCGGGCGGAGCTGGAGCGGCGGGCCGGGCGGGACCTGTCGGACAGCGATCTGGAGCGGCTGGCCGCGATGAACGTACTGGCCGCCTCGGGGGACGGGTTCCGGGTGGATCCGGGGCTGCTGCGGCTGGGAGTGGCGCTGCTCGACGTACCGATCGCGCACGAGACGATCCTGGTGGCGCGGAAGCTGCTGCTGGAGCACGCGCGGACGGCGGCGCACCAGCTGACGGCCCTGTTCCGGGACGAGGTGTGGGGGCCGTTCACGGAGGGCGAGCACGATCCGGAGCGGGTGGAGTCGATGAAGGCGCTGTCCGCGCACATGCAGCCGATGGTGGTGCAGGCTCTGGTGACGGCGTTCCAGCGGTCGCTCAAGGAGGAGTTGAGGGCGGCCTTCGTCTCCGAATCCGAGTGACGGAATCCGGCGCCCGGCGTTAAGTTCGGGATCATGGCAGTCATCCACCGCACCACGCTGACCCCGACCAAGCTCGAACTCCTCGCCGGCTGGCTCCCGTCGCGCCCCTGGTACGGGGGCGGTCGGGACACCGCGTCGCTCGCCCGGGCGGGCGGGTTCCGGCTCGACGACCCCGAGGGCGAGGTGGGCATCGAGTTCCTGGTCGTCACCGACGGCGCCGGGGACGCGGCAGCGGCCCACCTGGTGCCGCTCACCTACCGCGGAGCCCCGCTCCCGGGCGCCGACGCGGGCCTGATCGGCACCTGCGAGCACGGCGTGCTCGGCACGCGCTGGGTCTACGACGGCGCCCACGACCCGGTCCTGGTCGGGCAGTTGCTCGCCCTGCTGGCGGGCGGGGCGGTCGCACAGGCCCAGAGCGAGAGCGACACCCCCGACCCGACCGTGGAGGTCCGCCCGGCGGCGCAGGGCGCGGGGGCGGGCCTGACCGGTCCCGGCCCGGTGGTGGACACCGCCGACGCCACCGTGGTCGCGGTGGGCCCGGAGGACGGGGAGGGGCCGGCGCTGAACCTGACGGTGTCGCGGCGCCTGCGTCCCGGTCCGGCCGCGGGGGACGACGTACGAGGACAGGTGCTGGCCCGCTGGTCCGCCCCGGACGGCAGCGTACGGAGCGGCTCCTTCGCCGTCCTGCGCGAGGTGCCGCGGCTTCCGTGAGGAGGGGGCCGGCCGCCGGGACCGGCCCCGGGCCCGCCGGTGCGCGGGCCCGGGGCCGGTCCGGTCAGTCGGTGTACGTCTCGCCGCGCTCGGCCTTCGCCACCAGGGAGGCGGGCGGGGTGAAGCGCTCGCCGTACTTCTCGGCGAGTTCCCGGGCGCGGGCGACGAAGCCCGGCAGGCCGCCCTCGTAGCCGTTGACGTACTGGATGACGCCACCGGTCCAGGCCGGGAAGCCGATGCCCATGACGGAGCCGATGTTGGCGTCGGCGATCGAGGTGAGGACCCCCTCGTCGAGGCAGCGGACGGTGTCCAGGGCCTCGGAGAAGAGCATCCGCTCCTTCATGTCCTCGAAGGGGACCTCGACGCCGGGCTTGGTGAAGTGCTCGCGCAGGCCGGGCCAGATGCGGGCGCGCTTGCCGCTCTCGTCGTACTCGTAGAAGCCGCCGCCACCGCTGCGGCCGGGGCGGCCGAACTCGTCGACCATCCGGTCGATGACCGTGTCCGCCGGGTGCTGCGTCCAGGCCCGGCCCTCGGCCTCGAAGGCCTTGCGGGTCTCGTTGCGGATCTTGCGCGGGAGGGTGAGCGTGAGCTCGTCCATCAGCGAGAGCACCTTGGCCGGGTAGCCGGCCTGGGCGGCGGCCTGCTCGATCGAGGCGGGCTCGATGCCCTCGCCGACCATCGCGACGCCCTCGTTGATGAACTGGCCGATGACCCGCGAGGTGAAGAAGCCGCGCGAGTCGTTGACGACGATCGGCGTCTTGGAGATCTGGCGCACGAGGTCGAAGGCGCGGGCGATGGCCTCGTCGCCGGTCCGCTCGCCCTTGATGATCTCGACGAGCGGCATCTTGTCGACGGGCGAGAAGAAGTGCAGGCCGATGAAGTCGGCGGGCCGCGCCACGCCTTCGGCGAGTCCGGAGATCGGCAGCGTGGAGGTGTTGGAGCAGAGCAGCGCGTCGGGGGCGACGACGTCCTGGATCTCCTGGAACACCTTGTGCTTGAGGGAGGTGTCCTCGAAGACCGCCTCGATCACGGCGTCGCAGCCGGCCAGGTCGGCGGGGTCCGCGGTGGGGGTGATCCGGGCGAGGAGCTCGGCGCGCTTGGCCTCGGTGGTGCGGCCGCGGGAGAGCGCCTTGTCGAGGAGCTTCTCGGAGTACGCCTTGCCCTTGGCGGCGGCCTCGGCGGTGACGTCCTTGAGGACCACCTCGATGCCCGCGCGGGCGCAGGAGTAGGCGATGCCCGCGCCCATCATGCCCGCGCCGAGGACGGCGACCTTGCGGACCGTGCGCGGCTCGACGCCCTGGGGGCGGCTGCGTCCGGCGTTGACGGCCTGGAGGTCGAAGAAGAAGGCCTGGATCATGTTCTTGGCGGTCTGGCCGGTGACCAGCTCGGTGAAGTACCGGGCCTCGATGGTCAGCGCGGTCTCGAAGTCCACCTGGGAGCCCTCGACGGCGCAGGCCAGGATGTTGCGCGGGGCCGGGTACGGGGCGCCGTTCAGCTGCTTCTTCAGGTTGGCCGGGAAGGCCGGGAGGTTCGCGGCGAACCGCGGGTTGGACGGGGTGCCGCCGGGGATCTTGTAGCCGGGTACGTCCCAGGGCTGCTGCGACTGCGGGTTGGCGTCGATGAAGGCGCGCGCCTTGGCGAGCATCTCCTCGGGGGTGGTGGCCAGTTCGTGGACCAGGCCGTTGTCGAGGGCGCGCTGCGGGTTGTACTGGGTGCCCTGGAGCAGGACCTTGAGCAGCGCGTCGGCGATGCCCATGAGGCGGACGGTACGGGTGACGCCGCCGCCGGCCGGCAGGAGGCCGAGGGTGACCTCGGGAAGGCCGATCTTCGAGCCGGGCGCGTCGAGGGCGACGCGGTGGTGGGAGGCGAGGCAGATCTCGTAACCGCCGCCGAGAGCGGCTCCGTTGATCGCGGCGACGACCGGCTTGCCGAGGGTTTCGATGCGGCGCAGCGAGCGCTTGATCTCGGTGCCGGTGTCGAAGGCCAGCCGTGCGTCCTCGGGGCGGAGCCGGATCATGTCCTTGAGGTCGCCGCCCGCGAAGAAGGTCTTCTTCGCGGAGGTGTAGATGATGCCGCGGATGGAGTCCTTCTCGGCCTCGGCGCGGTCGGCGATCGCCGCGATGGAGTCCTTGAAGGCCTGGTTCATGGTGTTGGCGGACTGGTCGGGGTCGTCGAGGACCAGGGTGACGACGCCGGTCTCGTCCTGTTCCCAGCGGATCGTGGTGGACTCGCTCATGGTCACTGCTTTCGTTTCGGAAGGTCCGGGAGGCGGGGATACGGGACGGTTCAGAGGCGTTCGACGATGGTGGCGACGCCCATGCCGCCGCCGACACAGAGGGTGACGAGCCCGTAGCGCTTGTCCTGGCGCTCCAGTTCGTCGACGAGCGTGCCGAGGATCATCGCGCCGGTCGCGCCGAGCGGGTGGCCGAGCGCGATGGCGCCGCCGTTGACGTTGACCTTGTCGAGGGAGAGGCCCATGTCCTTGACGAAGCGCAGGACCACGCCGGCGAAGGCCTCGTTGATTTCGACGAGGTCGATGTCGTCGATGGTCAGCCCGGCCTTGGCGAGGGCCTTGCGGGTGGCGGGGGCGGGTCCGGTGAGCATGATGGTGGGCTCGGAGCCGGAGACGGCGGCCGAGACGATCCGGGCGCGCGGGGTCAGGCCGCCCCGCTCCCCCGCCTCGCGGGAGCCGATCGCGACGAGGGAGGCGCCGTCGACGATGCCGGAGGAGTTGCCGGCGTGGTGGACGTGGTCGATCTTCTCGACCCAGTGGTACTTCTGCAGGGCGACGGCGTCGAAGCCGCCGAGGTCGCCGATGTCCGCGAAGGACGGCTTGAGCTTCGCGAGGGTGTCGGCGGTGGTCCCCGGACGGATGAACTCGTCGTGGTCCAGGACGACCAGGCCGTTGCGGTCGGTGACGGGGACGACGGACTTCGCGAAGCGCCCCTCCTTGACGGCGGCGGCGGCGCGTTCCTGGGAGAGGGCGGCGTACTCGTCCACGTCGCGGCGGGAGAAGCCCTCGATGGTGGCGATCAGGTCGGCGCCGATGCCCTGCGGGACGAAGCCGGTGTCCCAGTTGGTCATCGGGTCGGCGAACCAGGCGCCGCCGTCGGAGGCCATCGGGA
Source organism: Streptomyces sp. NPDC006512 (assembly GCF_040611935.1). Lineage (NCBI taxonomy): Bacteria > Bacillati > Actinomycetota > Actinomycetes > Kitasatosporales > Streptomycetaceae > Streptomyces > Streptomyces sp. NPDC006512. The sequence goes on along the minus strand of NZ_JBEXPG010000030.1, from coordinate 50,638 downwards.
CGCGGGACATCGACTCGACGCCGCCGGCCAGGACCAGGTCCTCCCAGCCGGAGCGGACCTTGGCAGCGGCCATGTTCACGGCCTCCAGGCCGGAGGCGCAGAAGCGGTTCTCCTGCACGCCCGCCACGGTGTCCGGCAGTCCGGCGGCGATGGCCGCAATACGGGCGATGTCGGAGCCCTGGTCTCCGACGGGGCCGACCACGCCGAGGACGATGTCGTCGATGGCGGCGGGGTCGAGGCCGGGGTTGCGCTCGCGCAGGGCGTGGATGAGGCCGACGACCAGGTCGATCGGCTTGGTGCCGTGCAGGGCGCCGTTGGCCTTGCCGCGGCCGCGCGGGGTGCGGATCGCGTCGTATACGTAAGCTTCGGTGCTCACTGGTCAAGCCTTTCGGAGGTTTCCAAGGGGGAGTTCGCGCAGAGGTCGCGGACGGGCCGCGGAGCCGGATCGGGCTCCTGCCCGCGGGGTCGGTCAGTCCAGCAGGGAACGGCCGATGATCTCCTTCATGATCTCGGTCGTGCCGCCGTAGATGGTCTGGATGCGCCCGTCGGTGAAGGCGCGCGCGACCCGGTATTCGGACATGTAGCCGTATCCGCCGTGCAGTTGCAGGCAGCGGTCGGCGACCCGCTTCTGGAGTTCGGTGGCCCACCACTTGGCCATCGAGGCGTGTACGTGGTCGAGTTCGCCGTTCGCGTGGTCGAGGATGCAGCGGTCGAGGAAGGTGCGGGTGACCGCGCACTCGGTGGCCATCTCCGCGATCTCGAAGCGGATGTGCTGGAGCTTGGAGAGGGGACGGCCGAAGGCCTCGCGTTCCTTCACGTACGTGCTGGTGATCTCCAGCAGGTGTTCGGCGGCGGCGATGCCGGCCATGGCGATGCCCATCCGCTCCTGCGCGAGGTTGGTCATCAGGTGGAGGAAGGCGCCGTCGAGTTCGCCGAGCAGGTTCTCCTTGGGGACGCGGACGTCGTGGAAGAACAGCTCGGCGGTGTCCTGGGCCTTCTGGCCGATCTTGTCGAGGTTGCGGCCGCGTTCGAAGCCCTCCGCGCCGCGCTCGACGACGAGCAGGGACAGGCCGTGCGCCCCGCCCTCGGGGGTGGTCTTCGCGACGACGATGACGAGGTCGGCGAGGATGCCGTTGGAGATGAACGTCTTGGAGCCGTTCAGCAGCCAGTGGTCGCCCCGGTCCTCGGCGGTGGTGCGGATCCCCTGGAGGTCGGAGCCCGCGCCCGGCTCGGTCATGGCGATGGCGGTGATGGTCTCGCCGGAGCAGAAGCCGGGCAGCCAGCGGCGCTTCTGCTCCTCGGTGGCCAGCGAGGTCAGGTAGGGGCCGATGATGTCGTTGTGCAGGCCGATGGCGAGGCCCGGGGCTCCGGCCCGGGTGAACTCCTCGGCGATGACGGCGGCGTAGCGGAAGTCGGTGTTCCCGCCGCCGCCGTACTCCTCGGGGACGGCCAGCCCGAGCAGGCCCTGGCGGCCCGCGGCCAGCCAGGCGCCGCGGCTGACGATGCCGTCCTTCTCCCACTGCTCGTAGTGCGGCAGCACCTCCTTGCCGAGGAAGGTGCGGACGGTCTCGCGGAACGCGTCGTGGTCGGCGTCGAAGATCCGGCGCTTCATCAGTGGGACTCCCTACAGCCAGTTCTTGACGGTTTCGACGAGGCGGGCCGGTTCGGGCCCCACGGGGGTGACGTTGAGCATGGTGACGCCCGCCTCCCGGAAGGCCTCGATGCGGTCGCGGACGTAGCCCTCGGGTCCGCACAGGGTCATGAGCTCGCAGAACTCGTCCGGGACGGCGGCGGCCGCGTCGCGCTTGCGGCCGGACAGGTACAGCTCCTGGATCTTGCGGGCTTCCTCGCCGTACCCGTAGGCGACGGCGAGGTCGTTGTAGAAGTTCTTGCCCGGCGCCCCCATGCCCCCGACGTACAGGGCGATCTGGGGGCGCGCGAGGTCGCGCGCCGCGGCGGCGTCCTCACCGATGGCCAGCAGTCCGCCCGCGACGGTCTCCAGCGGGCCGAGTCCGGGCGCCCGCTTGGCCGTGCCCGCGGCGAGCGCCTCGCCCCAGACCGCGCCGGCCTTCTCGGGGATGAACAGGGTGGGCAGCCAGCCGTCGGCGATCTCCGCGGTCATGGCCACGTTCGCCGGGCCGAGGGAGGCGATGTGGATGGGGATCCGGTCGCGGACGGGCCGGGTCAGGATCTTCAGCGGCTTGCCGTGCCGGCCGCCCTTCTCCGGCGGCAGCGGCATGTCGGTGATGCCGTGGTGGTCGATGGTCTCGCGACGCCAGATGCGCCGGCACAGTTCGACGGTCTCCCGGGTCCGGCCGAGCGGCCGGTCGTACGTCTTCCCGTGCCAGCCCTCGACCACCTGCGGGCCGGAGGCGCCGAGGCCGAGCAGGGCCCGGCCGCCGGAGAGGGCGTCGAGGCCCGCGGCCGTCTGCGCGATGAGGGCGGGGGTGCGGGAGTAGACGTTGACGATGGCCGAGCCGATCTTCATCCGCTCGGTCCGCGCGGCCAGGTACCCCATGATCGTCGGGGAGTCGAAGCCCCAGGCCTCGGCGACCCAGAGGGCGTCGAGGCCGGCCGCCTCCAGCGCGGCGGCCCCGTCGGCGGCCCGCCGCGGATCGCCCGCGTAGTCGAGCATCATGGAGAGTTCCATCACGAGTCCTTCCCGAGCAGGGCCGGTACGTCCCAGTCGGCGGCCACCGACTCGGTGTGCGCACCCGGCCGCGCCGGCCCGCCGGTGACGGCGGTCGGGGTCGCGGAGAACCGGGGCGCGGGGGCGGGCTGGGTGATCCCGCCGAAGTCGGTGAAGGTGCCGCGCGCGGCGAGGTGCGGGTGGTGCGGCGCCTCGCGCAGGGACAGTACGGGGGCCACGCAGGCGTCGGTGCCCTCGAAGACGGCCGTCCACTGTGCGCGCGTCCGGGTCTTGAAGCGGGCGGCGACCGCCTCGCGCAGTTCGCCCCAGCGGGCGAGGTCCTTGCGGGCGGGCGCCCGGTCGGCGATGCCGAGGAGTTCCACGAAGGTGTCGTAGAACTGCTGCTCCAGGGCGCCGACCGCCATGTAGCCGCCGTCGGAGGTCTCGTAGGTGCCGTAGAAGGGACAGCCGCCGTCGAGGAGGTTGGCCCCGCGCCGGTCCTGCCAGCCGCCCGCGGCGACCATGCCGTGGATCATGGCGGTGAGGTGGGCGGTGCCGTCGACGATCGCGGCGTCCACGACCTGTCCGGCGCCGCCGGGGGTACGGGCGTGCCGGAGCGCCGCGAGGACACCGATGACGAGGTAGAGGGAGCCGCCCGCGTAGTCCCCGATCAGGTTGGCGGGCACGGCCGGCGGCTCGCCGGGGTTGCCGATCATGCCGAGCGCCCCGGTGACGGCGATGTACGCGATGTCGTGCCCGGCGGTGCGGGCCAGCGGCCCGTCCTGGCCCCAGCCGGTCATCCGGCCGTAGACCAGGGCGGGGTTGCGGGCGTGGCAGTCGGCCGGGCCCACGCCGAGGCGTTCGGCCACGCCGGGGCGGAACCCCTCGATCAGCACGTCGGCGCGCTCCACGAGGTCCAGCACCCGGGCCGGGCCGTCGGCGGACTTCAGGTCGATGAGCACGGACCGCTTGTTGCGGTTGGTGACGTCGTACGCCGGGTCGACCGCGAGGCCTCCGCCGCCGGGCCGGTCCACCCGGACCACGTCCGCCCCCAGGTCGGCCAGCAGCATGGCGGCGAACGGGCCCGGGCCGATGCCCGCCAGTTCGACGACGCGCACGCCCGCGAGCGGCCCGTTCCCCGCAGCCGGGCCCGTATCCGGACCTGTTCCCGGTACCGTCCCTGACCCCGTCACTGCCATCGAACCCCCAGCGTCCCTGGTGCGAGTGTGTGACACAACTGATGTAACACCAGCGATGCTAGGAACGTGTTCCACTCAGCACAAGAGCAAGCGCTTAGCCGTCTCGGCCGTTTTTGCCCGGCGCCCGATCCGGGATCCGCGCGTCGAGTTCCTTCACGTGCCGCTTGAGCGCGACCGTCCGGTAGCTCTCCTCCACCCATTCGCACAGCACCTCGGCGCCCGGCGCCCCCTTCTCCCCCAGCGGTACGGAGACCCAGCCCGCCCGGCCCAGTCCGTACCCGGTGGGCTCGGCTCCCGGGGCCGTCATGGCATGGCCGTGGAGCGCTTCGTCCTTGAGCTTCACGGACAGACCGGGCGGCTCGGGTCCGTCCGCGTTCCCCAGGAAGACGAAGATCTTCTTGTTGACCTTCACGACGGCGTCCCCGGGCCCCCACGGATGTTCCTCCACGGCCTCCGGAAGCCCCAGCGCGAACGCGCGCACCGCCTGCCACTTGCGCACCGCAGCCTTCATCGACGCCTCCTGGTTACCGCAGGTCACACCTGCCCGCACGGACAGCCGCCTCCCACGCTAGCCTCAGCCACCGAGACCAGCTGGGAGGAGCGGTTCATGAACGAGCACGTCCGGCACGGCCGGCCGCAACGGACCTACGACGTCGTACTCTTCGGCGCGACCGGATTCGTGGGGGCCCTGACCGCCGAATACCTCGCCGTCCACGCCCCCGCCGACTGCCGGTGGGCCCTCGCGGGGCGCGACCCCGGCAAGCTGGAGCGGCTCCGCGAGCGGCTGACCGCCCTGAACCCGGCCTGCGCCGGCCTGCCGCTGCTGCGGGCGGACGCCTCCGACGGCCCGGCGCTGCGCGAACTGGCCGCCTCCACGCGGGTGCTGGCCACGACCGTGGGCCCGTACGTCTGGTACGGCGCCGAGCTGGTCGAAGCCTGCGCGGAGGAGGGCACCGACTACGTCGACCTCACCGGCGAGCCGGAGTTCGTCGACCGGATGTACGTAGCCCACGACGCGCGGGCCCGGGAAACGGGGGCGCGGCTGGTGCACGCCTGCGGCTTCGACTCGATCCCGGCGGACCTCGGGGCCTACTTCACCGTGAGCCGGCTGCCCGAGGGGGTGCCGCTGCGCGTGGACGGGTTCGTGCGCTCCAACGCCCTCTTCTCCGGCGGCACCCTGGCCTCCGCGCTCACCGCCCTGGGCCGCGGCCCGCAGACCCTGGCCGCGGCCCGGGCCCGCCGCCTGCACGAGCCCCGGCTGCCGGGCCGCCGCGTACGGGGACCCGTGGGCGCCCCCCGGTTCAGCCGGGAGACCGGGACCTGGGCCATGCCGCTGCCCACCCTGGACCCGGCGGTCGTCGCCCGGTCGGCGGCCGCGCTGGAGCGGTACGGGCCGGACTTCCGCTACCGGCACTACGCCTCGGTCCGGCACCTGCCGGTCGCGGCCGGCGGTACGGCCGCGCTGGGCGCGACGGTGGCGCTGGCCCAGGTTCCGGCGGCCCGGCGGTGGCTGATGTCCCGCTGGGAGCCCGGCAGCGGACCGGACGCGGAACGGCGCGCGCGCAGCTGGTTCACCGTCCGCTTCGTCGGCGAGGGCGGCGGGCGGCGGGTGTTCACCGAGGTCTCGGGCGGCGACCCGGGCTACGGGGAGACGGCGAAGATGCTGGCCGAGTCCGCGCTGTGCCTGGCCCACGACGCACTGCCGCGGGCCGCCGGCCAGCTCACCACGGCGGTCGCGATGGGCGACGCCCTGCTGGACCGGCTCCAGAAGGCCGGCATCCGCTTCCGGGTGGCGGCCGAGGACTGAGCCGGGTCCGCTCCGCGGCGTCCGCCGTGCCCCGCCGTTCGCCTGCCACGCCGTCCGCCGGCCCGCTACTCCGTCGCCTCGCGCAGGGCGCGGCGGCACAGCGAGTCGGCGTGCCGGGTGGTCTCCGGGATCCGGAAGCGGGGGCTCAGCGCGAGCGCGTGGGCGCAGGCGTTGTCCAGCGTGACGCGGTGGCCCACGGACACGTAGACCGGCTTGATCCCGTCCTGGGTGCGCAGGGCCCGGCCGACGACGGCGCCGTCCGCCGCGAGCAGCGGGGAGGCGTCGGCGCGCCGGGCGCCGGGCTCCTCGTACGAGAAGGTGAAGGGGTTCTTGGCGACGCCCATGCTGGGGAGGCCGGTGACCACCCCGAGGTGGCAGGCGAGGCCGAAGCCGCGCGGGTGGGCGAGCCCGTAGCCGTCGCAGACGACGAGGCCGGGGGTGACGGGCAGGGCCTCCAGCGCGGCGAGTACGGTCGGCAGCTCGCGGAAGGCGAGCAGGCCCGGCACGTAGGGGAAGCTGACGTGCCCGACGGCGGTGGACTCGGCCACGACCGCGAGCGTGGCGGCGTCGAGCACGACGGCCGCGGCCGCGACGAGGTCGCGCTCGTCGTCGTAGGCCACGTCCACTCCGGCGATCAGGCCCGTCCCCGGTGGCGGTCCGGTCTCCGACAGCACGACGTGGTGGCGCAGTTCGTCCTGTATCGCCCGGGCCTCGGCCTCGTCGGCGGGGGTCTTCACACTCGTCATGATGGTCCGAGAGTAGCCTGACGATCATGTTCGTCATGGAGCTCACCTACACCGCGCCCCTCGAAGCCGTCGAGGAGGAGATGGACGCGCACATCAGCTGGCTGGACGGTCACTACGCCGCCGGCGTCTTCCTCGCGTCCGGCCGCAAGGTCCCGCGCGACGGCGGCGTCATCCTGGCCGGCGGGGTCTCCCGCGCCGAGATCGAGAAGATCGCGGCCGAGGACCCCTTCGTCGTGGCCGGCGTCTGCGCCTACCGCATCACCGAGTTCATCGCCTCGAAGACCTCGGCGGACCTGTCCACGGTCCGCGAGAACCCGTCGGTCTGACCCCCCGCCCCCACCATCCCGGAGGAACCGCCATGCAGCCCCGCACCGCCGAGCCCGCCGACATCCCCGAGCTGATACGGCTGCGCGCCGTCGCGCTCGCATCGCTCGGAGTGGATCCGGGCCCCGGCGACGCGGTCTGGCGGGACGAGGCCATCGGCTGGTTCCGCGAGCGGCTCACCGAACGCCCCGACGTGCACTGCCTGGTCGTCGGCGGGGCGCCCGGCGAGCCCCTGCTCGCCACCGGCATGGCCTGGGTGACGTACCACCTGCCGAACCCCCGGCGGCCCGACGGCCGGCGGGGCTATCTCGACGGCATCGTCACGGACGCGGCGGCGCGCGGACGCGGCCACGGCCGGCGGATCGTCGACGGACTGGTCGCCTGGCTCGACGGCCTGGGCATCCACCACGTCCAGCTGCACGCCAGCTCCGACGGTGAACCCGTCTACAAGGCCGCCGGGTTCACCGCCGCCCGCTACCCGGGCATGGACCTGTTCACGGGGCCGATGGCGCCCGCTTCCTGACGGACGGCGGCGGCGCCGGCGGCGCTGCCGTCACCGCCGCTCCAGCCGGGCCGCCCGCCCCTTCTCCCCCGCCGCCCAGCAGCCGCCGTCGGCCGCGCAGTCGACGGTGTCGAAGGAACCCGCGTCGAACGCCCGCCAGGTGCGGCCGCCGTCCGTGGTGGTGTCGGTGCCGGTGGGCCCGACCGCCAGGGCGGTGGACCGCCCGTACGGGTACCAGGCCGCGCCCGACCGGTAGCCCGGCGGCGGCGTCGCCGCCTGGTTCCAGCTTCGGCCCGAGTCGGCGGAGCGGGCGGCCGCCAGGGGCGAGGCCTGGCCGGTGCGGTAGTCGCCGCCGACGGCGAGGCCCGTCGTACGGTCGCGGAAGGCCAGGGCGAAGACGCCGCGCGCGGGGTCCCCGGCGGGGACCGTGGATTCGGCGGCCCGCCAGGTGCGGCCCCGGTCCGCGGAGTGCAGTACGCGCGCCGTCGCGGCGCCGCCGGTGGCCAGCCACACGTCGCGCGGGCCGGAGGCGACCAGGCACTGGCCGCTCGCGGCGAACCCGGCCTCGCCGGGCAGGGCGTCCGGCATCCCGGTGTTCGGCAGGACGCGCCAGCTGCGCCCTCCGTCGTCGGTGGACAGGATGCGGAACCTGCCGTCCACCGGGTCGCTCATGGCCAGCCCGTGGCGGGAGTCGAAGAAGGTAAGGCAGTCGTAGAAGGCGCGCGGATCGGGGTTGCGGAAGGTCTCGGTCCAGGTCGCGCCGCCGTCCTCGGTCCGCAGGACCCGGGAGGCCTCGCCCTCCCCGATGGACAGGGCCACCGCCCTGCGGGAGTCGAAGGCCTCGATGTCGCGCAGTTCGAGCCCCTCGGCGACCGCCGCGGGGGGCGACACGTCCCGCCAGGTGCGGCCCCCGTCAGTGGTGCGCAGCACGGTTCCCTTGGAGCCGGCCAGCCAGGCCGTGCCGCGGCTCACCGCCGCCAGCCCGCGGAAGCGGGAGTCCTTGCCGGTGGCCTTCACGGACCAGGACAGGCCGCGTAAGCCCGTTCCGGCGGTATCGGTTCCGGCGGTGCCGGTCGCGTTGCGGTCCGGTTCGGTGAGGTCCAGTTCGGTGAGGTCCGGTGCGCCGCGGTCCCTCGCCCCCGCGTCCGCCTGTACCGGCGCGGCCACCAGCCCCACCAGCAGGGCTGCCGCGCACATGCCAACTCCCAGAAGTCTCATGGCGCCGGAAGCTAACGCACCCCGCGATCTCCGTCCAGGGTGCCTCGGCGGCCCGCCCGCGGGGGTCCGAGGGGTGCGTTGCGCCTGTGGAGTGAGCGGTAACAGGACTGATTCGGACCGCGGGCGGCGCGCCGGTCCGGCGGACGGTCCTTGGCTCCCCCTCACCCCGTCGTCACTCTGTGCGATCACACGGGCGAGATCCGGCCATTCGGTGACACAGCTCACGTCATCTCGCATGCACGGATTTGCCGATTCCGGCGTCTATCCGGTTGCCGGACTCCACCCCAAAGCCCGGCAGCAGATCCGCCGCAAGGGAGCGAGCCTTGATCACTGTCATCGAGCAGGCCGTGCAGGCCCGACTGATCGCCACCGCGCCGAAGGTCGAGACCGTGCCCGTCACCCTCTGCTACGACCGGGCCGATCCCTTCGCCGTCCGCATGGCCTTCCCCGCGCTCGCCACGCTGGAGGGCATCGAGGTCTCCTGGACGTTCGCCCGCGAACTGCTGGCCTCGGGCATCCGCCACCCGTCCGGCCACGGCGACGTACGGGTGCGCCCGTACGACGGGGACCGCACGACGATCGAGTTCCACGCGCCCGAGGGTGTGGCGATCGTGCTGATGGTGACGGCCGAGCTGCAGCGGTTCCTGGACCGGGCGGCGACCGTCGTACCCCTGGGGCTGGAGCACCACTACCTCGACATGGACCACGGCCTGGCCGAGCTGATGCGCGGCTCCTGCTGACCGGTCCCGCCGACCGTTATTCGGTTGCGGGCGGCTCCGGCCGCCCGTAGCTTCGTTGACGCCCCATTGCCGCCGAAACGGAGCAGGACGTTGCTCGTCTGAGGTTCGAGACACCGACCACCACCACAACACCGTGACAGTCGGCTGTCTCCCCGCGTTGCACGCACCATTCACGCAACCTGGAGGCCTCCATGAGCCATGCCCCTACCCATGTCACCTGTTCCGCCGTTTCCTTCGACTGGCCCGACGGCACCCCCGTGTTCGACGGGTTCCACTGGGCCGTCGGCCCCGGCCGCACCGGCCTGATCGGCCTCAACGGATGCGGGAAGTCCACCCTGCTGAAACTCGTCGCGGGCGAACTGAGCCCGGGCGAAGGCCAGATCTCCGTCGCCGGGACCCTCGGCTACCTCCCGCAGAACGTCACGCTCGACACCGGGGCGCGGGTGGACGAGGTCCTCGGCATCCGCACCACCCGCGCCGCCCTGCACGCCATCGAGGCGGGCGAGGCCACCGAGGCGAACTTCGCCGCGGTCGGCGACGACTGGGACGTCGAGGAGCGGGCCCTGGCCACCCTAGACCAGCTCGGGCTCGCCCGGATCGGTCTGGACCGCACCGTCGGCGAGCTGTCGGGCGGCGAGTGCGTCCTGCTGCGGCTGGCGGCCCTGCTGCTCGCCCGCCCGGACGTGCTGCTCCTCGACGAGCCCACCAACAACCTGGACCTGCGGGCCCGGCACCGCCTGTACGCGGCCGTCGAGTCGTGGAACGGGGTGATGGTGCTGGTCAGCCACGACCGTGAGCTGCTGGAGCGCGTCGACCAGATCGCCGACCTCCGGGACGGCGAAGTCCGCTGGTACGGCGGCAACTTCACCGACTACGAGGCGATGCTCGCCGCCGAGCAGGAGGCGGCCGAGCGGATGGTGCGGGTCGCGGAGGGAGACGTGGAGCGCCAGAAGCGCGAACTCGCCGAGGCTCACCTTAAGTTGGCCCGGCGCAAGCGCTACGGACAGAAGATGTTCGAGAACAAGCGCGAGCCGAAGATCGTCATGGGTGCCCGCAAGCGGGCCGCCCAGGAGTCGGCGGGCAAGCACCGCATCATGCACACGGAGAAACTGGCGGAGGCCCGGGAGCGGCTGGACCAGGCCGTGGAGGCGGTCCGGGACGACGCCGAGATCCGGATCGAGCTCCCCGCCACCCAGGTCCATCCGGGACGCCGGGTACTGACCCTGACCGATCTGCACCTGGCCCACGGGGCGAGGGTGGAGGGCGAGTGGGAGGTGCGCGGGCCGGAGCGGATCGCCCTGGTCGGCGGGAACGGCTCGGGCAAGACGACGCTGCTGCGGACGATCGCCGGGCTCCTCCCGCCCGCCTCGGGGGAAGCGGTGACGCACGTGCCGACGCGCTTCCTGCCCCAGCGCCTCGACGTGCTGGACGACGGGCGGACGGTGGCGGAGAACGTGGCCCGGTTCGCACCGCACGCCTCGAACAACGTGATCCGGGCTCGGCTCGCGCACTTCCTCTTCCGGGGAGCGCGCGCGGACCGGGCCGCCGGCACCCTCTCCGGGGGCGAGCGCTTCCGGGCGGCGCTCGCGGCGCTGCTGCTGGCGGAGCCGGCCCCCCAGCTGCTGATGCTGGACGAGCCGACGAACAACCTGGACCTGGCGAGCGCACGCCAGCTCACCGGCGCCCTGGAGTCGTACGAGGGCGCGCTGCTCGTGGCGAGCCACGACGTGCCGTTCCTGGAGTCGATCGGCATCACGCGCTGGCTGCTGCTGGACGGCACGCTGCGGCCGACGACGGCGCAGGAGGTCCGGGAGTCCCGGTGGGACGGCTGAGCCGGCCGCTGGCCCGGCCGCTCAACGGGGCAGCAGGGCCCAGGACTTGGTTCCGCCCAGCGGGGTCAGTACGGGCGTGAGCCCCCAGTCGCCGCCACCGGCTTCCACGGCCCGGGCCAGCAGCCACATCGCGCGGCTGCGGCGCCGCCGGCACTCCTCGCTCGCCACCGGCGAGGAGTGCGCGGGGTGCTGGTCGTAGAGGACGATCCGCAGCGCGTCGTACTGCCAGCGGACTTTGAGCGTCATCTCCTTGCCGGGCGTGAACCGGCCGGCGCAGGCGACGAGCTCGGAGGCGGCGAGGGCCGCGGTGGCGGACAGGTCGGCGAGCCCGTGCCGCCGGAGCAGGGACCGTACGGCCGCCCGGGCATCCGCCGGACAGTGGGCGCCGCCCGGCAGGCTCACCGAGTAGCTGAGCTTCTCCGCGAAGGGCGGTTCCTGCCGGAACGCGCGGACCGCTCGCAGACCGCGGAGGGTGCCCGTCATCGTGCTGCTCCACCTGTTGGCTTCCGACTCCTGGGGGCGGGGCCGGGGTCGCCCCAGGTGAGGCCCGCGCTACAGACCGTAGCCCAACCGGATGGGCGGTGCTACCACTTGTGCGTCTAGATGATGGTTTCTCCTGGCATTTCAGGATCAGCCCTCAAGCCGGCCGCCATCGACGGCGCCGCGCGACGCCGTCGGCGGCGGCCACGCGCCCGCCCCGCGTCCCGGCCGGGCTCGGGCCGGCCCGTCAGAACCCGTCAAAGCAGGAACCCGCAGCCAACCTTCCGGATTGATTCTCACCCCCTGGAACCCCGCCCAGCGCCCCCTCAAACTGCGTAAATAACGGGGCGTAACCCGCCATAGCCACCCCTCGGGCTTGGCTGGCCTTGATGCCGCGCTTAACCTACGACTCCGTAGGCTACGGAACCGTAGGTAATTCGCTTTGTCCCCAGGAGCACCCGTGACGATCACCTCTCCCCACCTCGGCAGCTCGGAGGCGTGGACGGACGCCAAGCTGCTGTTCGCGCTGGAAGAGGTGGTCGAAAAGGAACTCAACCGCCACCTGAAGGTCACCAAGGACTGGATGCCCCACGAGTACGTTCCGTGGAGCGACGGCCGCAACTTCCCCGGCTTCTTCGAGGACGGCGAGGCCTGGGACCCGGAGCAGTCCAAGGTCACCGACATCGGCAAGATCGCGCTGGTCGTCAACCTGCTGACCGAGGACAACCTCCCCAGCTACCACCACGAGATCGCCTCGCTCTTCGGCCGCAACGGCGCGTGGGGCACCTGGGTGCACCGCTGGACCGCCGAGGAGGGCCGTCACGGCATCGTGATGCGCGACTACCTGCTGGCCTCGCGCGCCGTGGACCCGGACAAGCTGGAAGCGTTCCGGATGCAGCACATGTCCGAGGGCTTCGAGTCCGACAACAGCCACTCGATGCTGCACTCGGTCGCGTACGTCGCCTTCCAGGAGCTCGCGACCCGCATCTCGCACCGCAACACCGGCCACCAGTCCGGCGACCCCGTCTGCGACCGGATGCTGGCCCGCATCGCGCAGGACGAGAACCTGCACATGATCTTCTACCGCAACCTGCTGGGCGCGGCCTTCGAGATCGCCCCCGACCTGACCATGAAGGCCGTGCGGGACGTCGTGGTGGGCTTCCGGATGCCCGGCCACGGCATGCCGGGCTTCGAGCGGATGGCCGCGCAGATGGCGATCGGCGGGGTCTACAACCTGCGGATCCACCACGACGACGTACTGAGCCCCGTGATCCGCTTCCTCAAGATCATGGACATCGACGGTCTGGGCCCCGAGGGGCAGAAGGCCCAGGAGGAGCTCGGTCTGTTCATGAACGGGCTCGACTCGGAGGCCCGCAAGTTCGACGAGCGCCTCGCCGCCCGCGCCGCTCGCGTGGCCGCCCGCAAGGGCTGACCGGCCCTCCTGTTCCGCCCGGGCGGAACAGGAACCAAGAACCAGAACCAGGACGACGACAGCCCTGGCAGAGCCGCGCTCTGCCAGGGCTTCGTGCTGCCGGGGGCCTCGTCCTCGGTGCGGCGGTACGCAGATCAGCCGCGCGGGCGCAGGGCCTGCCGTTCCGCTTCCGACAGCCCGCCCCAGACGCCGAAGCGCTCGTCGTTGGCGAGGGCGTACTCCAGGCAGGCGACTCTCCCCTCGCACGCCCCGCACAGCCGCTTGGCGTCCCGGTGCGACGAGCCGGGCTCCGGGAAGAAGAAGCTCGGGCCCGTCTGGGCGCACAGGGCGAGGTCGTACCAGGCGGGGGTGGAGGTGATGGTGGTGTTCATCGACATGCGCCGATCGTGGCGCCCGCCGATGTACGTCTCATCAACGCCTGATCAACACCGGCGCACTCCCCGCCCGCCCGGCGGCCGAACAGAGTGCACGACCGTGCGTTCGGTAAGCTGGTGGGATGGCAGACGGGCGCGTGGAGCGCGGCAACCAGACGCGGCGGACCGTACTGGAGCGGACGGTGCGGATCGCTTCGGTGGACGGCCTCGAAGGCCTGTCGCTGGGCAGGATCGCCACCGATCTGGGACTGAGCAAGAGCGGCGTGTTCGCCCTGTTCGGCTCCAAGGAGGACCTCCAGCTCGCGACCGTGCGCGCCGCGGTGGACGTGTTCGTGGAGCAGGTCGGACGTCCGCTGCGCGCGGAGCCCGCCGGCATCACCACGGCGTGGCTGCTGTGCGAGCGGTGGCTCGGGTACTCCGCGGGCCGGGTCTTCCCCGGCGGGTGCTTCTTCTACGCGGTCTCGGCGGAGTTCGACGCGCGGCCCGGCCCCGTCCGCGACGAGATCGCCAAGGCCCGGTCCGACTGGACGCGTTACGTGGAGCGGGTACTGGACGAGGCCCGGCTGGCCGGCGCCTTCCGTGACGGGTTCGGGGCGGCGGAGGTTCCCCAACTGGCCTTCGAGATCATCGCGTTGATGGAGCTGGCCAACGCCCACTCGGTCCTCCTCGACGACCCGGTGTCCTACGAGCGGGCCGGGCGGGGCATCCTCGGCCGGCTGAGGGCGGTCGCGGCCGCCCCGGAGGAGCTCCCGGAGCGGCCGGCCGCCGTCGGCGGGACCGTCTGACCGGACGGGTCAGCGCACCGCGACGGACTCCGTCCCGGCGAGGAACTCGGCCGTGGCCGCGACCACTTCGGGGTCGCGGAGGATGCGCCGGTGCCCGAGGCCCCGGGTCTCGATCAGCCGGGCGCGCTCCCCGTAGGCCTCCGCGAGCGCCCGCGACTGGGCGGGGACCGACGTGTCGTCGTCGGCGTCGTGCACGAGCAGGATGCGCTCCGGGACCGCCCGCCCCGGGTCCAGCCTGGCGTCCAGGCGGCGCCAGATGTCCGGGACCCCGGCGAAGAGCCGGTGCTCGACGTGGCCGCGCAGGGCCCGTACGACGGCCGGCCCGACGTTCAGGGTGCGGCGGAACCCGTCGACGAGGTAGTCGAAGTGGGCGATGCCCCCGATGCCGACCACACGCTCCACGCGGATGCCGTCCCGCAGGGTGAACAGGGTGGACAGGACTCCGATGGAATGGGCCACGATCGCGGAGAACTCCCCGTACTCCTCGTGCAGTTGGAGGATGATGTCCCGGAAGTCGCGTATCGACGCGGCCCGGCCTCCGGACTCCCCGTGGCCGGGGGCGTCGAAGGCCACCACCGTGTGCCCCTGCGCGCGGAGCGCCTCCACGAAGGCGGCGAACCGGGAGGCGCGCGAGGACCAGCCGTGCACCAGCAGGACGGGACGCTCCCCGTCGCCCCAGCGGTACGTGGTCACGGACGCGCCGTTCACGCTCAGCCGGCCGGTCTCGGCCCGGCTCATCACCTCGACCTCCTCGGGTTTCACCCGGGGCCGCCCGAGGGGCTTGACGAACGCCCGGAAGGCCGCCCGCCCGGCGGGTCCGGGGGCCACGCGGGCGGAGAGGTCGAGGGTGATGCTCAGGAGTGAAGCCATGGGACGCATGCCCGGTTCTCCGGATCTCCTCGGAAGGCCGGCCGGCACCGGCCTGACGATACGAGGATATTAGCACGACCGTTCGTGTTTATTTTGGGAGGCGCCGCGCGCTGCGATCGATGGCCGGACCGGGTCAGCCCGCCAGTCGGGCGAGGGCCAGCGCGTGCGCGCGGGCGAGGGAGTCGGCGGCCGCGCAGGGGACGTCCGGCTGCACGCCGGTACCCTCCCAGTTCGTGCCGGAGACCGGGTTGACGGCGCGGCCGACGGGGACGGTGACTTCCAGGTGCGGGTGCACCGTCCAGCCCTTGCAGGGATGCGCGCCGCCGCGGGTGCGCTCGCCGACGACCACGGCGCGGCCGAGCTGCTGGAGGTCGTACGCCAGCTCCTCAGCGGCGGAGAAGGTGCTGTCGCTGGACAGCACGTACAGGGGCTTGCTGCCGCCGAAGCGCGCGCCGGGAACGTGCGGCAGGCTCCAGGACTGCTCGCTGCGCCCGCCGGCGCGCCAGTTCATGGTGTTGAGGTGGGTGCGCTCGTCGAGCAGGTAGCTGCAGACGAAGGCGACCGTATCCGGGTCGCCGCCCCGGTTGGCGCGGAGGTCGACGATCAGCGCCTGGGCGCGCGAGGCCACGGTGAGCGCGGCGCCCAGCGGTTCGGCGGCCCAGTCCAGCGGAAACAGCATCGGCGCCAGTTCCACCACGGCGACCCCGCCGTCGAGCAACTGCACCAGCGGCGCACCGCCCAGCGAGGTGTCGAAGTCCCGGCGCATGGCTTCCAGGGTGGCCGCCCCCTGTTCCGGGGACACCGGGTCGGCGTGGTGCTTCAGTCTCAGGTGCCGGTCGCCGTTGACGGACTGCAGGTCCGCGGTGACCGTCCGGGCGAGGTCCTCGGCGCCGTCGACGTCATAGGCGCCCTCGGCGAGGCGTCGTCGCAGCAGGCCGGCGACCTGCTCGGCCACCTCGGGGAAAACGTAGTGCTCGGTCAGGAGCCGGGCCGTCTCGTCGACGACAGGGGCGGGCGAAAGAATCGTTGAAGGTGTCATGACAGGGAGTAGAGCACCGCCCTTGCCAAAGCGTCAAAGAATTTAGACACTTTTGGTATGCGTGATCAGCCTCCCTGTCCACCGCCCCCCGAGGACGTTCTGGAGATCGGTGCGCCCGAGCAGTTCGCGGCACTCGCCCACCCGTTGCGTCAGCGGCTGCTCTTCTCCCTGGGCCACCGGCCCGCCACCGTCAGGCAGCTCGCGGCGCAGCTCGACGCGAAGAAGGGCAACGTGGCCCACCACCTCAAGGTGCTCCGCGAAGCCGGGCTGGTCCACATCGCCGAGACCCGCCAGGTCCGCGGCGGCACCGAGCAGTACTACCAGCGCACGGCCCGCCACATGCTCGTCGCCGAACCCCGGGCGGCAGGCACCGCCGCGATGCTCGCCGCGTTCGCCCAGGAGCTGGACCGCTCACCCACCGAGACCCACCTGACACTGCGCCACCTGCGCCTGAGCCCCACGAAGGCGAGAGAACTCGGCGAGGCCCTCGCCCGACTGGTCGACGAGGCCGAGGAGGACGCGGAGGACCAGCCCTTGCACGGCGTGCTGGTGGCGCTCTACCAGCAGGCCCGGCCGGCCGAAACCACCGGGCACTAGGTCGTCCCTTCCGGCAGCCGGCTCACAGCCGGCTCGCAGCCGGGCTCAGCGAGTGAGGGTGGTCAGCCAGGCGGTGAGGGCGTCGAAGTCCGCGTCCGTGAGGCCGGTCCGGGGGTCGACCCGGTGGAGGAGGGCGGGCCGCGGGTGGTGGGCCGCGGCCCAGGTGCCGTCGGCCGGGGTGATCTCGTCGTCGAACCAGGCGAAGGGCCGGTCCGCCGCCCAGGCGAGGAGGGGCCGGGTCTTCCAGTGCAGTCCGTCGCGGCCCTCCTCGGCGGACGGCTCCGGCCAGCCGACCACGGGCAGCTCGGGCAGTCCGAGGACCGGGGCGACGGCCTCGTTGGCCTCCTGACCCCACGTCGTGGCCCACACCGGATCGCAGGGCAGCGCCAGCAGCCGCGCACCGACCGCGGGGTCGAGCCGCCCCAACAGGGGGTTCCCGTACGCCTCCCCCGCCCCGGAACGCGTGCGGTACCCCGTCCCCCCGAAGGGGATCAGCGGCCCGTCGACGTCGAGGAACAGCAGGGGGCGACGCCCGGTGACGACCATGGACCCCAGTCTAGTGCCGTGACCGGAACGGGCAGTCGCTGTGGGAACACCTCCTACGGGACGAGTACCAGGCGGCCGCGCAGTCCGCCCCGGGCCAGTCTGCGGTGGGCCTCGGCCGCCCGGGCCAGCGGGAGCACACCGGCCACCCGCGGGGTCAGGCGCCCGGCGTCCACGAGGGCGGAGAGGCCGGCCAGCTGCGCTCCGTCGGCGGCGACCCAGACCTCGGCGACCCGGATCCCGCGCAGCGCGACGGGCGCCGCTCCGGCGACGACCGACACGAAGGAACCCCGGTTGCGGACCGCGCCGAGGGCCGCGATGCCGACCACGGCCGCGTCCAGGGCCCCGTCCACTCCCCCGGGCACCACCGCGCGGACCCCCTCCGCCGGGTCGGTGTCGCGCGGCACGAACCAGCGGGCGCCCCGGGACCGTACGAACTCCTCGTCCGCCGCGGCCGCCGAGCCCACCACCCGCAGGCCGCGCTCCACCGCGAGCTCCACGGCGAAGCCGCCGACCCCGCCGGCGGCGCCCGTGACCAGGACGGTCGCACCCGGTGACAGGCCGAGCAGGTCCAGGGCCTGCCAGGCGGTGAGCCCGCTCAGCGGCAGCGTCGCGGCGGCCTGCGCGCTGACGGAGCCGGGGGCGCGGGCGACGGCGCCCGCGTCCAGCACCACCGTCTCGGCGTACGTGCCGAGCGGCACGTCCAGCCGGTCCCGCAGGCCGATCACCCGGTCTCCGGCGGCGAAGCCCGTCACCCCGGGGCCGATCTCCTCCACCACCCCGGCGACGTCCCAGCCGATGCCGGTGACCTCGCGCGGCGCCATCAGGCCCGCTCCGGTCAGCGCGCCCGAACGCGTCGCGGCGTCCACCGGATTGACCGCCGCGGCCTCCATCCGGATCCGGATCCGGCCGGCGCCCGTGACGGGCACCTCCGTCTCCACGTGCTCCAAGGCCTCCGGCCCTCCGGCCGACCTCACCACGACTGCCCTCACGAGCCCCTCCTCGTCCGTGCCGCCTTCCTTGGTCATCACCGTAGGAAGGAGCTCCGTGGGGGAGGAAGACGGCACTTCGGAGTACGTACCGCACCCGCAGGTGGGCCCTGCGGGCCGGGACCGTCCGTCCGGGCCGGGCCGTGGCGGCCCGGACGGACGGGCCCCGTCGGCGGATCAGGCGGCGTCGGGGCCGTCCTCGTGTTTCGCCCGGCTCGGCTGCACCCTCTTGGGTTCACCCGGCATCTTGGGGTAGTCCGGCGGGTAGGGCATGTCACCGAGCCCGTGCTCGTGCTCCTGCCGGTCGGCGAGTTCCAGCACCGTGTCCAGCACGAAGGCGTGGTCGTCCATGTCGGCGTGCAGGTCGCCCAGTTCGGCGAAGCGCGCCGGCATCGTCACGATGTCGAAGTCGCGCGGCTCCGCGTCGTCCACCTCGTCCCAGCGCAGCGGCGCGGAGACCGGGGCGTGGGGGCGCGGGCGGACCGAGTAGGCGGAGGCGATGGTCCGGTCGCGTGCGGTCTGGTTGTAGTCGACGAAGATGCGCTCCCCGCGCTCCTCCTTCCACCAGGCCGTGGTGACCTTGCCCGGCATGCGCCGCTCCAGCTCCCGGCCCAGGGCGATCGCGCAGCGCCGGACCTCGGTGAAGGTCCACCGGGGTGCGATGGGCACGAAGACGTGCAGGCCGCGCCCGCCCGAGGTCTTGGGCCAGCCGCGCAGCCCCAGTTCTTCCAGCAGGGCACGCAGTTCGTGGGCGGCGGCCACCGCGTGGTGGTAGTCGGTGCCCGGCTGCGGATCGAGGTCGATGCGCAGCTCGTCGGGCCGGTCGGTGTCCTCGCGGCGCACCGGCCAGGGGTGGAAGGTGAGGCAGCCCAGGTTGGCGGCCCACAGGACGGCGGCCGGCTCGGTGGGGCAGATCTCGTCCGCCGTGCGGCCGCTGGGGAAGGAGATGTGGGCGGTCGGGATCCAGTCGGGCAGGTTCTTGGGGGCGCGCTTCTGGAAGAAGGACTCCCCCTCGACCCCGTCCGGGAACCGCTCCAGGGTCGTGGGGCGGTTGCGCAGGGCGCGGGTGATGCCGTCGGCGACGGCGAGGTAGTACTCGGCGACGTCCCTCTTGGTGAGGCCCCGTTCGGGGAAGTACACCTTGTCCGGACTGGACAGCCGGACCGCCCGCCCGCCGGCATCGAGTTCGATCGCACCACCCGCAGCACCCATGTGCGCCACGGTAGGCGGGCCCGCCCGGGTGCGCATACCGGGCAGGGCCGGACGTACCACCGCAGAATCCTAGGTATGGACCTGCCGGTGATGCCCCCCGTGAAACCGATGCTCGCCAAGTCCGTGGCCGCGATCCCGGCCGGCATGCAGTACGAGGCCAAGTGGGACGGCTTCCGGGCGATCGTGCACCGCGACGGTGACGAGGTCGAGGTCGGAAGCCGCACGGGAAAGAGCCTGACCAGGTACTTCCCCGAGCTGGTGACGGCGTTGAAGGACAATCTCCCGGACCGCTGCGTCATGGACGGGGAGATCGTGATCGTGCACGGCGGGCGGCTCGACTTCGACCGGCTCACCGAGCGGATCCACCCCGCCGCCTCCCGCGTGAAACTGCTCGCCGGGACGACCCCCGCCAGTTTCGTCGCCTTCGACCTGCTGGCCCTCGGCGACGAAGCCCTCCTCGACACCCCGCTCGCCGAGCGCCGCAGCGCCCTCGTCCAGGTCCTCTCCACTGCTCGGCCCCCCGTGCATCTCGCGCCCGCGACCACCGATCCCGCGCTCGCGCGGGAGTGGTTCGAGCGGTTCGAAGGCGCCGGGCTGGACGGGGTGATCGCGAAGCCCCTCGATCTCCCCTACCGGCCCGATGCCCGCCTCATGTTCAAGATCAAGCACGAGCGTACGGCGGACGTCGTCGTCGCGGGTTTCCGTTTCCACAAGAGCGGTCCGATTGTCGGATCGCTGCTCCTGGGCCTCCACGACCAGCACGGAACCCTCCAGCACGTCGGCGTGTGCGCGGCCTTCCCCATGAAGCGCCGCGCCGAACTCGTCGAGGAACTCGTACCCCTGCGCATGGACGACCCGCAGGGCCACCCGTGGGCGGCCTGGGCCGAGGAATCCGCGCACGAGAGCGCCCGCCTGCCCGGGGCCCAAAGCCGCTGGACGGGCAAGAAGGACCTGTCCTGGGTTCCGCTGCGCCCGGAACGCGTCTGCGAGGTGGCCTACGACCACATGGAGGGCGACCGTTTCCGGCACACCGCCCAGTTCCGCCGCTGGCGCCCGGACCGCACCCCGCAGAGCTGTACCTACGCCCAGTTGGAGGAGGTCGTCGGCTACGACCTCGCCGAGGTCCTGGGCGCCTAGGCCCCCATGACCCGGGCCTGACGACCCGCCCCGGGGAACCCGCCGGCCCCGGCCTCAGACCGCGGTGAGCCTCTCCCACTCCGCCCGGTCCGGGCCGACCGCGTTCGGGGCGTAGTCCGGACGGGCCGCGAGCCAGCGGGTCACGCGGGCCCGGATCCGGGGGTCCGCGTAGGCCCGTTCGGGTGGTTCGGCCAGGTGCCGGACCTTGGCCCGGGCGCGCATCACCTCCGGGTCCTCCAGCGCGCAGTCGAACAGGGCGGACACCTCGCGGGCCGTTCCCGTACGCCCGGCGCGGCTCGCGAAGCGTTCCCCGATGGCGGTGTCCGCGACGACCTGGAAGTCGAACCAGGGCTTCAGCGTACGCACGGCCCAGTCGTGGTGTTCGGCGGCGAAGCGGGCCGATCCCGGATCCCGGTGCGCCGACCGGGCCACCCGGTGTGCGGCCCAGAGCGCGAGCGAAGTGCCCTGCCCCAGCGTCGGGTTGGTGTGGGTGAGGGCGTCCCCGACCGGCACCAGCCCCCGCACCACCGGCCCCCGTTCGTCCGCCAGGGCGCTCCACCGGTTGTCGAGGCTCGCCATGGCCAGTACCCCGGACAGCGGTTCGGCGCCCGTCTCCAGCCAGGCCGCGCCGGGCGGGAAGGCGCGGGCCGCGGCGTCGAAGACGGCGGGGTTGCGCAGCGCGCCGCGGCTGGGGTCTTCGGTGTGCACGAACAGGGTCACGGCGAAGGTCCTGTTGTCGGCCGGGAAGACGGCGCAGCCCGCGAAGGCCCCGCCGGTCACGGTCCACGGCCGGCGCGGCCCCTCCTCCATGCCGTCGGGCAGCCGGTACCAGCGGCAGAAGTACGCGAGCCCGGTGCGGTGCCGTTCCACGGCGGCGGGCCGGCAGCCGGCCGCGGCCAGCATCCGTTCGGCGCCGCCGCGCCGCCCGCCCGCGTCCACGACGAGGTCCCCCTCGTACGCCCCGATCCCCGTGGTCACCCCGGTCACCCGGATGCCGCAGCCGGGGCCGGCCCCGGGGTCGCCGACGGTGACGAGCCCGGCGACCGGTTCCCCGTACCGGGTGACCACACCCGGTTCGGCGCGCAGGGCCGTGGCCAGGGCGCTCTCCAGCACGATGCGGCGGGCCTGGAGCATGACGAGGTCCTCGTCGCCGGGCAGCGCGGGCGGACGTGCGTCGAACCAGTCCAGCTCGTGCCGTTCCCGGGCGCCGAGCCGGAGCATCTCGGCGTGTACGTCCGGGAGTTCGTCGATCAGCACCTTGCGGGCGGCTCCGAGCAGCGCGTGCGGCTGGGCCGCCTGCGGTACGGCCGGGCGCCGCCAGCGGAAGAAGTCCCGGTCGAGGGCGGTGCCGGGGGCCCGGGTGTCCCGCTCGAACAGTTCGGCGGTGTGCCCCCGCCGGGCCGCGAGCAGGGCGGTGGCCAGCCCCGCGACCCCTCCGCCGATGACCAGCACGTGTGCCATGCGCGTCCCCCTGGGCCCGATGAACCGTACGACGATCACACCGCAGAGAGCCTGCACGGACGGGCGTCGAACAAAACCCGCACAGGTGTCCGAAACGTAGCGTTTGGGACCCGTCTCCGGCTCCGGAGCCGGAGCACTCAGCCCTACGGACCAACCTCCGGTCCGGCCCCTCGCCCCGCCCCCGCGCGCCACGCCGCGACCGCCTCGCGCGTCTCCGCCGCGATCAGGTCGGCGTTGATCGCGGCGGCCGCGCGCACGCCCTGGGCGGCCGCACCGGAGACCTGCTCCACGGGTGAGGTCACGTTGCCCGCCGCCCACACCCCCGGCAGTGCCGTGGCTCCGGTCGCCGCGTCGGAGTCGACGCAGGTACCGATCGGCACCCCGTCGCGCTCCACGGTCGTCGTGGGCAGGCCCAGGCCCGTCAGCACCCCCGAACGGGCGGTGAACCGCGGAGCCACCACCAGGGCCCGGCACTCCAGGGTCCCGCCGCCGGCCAGCTCCAGCCCCGTCAGCCGGTCCCCGGCCACCGTCAGGCCCGTCACCTCCCCCTCGACCAGGGCGATGCCCCGCGCGGCCAGGGCCTCCCGGTCCGGGGCACCGGGCCGCCAGCCGTGCGCGACCAGGGTGACCCGGGGGCTCCACTGCCTCCACAGCTGCGCCTGGTGCGCCGCGAGCGGGCCGGTCGCCAGGACCGCCAAGGGCTCGTCCCGCACCTCCCAGCCGTGGCAGTACGGGCAGTGCAACACGTCCCGCCCCCAGCGGGCCCGCAGGCCGGGCAGCTCCGGCAGCTCGTCGACCAGCCCGGTCGCGACCAGCAGCCGCCGGGCCCGTACGGCCGATCCGTCGCCGCAGCGCACCAGGAAGCCACCGTCGTCCGCACGCTCGGCGGCGACGGCCGTCCCCGCCCGCCCGGACCGGAACAGCGCCCCGTACCCGGCGGCCTCCTCCCTCCCCCGGGCCAGCAGCCGGGCGGGGCTCTCGCCGTCGCGGCCGAGGTAGCCGTGCAGGTGGGCGGAGGGGGCGTTGCGCGGGCTCCCGGAGTCGAGCACGAGAACGGACCGGCGGGCCCGGGCCAGGGTCAGCGCCCCGGCGAGCCCGGCGGCCCCGCCGCCCACGATCACCACGTCCAGCAGGTCCAGCACGTCGGATTCGGTCCACGTCACGTTGTCCATGGCCGCGAGGGTGCGCCGGGGGTGCGGTCCTTGACAAATCGGGTTGCCGAACCGGCAAATGGAACCATGACCGACGGGAACCAGCGCCCCGAGCGTGCCGCGCCCCGGCCCCACGCCGTGGTCGGCGTCGGGCTGATCGTGATCGACGCCGACGGCCGGATCCTGCTGGGCCAGGCCCACGACGGCCGCTGGGAGCTCCCGGGCGGCAAGGTCGACCCCGGGGAGGGCTTCGAGCAGGCCGCTTCCCGGGAACTGGCGGAGGAAACGGACCTGCGCGCGGCTCCCGGGTCGATCGAGGTGTTCGCCGTCGGGATCGGCCCGGCGCCCGGCCTGACCCGGCTGACGGCGGCCGCGCTGACCCGCTCCGCCGTCGGCACGCCCCGCGTCACCGAACCCGACAAGATCGTCCGCTGGCAGTGGTTCGCCCCCACCGGGATCCCCGCAGAGCTCTACGCCCCGTCGGCCGCCGTGCTCCACAGCTGGCGCGCGGACCTCACGGCCCCGCCGCCCGGCCCCTCGTACACCTACCGGGCCACCCCCGAAGCCAGCTGAGGCAGCCGGCCGGCCACCGAGTCGACCGCGACCACCGTGCCCGCCGGACAGCGGTCAACCGGGTCAGCAGGTCAACCGGGTCAGCAGGTCAGCCGGCAGCTGCGGCGAGCGTGATCACCGTGGCCGCCGCCATCGCCGCCTGCATGTCGCGGATGGCCACCCGGACGCTCTCGGCCGCCCACTGGCCCGCGGCTATCTCCGCCATCCTCGGGGCCACCGTCTTGCGCGCCAGCTCCGGGAACGCCAGCCGGTGCAGCTTGGCCGAGTGGAGCAGCGAGATGAGGCCCGCCGTCCGCTCGTCCGGCTCGGCGTCCCGCAGCACGGCGGCCTCGAGCCGGTCCCGCAGGGCGCGCTCCACGGAGCCGTCGGTCTCGGGGTAGCGGCGCTGCGGGAACACGCCGAGGACCTTGCGGACCTCCGTGCCGACCAGCCCGCGCGCGCCCAGGCTCTCCAGGGCGGCGGCGACGGCCTTCGTGTGGTCCTTGGTCAGCCAGTCCGTCACCCGGCGCTTGTCCCGGCCCCGCAGCCAGGTGCCGATCAGCAGGATGCGGCCGTCCAGCAGCGGTTCGCCCGTGGGGGTGGGGTCGACGAGCTGGAGGTACTTGCCCGTCACCGACACCCGTTCCGCCATGACCAGTTCGAGCAGGATCCCGCCCGCCACGGCCCAGCCCGCCGCCTGCCGCTGCTTCGCCGCCCCGGACTCGTCGTCCAGGGACAGCAGCATGATCTCCTCGGCCAGTGTGATCGTCATGCCCGGTCCCCCGTCGTTCGTTCGTGTGACCCGGCACGGTGTCCCGGCCCCGGTGCCCCGTCTGCGGTGCCCGTCTGCGGTGCCCCGTCCCCGGCTGCCCCGGCCCCAGTGCCCCGCGCCCCGTTGTTCCGTTCCGGCGTCCTCGCTCCGGAGTGTTCGCTCCGGCGTCCTCGCTCCGGCGTGTTCCGCCCTCGCGCTTCTCCCCCGAAGACGTCCGGCGGCCCCCCGGAGTTCCCCCGGAGTTCCGCCCGGTCACCCCCGCGGTACCGCGCGTGGCGCGAAGTTGCCGTCGCCCAGGTCTTCCGCGAGCAGCCGCTTGGCGATCGCGTCGGCCGCCGCCCGCAGTTCGGCGCTCCGCGGCCGGCCCCGGTCCTTCTCCAGCTGGTCGCCGAGCCAGGCCGCCCACGCCGCCGAGATGACGCCGGCCTCCCTCGCCCCGGCCGGGGTGAGGGAGAAGAAGGTGCCCTCGTGGGTGAGGAAGCCCTCCTCCACCATGCGGTCGAAGACCGGGAGCAGGACCTCGGGCGGCAGGGAACGCCGCCCCGCGATCAGGCCGATGCTCGCGTGGCCGACGGTCCGGGTCATCAGGTCGACCTGCATGACCGTCCACGCCCCCGCCATGTCGAGCCGGGTGTCGGAGGAGTTCACGATCGCGCGGGCCGTGTCGGCGCCCATGGTGCGCACCAGTTTGCCGACCGCCAGCTCCAGCAGTTTGGCCGAATCCCCCGAGGCCGTGGCCGGGGAGGCGAAGCCGTCGCCCATGTCGGTGGACCCGGCGCGGGCGCTGTCGCGCAGGTGGACCTGCTTCAGGAACAGGGCGACGACGAAGCCGACGGCGGCCACCGGCACGGTCCACAGGAACACCGTGTGCAGGGCCTCGGCGTAGGCGGCGATGACGGGTTCCGCCTGGGCCGGGTCGAGACCGTGGACCCCTTGGGGGCTCTGGGCGGCGGCGCCCAGCCGTACCGGGTCGGTGCCGGTCTCCCGTGCGGCCTCCGCGACGGCGCGCCGCAGCGCGGGTTCCAGGGTGTTGGCGTAGATGGTGCCGAAGACGGCGGTCCCGAAGGCGCTGCCGAGCGTACGGAAGAAGGTGACGCCGGAGGTGGCCGTGCCGAGGTCGGCGTAGTCCACGGTGTTCTGCACGGCGATCGTCAGGACCTGCATGCTCAGGCCGATGCCGACGCCGAGTACGAACATGTACAGCGATTCCAGCCAGGTACCGGTGCCGGGCCCCATCGTCGACAGCAGGTACAGCCCGCAGCCCATCACCGCGGAGCCGACGATCGGGAAGACGCGGTAGCGACCGGTCTTGCTGGTGACGTTGCCGCTGAAGACGGACGCGATCAGCAGGCCGACGACCAGCGGCAGGGTCCGGACGCCGGAGACGGTGGCCGAGTCCCCGTCCACGAACTGGAGGTAGGTGGGCAGGAAGGTCATCGCGCCGAGCATGGCGAAGCCCACGACGAAGCTGAGCACCGAGCAGACCGCGAAGACGGGATTGCGGAAGAGCCGCATCGGCAGCATCGGTTCGGCGGCCCGGACCTCCACCCGGCAGAACAGGGCCAGGGCCAGGGCGCCGCCCACGAACAGGGCGATGATCACACCGGAGTTCCAGGCGTACTCGTTCCCGCCCCAGCTCGTGCCCAGGATCAGCGCGCTCGCGCCGACGGACACGAGCGCGATGCCGAGGTAGTCGATCACCGGCCGCCCGGCGACCCGTACCGACGGGATGGTCCGGGCGGCGGCCACGACGACCAGGATCGCGATCGGGACGTTGACGTAGAAGCACCAGCGCCAGGTCAGGTGGTCCGTGAACAGCCCGCCGAGCAGCGGGCCGATGACGGTCGCCACGCCGAAGACGGCGCCGATCGCGCCCTGGTACTTGCCCCGTTCGCGCAGCGGCACCACGTCGGCGATCAGTGCCATCGCGGTGACCATGAGCCCGCCCGCGCCGATGCCCTGGAGGCCCCGCCAGAGGATGAGCATGGTCATGTTGCCGGCCAGACCGCAGAGGAAGGAGCCGGTGATGAACACGACCGCGGAGATCTGGAAGATGAGCTTGCGGCCGAAGAGGTCTCCGAACTTGCCGACCAGCACCGTCGCGACGGTCTCCGCGAGGAGGTAGGCGGTGACCACCCACGACATGTGCGCGGCGCCGCCGAGGTCCGCCACGATGGTGGGCAGGGCCGTGCCCACGATGGTCTGGTCGAGTGCGGCCAGCAGCACGCCCAGCATGATCGTGCCGAAGACGACGTTGCGCCGCCGCCGGTCGAGCACGGGGGGCGCGGCGGCCGTGGCGGGGGCTGTGGTCACATCTCGCACTCTCACAGCGCCCCCGCCACCCCGCATGCGGCACGAGGCCGTACGGGTGAGCCCGGCGCGGGATCAGCGCAGGTAGGCGAGCCCCGGGTGCTCCGCCGCGTAGCCGTCGAGCAGCCTTCTGGCCACGCTCACGGAATCCACCAGCGGGTGCAGGGCGAAGGCCTTCACCGCGTCGGCCCGCGATCCGCTCTCCGCGGCCGCCAGCACCTCGCGCTCCACCGCCTTGACCGAGGTCACCAGGCCCACGGCGTGCAGCGGCAGGGGGTCCACGGCCACCGGGTGGGCGCCGTTCGCGTCGACGAGGCAGGGCACCTCGATGACCGCTTCCGCGTCGAGGACGGAGAGGGTGCCCCGGTTGCGGACGTTGAGGATCAGGGTGGTCCGCTCGTCCCGGGCAATGGCCCGCATCAGGGCGAGGGCGACCTTCTCGTAGCCGCCGGACTCCAGGTCGCTCTCGTCGCGCTCGCCGACGCCGGCCGCCTCCCGGTTCTCCGCCATGTACGTGGCCTCCCGCTCGGCCCGCGTCCGGTCCCAGGCGGCCAGGGCCGCTGCGGCGGGCGCTCCCGGGCGGCCGGCCTCGGCGTAGAAGCCGCGCTGCTGGTCGCGCAGGAAGGCTCCGCGGGTCTGCTTGGCCTCCTGGTAAGCCCGTACGGTGTCACGGTTGAAGTAGTAGTAGTGCAGGTACTCGTTCGGGACCGCCCCCAGCGAGCGCAGCCATTCCGCCCCGAACAGCCGGCCCTCCTCGAAGGACTCCAGCGCCTCGGTGTCGGCGAGCAGCCGGGGCAGTTCGTCCCGGCCGGCGACGCGCAGGCCGCGCACCCAGCCGAGGTGGTTGAGGCCTACGTAGTCGATCCAGGCGTCCTGCGGCCGGGCGCCGAGCAGCCGGGCGATCCGGCGGCCGAGCCCGACGGGCGAGTCGCAGATGCCGATGACCCGGTCGCCCAGTTCCTCCGCCATCGCCTCGGTGACCACGCCGGCGGGGTTGGTGAAGTTGATGACCCAGGCCTCCGGGGCCGTACGGGCGATCCTGCGCGCGAGCTCCCGGGCCACCGGCACGGTCCGCAGCCCGTACGCGACCCCGCCCGCGCCGACCGTCTCCTGGCCCAGCACCCCTTCGGCCAGGGCCACCCGCTCGTCCGCCGCCCGCCCCTCCAGGCCGCCGACGCGGATCGCGGAGAAGACGAAGTCGGCTCCGCGCAGCGCCTCGTCCAGGTCCGCGGTGGCGGTGACGGCCGGGGCGTCCGGGACCCCGGCGGCGGCCGCCTGGCCGGCGAGCACCCGGGCCATGGCGGTGAGCCGGCCGGGATCCTCGTCGTAGAGGGTCACGTGGGACACCCGGCCCTCGGCGTGGTCCCCGAGGAGTGCTCCGTAGACGAGCGGGACGCGGAATCCGCCCCCGCCGAGGATGGTCAACCGCACGCCTCTTACCGCCTTTTCGCCGTCTCCGCCGTCAGCGCCGTCACCGCCGGGCGACCCGTGCCGGGGCCGCTTCCGCGACCCTACGCCGCCGCCCCGCGCCACGAGCCGCGCCCCGACCGGTGCTCCAGCCGCCGCGCGGCCCGCGCCCGGGGCCGGACGCGAACGATGCCACGGTCCGTGGCATCCGCGCGTGACGCGGATCGTGGCACGGATCGTGGCATCCACGCGGCGGGCACCCCGCCGCGGCACACGGCCGGGACCCCGTGGCCCCGGACGGTCAGTCGTCCAGCGACGGCACGGCGCGCAGCCGCGCCCCCTGCTGCTGCGGGATCCCGCCCCCGCCGCGCACGGGGCCCGAGGGCAGACCCTGCGGGGTCGAGAGCACGAGGGTGACGCGGGTGAGACCCATCGCCTCCAGCATGCGGCTGGATTCCGCCACCATGCGGCACCGCACCACGCCCCAGCCGGGGTCGGGGTGGCGCACGGTCCGCACCGCTCCGTCCTGTTCGGCCGCCGCTTCCCCGTGGGTGCTCAGCCAGTGCGGGACCCCGTACCGGTAGGCCGCCTCCATGAACGGGTCGCGGGCCACCTCCTGACGGATGCTCCGCAGCCCCTCGTCCTCGGGCGCCGCGGCCAGGGCGGTCGCGAACTGGGCCAGCAGCGGAACGCACCAGGCCGGTTCGTGGTCCTCCAGTACCGCCGCGGCGTCCGGGTGGAACAGCACGAAGCGCAGGAAGTTGTCGTCCGGCAGGGCCGTCGGGTGCGGGCGCACCGACTGGAAGAGCCGGTCGAAGGCCGAGTTGGTGAGGGCCACGTCCCATCGGTGGTCCACCAGGAAACTCGGGTAGGGCACGGCCTCCATCAGGGCCGCGTAGTCGACCAGGTAGTCGCGCTGGGCCGGGTCCTGGGGCAGCCGGCTCTCCTCGGCCGCGCGCCAGGTGGGCGGCGGGTCCCGGTCGACCATGACCCGGAAGAGCCAGAAGCACTGCCGCTCGCTCATCTCCAGGGCCTCGGCCAGCGCGAGGAGCTTGCGGTCCGTCCATTCCTTGACGAGCCCGCGTTCCCAGTTCCCGTAGGCGCGCACGCTGATGCGCAGGCGTGACGCGATGTCCTCCTGGCTCAGCCCCAGTTCTTCACGACGCTGGCGCAAAATCTCCTTGCGCCGTTCCGACCGCACTGCGCCACGGGCGGACTCTTCGCCCGCCAGGCGCTCCTCACCGGCTCGGACGAGGCCATCGGACGGGCCCACCGCTGCGAGATGTGGCACCGAGAGCTCCCCCTCCTCACGGTCTGGATCTTCATTTCCGTGTGGCGATCCTGCTACCGACTTCATTCGAGTGTCAACTATTGTGGCAATTCCAGCCCGGCGACAGCTCATTCCCGCCACAGCTGTGGCAAGTTCTAGCTCTCCCGAGGCAGACCGGATAGATTCCCTGAGGCCGACACGTGCCCACTGACCTCGCGCGATCTAGGAGAACCACTGGTGACAGACGGCTTCCCGGCTCCCGTCGCGGTGGCCAACGCGCCCCTCGCAGCGACCGTCACGCGGGTCGCCGAACTCGCGAACAAAATGGGCCGCGACGTGAACCAGGTCTTCGACCTCCGCCGCCTCTCGGACGCCTCCGGGGTCCCCACGGACGTGGTGCGGACCCTCCTCGACGGCCGCCGGGCCGGCGAACCCGACCTGCAGGCCCGGTTCCTCCAGCGCCTCGACCTGCTCCGGCGCACCCGGGTCAAACCCAACGGCCGCCGCTACACGCAGCAGGAGATCGCGGACGGCGCCGGAATGTCCCGGCAGCAGGCCGGCGCCCTGATCAACGGCGACCGGCGGCCCACGATGGAGCACTGTGACGCGATCCAGCGCTTCTTCGGGGTGCACGCGGGCTTCCTCACCGCCCACGACGCCGACGCCCTCACCGACGCCCTCCAGCGCACCGAGCAGCAGCTGCTCCAGGACTTCGCGGGGCGCGAGCGGCAAACCGTACCGGCGGAAGCCGCTTCGGCGGGCGATCCGCTGGCAAGACTCCTGCAGAACCACGGTGTACGGGGCATCGCCTGGCGCGCCGCCCAACTGCCCAGCGACAAGCACCGGGACAAGGTGACCGAATGGCTGGACATGCTTCTCGAAAGTGTCAAACCGAACGAATCATGACCCAGTCGAAAGTCTGGATCTGATCCTTGAATCCTGATCCGGATCCGCGCCGACGGGGAGAACGGTGAGCATAGGCAGAGCGCAGCGGCGGTTGTGCACGGAACTGGTGGCCGGTATCAGGCTGACCGCGCCCGTGGAACCCGTGGACCTCTACGCCGCCCTCTGCGAGGGCATGAGCAAGCACCGAGGCCGCCGGGTGGACTTCCGTATGGCTGCGTTCCCGCAGGGCACGGCCAGCGGCCTGTGGCTCGACATGGCGGACCGCGATCTGGTGGTCATCGAGGAACGCACGGCTCCGGACCACCAGCTGGTGATCCTCGGCCACGAGCTGTGGCACATGAAGGCCGGACACTGCAGCCACCACGTCGACGGCGCGGCCGTCGCCGCCCGCCTGCTCACCGACGAGGCCGACCTCGGCGAGACGGTCCGCCGCTTCGCCGCGCGCACCCGCGCCGACGTGCAGGAGGAGACCGAGGCGGAGACCTTCGGCTTACTGCTGGGCAGCAGGTGCCGCACCTGGCTCGCCGGTTCCGCCGGGCACCGGGCCCCGGCGCAACGCGACGAACTGGCAGGTCGGATCGAGACCTCGCTCGGCTACCGGGGGCACAGGAAAGAACGTTGAACAGGAACCACCGTTGAAGGGGCAGGACTACTACATCCCGGCAGCCGCGATGGCGATCTCCCTCGTCTTCAAGCTGCCGGCCCTGCGCAGCAACTGGCGCGATCCGCTCCTGCGGTCGGTCTGCGTCCTGCTCATCCTCGCCGGTTCGGTCTTCACCTTCGCCGCCCCGCCCACCATCGAGGCCGTCAACCGCTGGACCGGGATCCCCAACCTCTCCGCCCCGCTCGTGTACTGCCTGATGACCGCCTTCAGCGCCTCCTGCCTGGTCCTGGTGTTCAACTGGCGCGGCGGCCCCGCGGAGGAGATCCGGACCACCTCGCAGCGCTGGATCGCGGGCTACTCCGTCGTGATCGTGGCGATCATCGTGCTGTTCCTGCTCGGCGACGTGCCGGAACAGCGGCTGCGCGACTTCGACACGCACTACGCGAACACCCCGTACATCCGCGTGATGATCGCCTTCTACCTGCTGGCCCACAACGTGGCCGCCATGACGATGGTCGCGATGTGCTGGCGCTGGTCCCTCCAGGTCCGCGGCTGGCTGCGGACCGGGCTCGTGACCATCGTGTCGGGGTACGCCTTCAGCCTCACCTACGACGCCACCAAGTTCGCGGCGGTCATCGCCCGCTGGACCGGCAACAACCTGGACGACCTGAGCACCTACGCCGCCCCGCCGCTCGCCTCCGCCGGGGCACTGGTCAGCGCGGTGGGCTTCGTGATACCGCTGGTGTGCCAGCGGGCGTCCGACCACTGGCAGACCTGGGCGACGTACCGGCGGCTCGGCGCGCTGTGGCACGAGGTGCAGAGCACCGCGCCCAGCGGTACTCCCTCGGTGCGGATGTCCTGGTGGTCGCCGGCCGAGATCCGGGTCATCCAGCGGGAGTCGGACATCCACGACGGGTTCCTGCGGCTCGGCCCCTGCTTCGACCGCCGGCGGCGCGAGGAGGTCTACGAGCGGGCCCTGGCGGAGGGCGCGGACGAGGTGACGGCCCGCGCGATCGCCGACGCGGCGATGGTGGCGGCCGCCGTCCGGGCCTGCGCCGCCGAACCCGGCGGTCCGGGGGACGACGACGCGGACGCGGGGCAAGTGCTCATCATGGCCGACGGGCCGCGCGACCTCGTCCGGATCTCGCACGCCCTGCGGCATTCTCCGCTGGTGGCTGCCGCCCGGCGGCACGCGGCCGTCCCGGGCGGCTGATCCCGCCGCGCGGGCGGGCCCCCGGCCGGGGACGGCGGCCCGGCCGGGACGCGGCTCAGCGGGACGCCGTCACCGACACCGCCGGGAACAGGTCCTGGAAGGGGCCGGCGGAATCGATGCCGTCCCGCCCGTACGGCGCGTCGAAGCTCCACACCATGAACAGCAGGAACACGATCAGCGCGCTGAACAGGCCGGCCAGCAGCAGCTCGCGCCCGGAGCGGCGGATCTGCAGCGTGAAGATCAGCCCGATCGTGACGACGCCGCCCACCACCAGGCCGACCCACACCACCCCCGGCAGGGTGGACCCGGAGCTCTGGGTGCGGGAGTGCCGGGCGTCGTCGGCGGTGGCGATGTGGTCGAGCAGCGGCTGGTAGGCCTGCGCCTGGAGCTCGGTGGCCGGGCTCTGGTGGGTGACGTCGCCGCGCAGCTTGCCGAGGAGCCGGGCGCCTTCGGGCGAGGCCGCCTCGCCGGAGGTCAGCAGCGGCCAGTCCACGTCGACGGTGTGGGAGACGTACGCGTCCACCTCCCCGCGGATCCGGTCGCGGACGGCGGCCGGGTAGACGTCGGCGCGCTGGGTGACCTCGTACAGGGACTGGGCCTCGCGGCGCACGCTGTCCTCGGCGGCGCCGCGCGCCTCCCAGACTCCCGCGATGGCCAGGCCCAGCACGATCGCGTAGACCACCCCGACCATCATCGTCATGTACTCGATCACGTCTGGGGTTTCGCTGGTGTCCTCGTCGGCCGCGGCCCGGCGGTGCCGGATCGTGGTGATGGCGAGGACGACGGCGCAGACGAGCGCCATGGCGATGGCCAGGACCAGCCATTCGGACACGAGAAATCTCCCGTTCGTGGGTGCGGTGGTACGACGAGGGGCGGGCGGGGCCGGAGGCCGCTGGGCGCGGCTTTCGGGCGGGGCCGGGGGCCGCTAGGCGCGGCTCTTGGAGCGGGGGCGCAGCGCGGCGGCCGCGAGCACGGCGGGGGTGGTGACGACGGCCATGAGCATCATGGTCCCGAGGCCGTCCGGGCCGCGCCGCTCCAAGGCCGCCGAGTGGTACGGGCGCATGTGGAAGGCCCTGGCGGGCGCGGCGGCGGCTCTGGGCCGGGGCGGGGCGGAAGCATCGGCCGACGCCTGCTCCGACGGCCCGACGGCCTCCGGCGGAGCCTGGCCGGGCTTCGGATCGTCCCCCGGCACCGGGGCGTCGGGCCCCGGCAGGGCGGGAGCTCCGGGAAGGCCGGGAGCCCGCCCGGGGTGGTGCACGGTGGGCCGCCCCGCCGGGGACACCGTGACCCGGGGCGAAGGCGGCACCGGGGACGGCGCCGGGGGCCGCGCCCGGGGCGGCTCGACGGGCCGCGGCGGGACCGAGGGGGGCCGAGGCGTTCCGCCGGGCACGCACACGTCCACGCGGGCCCCGTGGCCGTGGCCGTCGCCCGCCACGGCCACGTGGCCGTGCAGGGGGCAGAGCACCGCCACCAGACCCGCCCCGGCGAAGTACTGCCAAGCCGTCACCGCGGTCCTCCCGATTCGGCAGCCGATATGAGGGTTACGGCTGAAGAAACGATCAAGGGACGGGTTCGACACGCGGCAGACAGGTCAAGATCTTTGTCCGAAACCCCTTCCGGGTCCCCGGCCCGGGGCGGACACCGTCCGCGGGAGCCGCGCCCGGGCCCGGGGCCCGGCACTCGGCCGGGTGCGGGGCGCGCCGCGCGGCCGGAGCTACGCGCGGCTGTCGCTGGTCGTGCCCGGCGGCCGGGCAGGGCTCCCCGGAGCGGCCGAGGCCGTGCCCGCCAGGATGCGCAGCGCCGCCTCGGAGGGGGAACCGGCCTCCGCCGTGTAGGTGATCAGCGTCTGGTCGGGATCGTCCGGGAGGCTGAGGCTCTCGTACGCGAGGGTGAACTCGCCGACCAGCGGGTGCCGCAGGTGATAGCCGCCGTGGGTCTTCTCGGCGACTTCCTGGGCCTGCCACAGCGGACCGAACTCCGGGCTGCGGTCGCCCAGTTCCTCGATGAGCGCGGCGAAGCGGGCGTCGTGCGGATGGCGCGCGAGGTCGTAGCGGAGGTAGGCGACCAGGTCCCGCGCCTTGGTCTCCCAGTTGACGAACCGGCCGCGCACCTCGGGGTGCAGGAAGACCAGCCAGGCCTTGTTCCGGCGCTCCGGCGGCAGCGCGGCGAAGTCGGTCACCAGGGTCGCGAAGAGCGGGTTCCAGGCGAGGACGTCGGTCCGCCGGCCCAGGACGAAGGCGGGGGTGTCGGGCATCGACTCCAGCAGCCTGCGCAGACCCGGACGGACCTCCTGCACGTCCTCGGGGGCGGCGGCCCCGGCGGCCGCCGCCGACGGGGCGCCCCGGCCGGCGTTGCGCACCAGCCGGGTCAGGTGGTCCCGCTCCGCGGCGTCCAGCCGCAGGGCGGTGGCCACGGCGCCCAGGACGGCCTCGGAGACGTTCTCGGCGCGGCCCTGCTCGAACCGGGTGTAGTAGTCGACGCTGACGCCGGCGAGCTGCGCCAGCTCCTCCCGGCGCAGGCCGGGCACCCGGCGGCGGCCGCCGAAGGAGGCCACCCCGGTGTCCTCGGGGCGGATCCGCGCACGGCGGGACCGCAGGAAGTCGCCGAGTTCCGCCTTGGGCCCTGTCCGGTTCATGTCCGAGATCCTATGCACGTCCGGTGATGGGCACCGGATCCTACGCACGTCCGGTGATGGGTACCGGCCGGTCCGGGACCGGCGGGCGCGCCCTCTTACGACTATCCCCCTCATCCTCCCCCCTTCACCCTCCTGGCTCATTCCGTCACGCCGCCCCCGGCCGCCCCGCCCATGATCGGAGGAGCGAATCCGCAGCTCAGCGGGGACCGGACGGGCACCAGAGGGACGGTGGCGGGTGGAAGCAGACGGTCAGGACGCCCTCGCGGCGAGGACGGACGCCCTCATGGACGGTCTGCGGGCCGATCTGGAACGGCTCGCGGCGATCCCCTCGGTCGCCTTCCCCGGATACCCGTCGGAACCGGTCGAGGAGGCCCACGACCTGGTCGTCTCCCTCCTGCGCGAGGCCGGTGTCACCACCGTCGAGCGCATCGACCTCCCCGGTACCGCCCCGGTGGTCTACGGCGAGGTCCCGCCGCCGGACCCGGCGGCCCCCACCGTCCTGCTCTACGGGCACTACGACGTCCAGCCCGCCGGCGCCCCCCACCTGTGGCTCTCGCCGCCCTTCGAGCCGACCCCCGTACCGGGCGGCCTGCGGGCCCGCGGCATCGCCGACGACAAGGCGAACGTGATCGCGCACATCGGCATGCTCCGGCTCTACGGCGGCCGCCCCCCGGTAGGCCTGAAGATCGTCATCGAGGGCCAGGAGGAGTACGGCAGTGCCTTCGACGACTACCCGCCCTCCGACCCGGGGCGCTTCGCCTGCGACGCCATGGTCATCGCCGACCTCGGCAACCTGCGCCCCGGCACCCCAACCCTGACGACGGGCCTGCGCGGCGCCTGCGAGGTGACCGTCGAGGTCCGCACCCTCGACGCGCCCCGCCACAGCGGGGAGTTCGGCGGCGCGGCCCCCGACGCCCTGCTGGTCCTGATCAGGGCCCTGGGGACCCTGCACGACGCGAACGGCGACGTCGCCGTACCGGGCCTGTGGCGCGAGCCCTGGGAGGGGACCGGCTACACCGAGGAGGAGTTCCGTGCGCTGGCCGCCGTACCGGAGGACCTGCCGCTGATCGGCAGCGGCTCGCTCGGCGAACGGCTCTGGAGCGGCCCCGCCGTCACGGTGATCGGCCTGGACGCGCCGGCCGTGGACCACGCCGCCTCGGCGGTGGTCCCCTACGCCCGGGCCAGGCTGAACCTCCGCTTCCATCCCCGTCAGGACCCGGTGGAGGCCCGCGCGCTGCTGGTGGCGCACCTGCGTGCGCAGCAGCCCTTCGGCATCCCGCTCACGGTGACCCCGGGCGACACCGGCCCCGGCTTCGAG
Organism: Streptomyces sp. NPDC006512; assembly: GCF_040611935.1. NCBI lineage: Bacteria > Bacillati > Actinomycetota > Actinomycetes > Kitasatosporales > Streptomycetaceae > Streptomyces > Streptomyces sp. NPDC006512. The sequence continues at coordinate 14,584 of NZ_JBEXPG010000030.1, read as the reverse complement.
GCCCGCACCGGCGGCCCCGCGTACCGGGCCGCGCTCACCGCGCTCAAGGAGGCCTGGGGCACGGAGGCCTCGTACGTGGCGACGGGCGGCTCGATCCCGCTGGTGAACGGCCTCGCGAAGGCGGCGCCCGGGGCCGAGGTACTGCTGTTCGGCGCCCAGGACCGGATGTGCAACCTGCACGCCCCCAACGAACGGGTGCTGCTGTCGGAGCTGCGAGCCACGGTGATCGCGCTGGCCGCCTTCGTACGGGAGTACGCGGCGGACCACCGGACGGCCGCCCGCCCGCCGGAGGACGGCGGCGCCGCCGACGACCGGCCCGAGGAGCACCGGTTCGCCGATCACCGGCCCGAGGACCACCAGGGCGCCGGCCACCGGCGGGAGGGCCGCCGGGCGGCGGAGGACGCCGGGTGACCACCACCACGCCGCCGGCCCCCGAGCAGGAGCCGCCCGCACCGGCCGGGCGGATGGCCTTCCCCAGCGCCCTGACCGTCCTGGCCCTGGTGACGGTGGCGGTCTGGCTGCTGGCGTTCCTCGTCCCGGCCGGGCAGTACACCCGCGACGCCGACGGCGTCCCGGTCTCCGGCACCTACCACCGCGTCGACTCCACCCAGAGCTTCACCGACCGGCTGAACGACCTCTTCCTGGCGCCCGTCAACGGCCTCTACGGCATCCAGGACACCGCCACCGGCGAGGTCGGGCCGAGCTTCACCGGCGCGCTGTACGGCAGCGCCGGCGTCTTCCTGTTCGTCCTCGCCATCGGCTCCTTCATCACCGTCGTCTTCGCCACCGGCGCCCTCGACCGGGGCATCGCCCGCCTGGCCCACCGGCTGCGCGACCGCGGCGCCCTGCTGATCGCCGCCGTGATGGTGGTCTTCTCCGTCCTCGGCACGGTGGAGGGCTTCGCCGAGGAGACCCTCGGTTTCTACGGCCTGCTGGTGCCGATGATGCTGGCCCTGGGCTACGACCGGCTCGTCGCGGCCGGCACCGCGATCCTCGGCGCGGGCATCGGGGTGCTCTGCTCCACCGTCAACCCCTTCGCCACCGGCGTGGCCTCCTCGGCGGCCGGCATCTCCCTGGGCGACGGGATCCTGTTGCGCTCCGTCATGTGGGTGGTGCTCACCGCCGTCACGGTCCTCTACGTCATCCGCTACGCGCGGCGCGTCCAGAAGGACCCGGCGAAGTCCCTGTGCGGGTTCCTGCCGGGCGACCGCATGCAGAAGGCGAGCGCCGACTCCGTCGAGGAACCCGAACTGACGCGCCTGCACAGGACCGTCCTCGTCCTGCTCGTCCTGGTCTTCGGCTTCATGATCTTCTCGGTGGTGCCCTGGTCCGGCGCCCTCACCGGCAAGGCGGACGCCGCCCCGTACGGGTGGGAGCTGGACTGGTCCTTCCCGCAGCTCTCCGCGCTCTTCCTGTGCGCGGCGGTGCTCGTGGGCCTGGTGGCGCGGATGGGCGAGGCGCGGCTCAGTTCGACGATCATCCAGGGCGCGGCCGACTTCATGTCCCCGGCCCTCGTGATCATGCTGGCGCGCGGAGTCACCGTCATCATGAACAACTCGAAGATCACCGACACCGTCCTGCACTCCATCGAGGGCGTGGTGGAGGGCGCCCCGTCCAGCCTCTTCGCGGTGATCGTCTTCGTGGTCAACCTGCCCCTCGCCTTCTTGATCCCGTCCACGTCGGGGCACGCCACCCTCGCGATGCCGATCCTGGCGCCGCTCGCCGACTTCGCGGGCGTCTCCCGCGCGGTGGTGGTCACGGCCTGGCAGGCGGCCAGTGGCTGGATGAACCTGTGGGTGCCCACCACGGCCGTCACGATCGGCGGCGTCGCCCTCGCCAAGGTCGGCTACGACAAGTACCTTCGCTTCGTCTGGCCCCTCCTGGCGATCCTGTTCGTGCTGATCTGCGGCTTCCTGGCGGTGGGCGCCGCGATGTGACGGGGTGCCACCCGCCCGCCCGGACGGGTCGTACGTAGGCTTGGCCACGGCCCACGGCCACGCCCACAGACCACAGACACGGCCCACAGCCCACAGCCCACAGCCGTTCGACGCCGCCCCGTGCGAGGAGACCCATGCCCCGGCCCGCCCCCTCGGAGCAATTCGGCGACGCACCGGGCGGCGAACCCCCCGTGGCCGTGTGGGGGATGCTGCGGCGGCCGGCCCGGTTCCTCCGCTCGTGGTGGCCGTGGCGGTGCTGGGCGTACCTCGGGAGCGGGGCCGTCCTCGGGTACGCGGTGCTGATGGTCCTCGCGGCGCTCGTGGGGCTCGGGATCCTGCTGTCCGTGGCCGGGATCGGGCTGGTGCTGCTGCTCGCGGCCGTGTCCGGGGCGGTGCCGCTCGGGAGGCTGGAGCGGGGCCGGCTGCGCTGGGTGGAACCCCTCCCGGTCGCGGATCCGCACACCTCGCTCGCCGGGGCCGGTGTGGCCGCCCGGGTGCGGACGCGGATGCGGGAGCGGGCCACCTGGCGGGAGTTCGGGTACGCCGCCCTGCTGGGGCCGGTCTTCGGCGCGGCCGGGTTCGGGGTTCTGACGCTGCTGGCGTTCTCGGCGATCCTGGTGGCCACGCCCGTCATCGTGTGGGCCATCGCCCCCGACACGGTGATGCTGATCCCCGGCCGGCCGGTCGCCGGTCCCCTGGAGGCCCTCGCCGCGACCGCCGTCGGGCTGGCGGGGCTGACGGTGTCGGCGTACGCGGGCGCGCTGCTGGCCGGGGCGCAGGTGAAGACCGCCCGGCTGCTGCTGGGCCCCCGCGAGGAGGACGGCCGGGTACTGGAGCTGACCCGGTCCCGGGTCCGCCTGGTGGACGCCTTCGAGGCGGAACGGCGGCGGATCGAGCGGGACCTGCACGACGGGGCGCAACAGCAACTGGTCGCGCTCAGCATGACGCTGGGGCTGGCCGAGCTGGAGCTGCGCAAGGTCCCCGGGTCGGCCGGCGCCGCCGCGCTCGTGAGCCGGGGGCGCGGCGAGGCGAAGCGGGCGCTGGAGCAACTGCGGGACCTGGTACGGGGGATCCACCCGCAGGTGCTGACCGACCACGGGCTCGCGGCGGCCGTGGCCGAGGTGGCGCTGCGCCATCCGGTACCGGTGAGCGTCGACCTGCCGGTGCCCCGGCTGCCCGAACCGGTGGAGATCACCGCCTACTTCACCGTCACCGAGGCCCTCGCCAACGCGGCCAAGCACAGCGGCGCCTCGCGCGTCGGCGTCGCCGGTAGGGTCGAGGACGGCCGGCTCACCCTCACCATCAGCGACGACGGCCGCGGCGGGGCGGATCCCGGCGCGGGGGCGGGCCTGGCGGGTCTCGCGGACAGGGTGGCGATGTTGCAGGGCAGGCTGATGGTCTCCAGTCCGGTGGGCGGGCCGACGGAACTGAGGGTGGAGGTCCCGTGCTCAGGGTGATTCTCGCCGAGGACTCCGTCCTGCTGCGGGCCGGGCTGACGGAGCTGCTGACGCTCGGCGGGCACCGGGTCCTGGCGGCCGTCGGCGACGCCCCCGGCCTGCTGGCGGCGGTGGCGGCAGAGCGGCCGGACGTGGTGGTCACCGACGTGCGCATGCCGCCCGGCCAGCGCGACGAAGGGCTGCGGGCGGCCCTCGAACTCCGTTCCCGCGACGCCTCTTTGCCGGTGCTGGTGCTGTCGCAGTACGTGGCCACCGCGTACGCCGCCCAGCTGTTCTCCGGGGGTCCCGCGGCCGGGCTCGGCTACCTCCTGAAGGACCGGGTCGGAGAGGTCACCGAGTTCCTCGACGCCCTCGGGCGGGTCCACGCCGGGCAGACGGTCATCGATCCGGAGGTGGTCCGCGTCCTGCTCGCTCCCCCGACGGGCGACCGCCCCCTCGGCCGGCTCACCCCGCGCGAGCGGGAGGTGCTGGCGCTGATGGCCGAGGGGCTCAACAACCAGGCCCTGGCCGAGCGGCTGTTCATCACCGAGGCCTCGGTGGTCAAGCACGCCGGCAGCATCTTCTCGAAGCTGGAGCTGGACCCCACCGAGGGCAACCGCCGGGTCCTGGCCGTACTCGCCCACCTCCGCGGCGCCGGACAGCCGTAGCCGCGCGGGCCCGGCCGGGGCGCGGTCACGGCACTACGGCGCGTCGTGAGAGCCGCGCCGGGCGCCCGAAGGGTGCGGGGCCCCCGCCGGGCGGGCGACGCGCTCCCCGGAGCGGGCCACGACGCGGGAGACCCCCGGGCCGGCCGTGGAGCGGGCCCAGGCCACCAGCAGGACGGGCAGCGCCAGGTAGCCGAAGCGGCCCGCCGGGGCCAGCAGGAAGGCCAGCGTCAGCCCGAGGGCGAGCCGGTCGGCGGCGGCCACGACGGTACGCGGCGGGCGCACCACCAGGGAGGCCGCGACGACCAGCCCGCCGACCGCCAGCAGACCCACCGTCAGGTGCCAGCCCCACGGGCCGAGTCCGGCCAGCAGGTGCCCGGGCAGCGGGCTGCTCGCCGGGGTCGGCACGTCCGCGCGGCCCGTGGGGAAGGCGAACACCTGCCGCCACAGCTCCGCCGGCTGGAGCAGCAGCCCCGGCAGCACCAGCAGGGCCGTCCCCAGCGCGGCGACGGCCGCGCAGCGCACGGCGTCCCGTGCGCCCCGGACGACGCCGAGCAGCGCGACCGCCACCGCCACCGCGGGCAGCGCGGTCCACTTGAGGGCACACGCCGCGGCCAATGCCGCCCCGGAGAGGCCCGGCCGGCCGGAGCCGGCCGCGGCGAGCGCCAGGCAGCACAGGCCCGCCAGCGGCAGGTCCACCCCGCTCACCGCCAGGGGCAGGGCCACCACCGGAGAGGCCACCAGCAGCGGCAGCAGCGGCGAGCGGACGCCGCCGAGGAGCCGGCGGCCGGCCCACATGCCCCCGAACAGGGCGGCCGCGCACCAGATCCGGGCGTCGCCCAGCAGTCGTACCGCCCAGTCCCCGCCCGCGCCGAAGGCGCCTTCCAGCAGGGCGCGGGGGATGCCGAGCAGGGCCATCCCGGGCAGGTAGGGGGTGTAGTCCTCGACCCCGGCGGGCTGGTCGACGTACATCCGTCCGGAGGTGAGCAGGAGCCGCCCGGACCGTTCGATCACGCCCACCTCGGACTGTCCCTGTCCCGTCAGCACGAGGTACAGCAGCGGTACGGCGATAGCCCCGGTCAGGGCCGCCCCCAGCGCGGCGCGGCGGCGGCCGCAGGCGGTGGCACCGGCGGCGGCGAGGTAACCGGCCCCCGCGCACCACCCCCACAGCCGGTGCGGGCCCAGCGAGGAGACGAGGGGGAACGAGAACGCCCAGGCGGCGGCGATCAGCCAGGCCGCGGTCCAACGGGCGGTACGGGAAGGGGTCATGGACCCATTCCAGCCGCGCGGCCCCCTCCCGGTCTGCACGCCCAGGTGGACTCTTCGTGGTGGGGTTTTCCCTACCCCCGGACGCGCCGGAGGGGCGCTGCCGGCGTACGGCAGCGCCCCTCCGGGCGGTCACGAACGGGGCCTCAGGCCTCCGGGTTGCCGCCGAAACGCTCGCGGTAGGACTCCAGGTCCTCCTCGGTGATCTTCGCGAAGAGCACCGGCGGCACGGTGAACGGGGTCCCGGCCGGGACCGCGTCCAGCGCCTTCGCCTGCTCCGGCGTCACCCACGTCGCGGTGTCGCCGTCGAGGGAGAACGCGGAGCGCATGGCGCGCGCCGAGGCCGGGATGAAGGGCTCGGAGACCACCGAGTACAGGTGGATGAGGTTCATCGCGGTGCGCAGGGTGAGCGCCGCGCCCTCCGGGTCGGTCTTGATCTCCAGCCAGGGGGCCTTCTCCTCCAGGTAGGAGTTGCCGGCCGACCACAGGGCGCGCAGCGCGGCCGCGGCCTTGCGGTACTGGAGCGTCTCCATGTGGCCCTCGTACTCGGCCAGCAGCTCGGCGATCTGCTCGCCGAGCTTCGTCTCGGCCTCGCCGGCCGCGTTGCCCGCGGGGACGTCGTCACCGAAGCGCTTGCGCGAGAAGGAGAGGACGCGGTTGACGAAGTTGCCGAGGGTGTCGGCGAGGTCCTTGTTGACCGTGGCGGTGAAGTGCTCCCACGTGAAGGACGAGTCGTCGGACTCGGGGGCGTTGGCGATGAGGAAGTAGCGCCAGTAGTCGGCCGGGAGGATCTCCAGCGCGTGGTCGGTGAAGACGCCGCGCTTCTGCGAGGTGGAGAACTTGCCGCCGTAGTACGTCAGCCAGTTGAAGGCCTTGACGTAGTCGACCTTCTTCCACGGCTCGCGGGTGCCGAGCTCGGTGGCCGGGAACATCACCGTGTGGAACGGGACGTTGTCCTTGGCCATGAACTGCGTGTAGCGCACGTCCTCGGCCTCGAACCACCAGGACGTGTAGTCGCGGTGCTCCGGTTCGGCGTCCGCCCACTCCTTGGTGGCGGCGATGTACTCGATCGGGGCGTCGAACCAGACGTAGAAGACCTTGCCCTCGGCGGCCAGCTCGGGCCACGTGTCGGCCGGGACCGGGACGCCCCAGTCGAGGTCACGGGTGATCGCGCGGTCGTGCAGGCCCTCGGTCAGCCACTTGCGGGCGATGGAGGACGCCAGCTGCGGCCACTCCTCCTCGTGCTCGGCGACCCAGGCCTCGACCTCGACCTGGAGCTTCGACTGGAGGAGGAAGAGGTGCTTGGTCTCGCGGACCTCCAGCTCGGTGGAGCCGGAGATGGCCGAGCGGGGCTCGATCAGGTCCGTGGGGTCCAGGACGCGGGTGCAGTTCTCGCACTGGTCGCCGCGGGCCTTGTCGTAGCCGCAGTGCGGACAGGTGCCCTCGACGTAGCGGTCCGGCAGGAAGCGGCCGTCGGCGGGCGAGTACACCTGCCGGATCGCCCGCTCCTCGATGAAGCCGTTCTCCTGGAGCTTCCGCGCGAAGTGCTGGGTGATCTCGGCGTTCTGCCGGGAGGAGCTGCGGCCGAAGTAGTCGAACGACAGCTGGAAGCCGTCGTAGACCGCCTTCTGGGCGTCGTGTGCCTGCGCGCAGAAGTCGGCGACGGAGACGCCCGCTTCCTTGGCGGCGAGTTCGGCGGGGGTGCCGTGCTCGTCGGTGGCGCAGATGTACAGGACGTCGTGGCCGCGCTGGCGGAGGTACCGGGAGTACACATCCGCCGGAAGCATCGACCCGACCATGTTGCCCAGGTGCTTGATCCCGTTGATGTAGGGAAGCGCGCTGGTGATCAGGTGTCGAGCCATCCTCGGATGCTCCATTCATTTCATTCGTGCGGATTCATGCGGCGACGATGTGCCGTGACGGATCGTGATGCGGTTCATCGTATCGAACCGCCCAAACGGCACGCGCCGCATTTGTGCGGGGGTGGAGTAACGCAAAAGCGAGGGCAGTGACCTCTCCGTCACGGCCCTCGCGATGGGCCCATGCTACAGGCGGCGGACGAGGCCCCCGACCGGTGTCCGGCGCGCGGACACCGCCGTGGCGGCGCGTCCCGGCCGTGCGCCGCCCCGGCCCGCGGCCCCCCGTCAGTCGCGGCCGCCGCCCGCGCCGTCGAGGGCGGTGATCCGGGCGCCGCTCGCGAGCCGGGCCGTCAGGGCGACCGGGGCGCCCTCGGGTCCGGCGGGGGCGGTCAGGGTGCGGCCGTTCGCCTCCGCGCGGACCGCGCCGGTCGCGGTGACGGCCGCGACCTCGCGGCTCCCGGCGGCGAGGAGGTACCAGCGGCCCGCCGGGGACCGCCAGCGGGTGCCGGCGAGGAGGTGCTGGCCGAAGCGTCCGCAGGCGGCGGTGGACCGGGCCCGCGTCACGTCCTGCGGTGGTCCGGCGGGCAGGCGCAGCTGGACCAGGACGTCGCCCGGCCCGGCCCAGCCGGAGGCGCGGGTACAGGTCCACACCGCCCGCCCGGCGCCGTCGGGGAGGTCGGAGGCGGCGAAGTCCCAGACGTTGACGGCGCGTACGCCCCCGCCGCGCAGGTCCCGCAGCCGGCAGGCGACGGGCGCCCAGGCGGCACGGGCGGCCGGGCCGGTGGCCTCGCGCGGCTGGCGGGCGGGGACGGCGCCCGGGCCGTCGGGGAGCGGGGTGTGCGTCAGGTGGACGGGCGTCGGCGCGCCCAGGTCGGCGAGGACGAAGGAGTGCTTCTCCACGATGCGGGCGGAGGAGGTCAGTTCGAGTACGGGCCAGGCGTCACAGGCCCCGGTGGTACGGGGCACCGCGGCCGGGGCCGTGACCCCGTCGGCGCCGACGGCCAGCGCGGTGGCGTCGTCCCCGGGGCGGAGCAGGTCGCGGGTGCCGGCCCGGGCGATCCAGGGGGCCAGGAGGTAGCGCGCGGGCCGCCCGTCCGCCGGGCGGCCGAGGGCGAGGGCGGCCGCGGTGGTGACTCCGGCCTCGTCGGTGCGGGCGAAGTCGAGGGTCCGGCCGCGGGGGCCGGCCGCGGCTTCGGTGTAGCGGACGACCCGGTCGCCGTCGAGGAGCAGCACCACGGCCCGGGACGCGTCGGCCGGGGCCCGCCCGTCCGCCGCGCCGGCCGCGCCCTGGACGTTCCCGGCGTACAGCAGCTGGGGCGGGTGCGCCGGCGGGTCGGTGGCCGTTCCGGGGGCGGCGGTGACGGAGACGCCGCCGGGCCGGGCCGCCCAGGCGCCGAGCGCTCGGGCCAGGAGGGACCGGTCGGCGGTGCGGGCGCCGCGGGCGGGCCACGCGGTGAAGTCCACCCGGGCGGTGTCGGCCCAGGCCTCGGCGGGGACCCGGACCAGCCGCGCGGGGTCGAGCACCCCGGCGGCGACCGGCCCCGCGGCGGGCGTCGCCGGGGTTCCGGCCGGGGATCCGTCGGCGACGAGGAGCCCGCCGGTCAGGGCCACCACCGCCGCGGCGGCGGCCCACCCGGCGCGGACCCTGCGGCGGCGGCGCAGCAGGTCGGTGGGCCGGGTGCTGATCACGCTGGCGTCGTGCTCCGGCGTGCGCAGGGGGCGCAGGAGCGTTTCGTCGACGGGCCGGGCCAGGGCTTCGCGCACCGCGTCGGCCGGATCGGCGGCTCCGGCCGCGCCGAGCAGCCGGACGACGGCCTCCTCGGGCAGTCCGTCCAGCCGGTGCAGGACGAAGGCGGCGCGGACCGCGCCGGGCGCGCCCTCCAGCAGCCGGGCCACCTCGTCGATCCCGCCGGCCGGGGGCCACAGCCGCAGGCCCCAGACGAAGGGGGGTGCGGGTGGCGTGCCGATCCGGGCCGACAGGGCGCGTGCCCGTCCGGCGGGGGCGAGGGCGGCCCGCAGTACCCGGATGCGTACGCCCCCGAGGGGGCCGCCCGGACTGTCGGGGCCGCCGGGGCCGCCCGGGTCGGGGCCGCCGCCCGCGCGGGGCAGGGCCCGTTGCACGGCCCGGTGCGCCAGCAGGACGCGGGAGTGCCGTCCCATGGAGCCCGGGAGGGTGACGTACGCGAGGCGGATCAGGTGGGGGTAGTGCTCGACGAGCACCGCCTCTGCTCGTTCCACGGCGGTGGAGCCGAATCGCTGTGATGTGGCCACGGTCAGACGAACGAGTGAATCATGGGATGGTCACACGCCGTGCGCGTTGCACCTCGGGAGACGCACACAGCGGCATATGCATACGCGCTGGCCAGGCCGCTGCCCGGTCGACATCGGTCATGAACCGATCATCACCGAACGTAATATTTCCAGGTTTCTTCTCTGCGCCCTCCGAGTGCGCCCGCGCTGATCTGATGGCCCCCGCACCAGGGGATGAGGTGGGGAACGGTGAACGATGGCGGACCGGAGGAGTCCGGTGGGGCCGTGGGACTGCCGAGCCGGCGCCGGCAGCCGACGCCGATGAGCCAGTGGGATCCGACCGCGCGCCTGTCGTACTGGGCCTTCCACGCGAACCGGCGGCCGGCGTACATGCGCTTCGCGTACCTTCAGCTCGGCTCCGACGCGGCCGCCGAGGACGCCGTCGACGCCGCCTTCGACTCGATCATGAACGAGTGGCTCCGCATGCTGCACATGGACCGCCTCGACGCGTACGCCTGGACCGTCCTCAAGCAGCGTCTCGTGGACTGGCAGCGCCGTCGCGACCCCCGCCGCAGCCGGCCCGAACCGATGGACATCAGCGCCTTCGAGGCCGCCCTCAAGGAAGCGCACGCCGACCAGTACGAGGTACTGACCGACACCATCCGTTTCTACTCCGCCGTCTCCCGGCTCGCGGAGCGGCAGCGGGACACCGTGATGCTGCGCTACGGACTCCAGTGCACCCCCGGAGAGGCCGCCGCCGTGATGGGCGTCGACGAGGCCACGGTCCGCTCGCAGCTCGGCCAGGCGCACCGGCGGCTGGCCCGGCTGCTCGACGCGTCCGCCGAATCATGAGGCCGCCCGAGGGCCGTGACGGCGACGGCAGCCCGCGCGCGCTGGCCGAGTTCCTGGCCCGGGCGGGCGTCCGCGACCGCTATCCGCACTACGACCTCGGCGCGGCCGAGGCCCGGCTGCTGCGCGCCCCGCTCGTCCCCGGCGTGGCCGCGGCCGCCGGCGGCCGGGCCCGGCGCCGCCCCTTCGGCTGGAGCGATCCCGCCCGGGACTGTCCGCTCGACGCCGAACGGGCCCGCCGCGACCTGAAGGCCGCCTGCCTCGCCGTCGTCTGCGACCCGCGCGCGGAGCACGACCTCGGCCGTTTCCTCGACGGCGGCCACGCCGACCTGCCGGGGGCGGTCGTCTTCGGCTGCCTGCTGCACCTCGCCGGACTGCGCGAGGGCTCCCGCTTCTGGTGGCAGTTCGCGGCCGGATCCGGTGGCGCGCGCACCGCACCCGCCGCGTACTGCCTCTTCCTCGACCACTCCCGGCGCGGCGAGCACCACGACGCCCGGGTCTGGGCGCGCGAGCTGTGCCTGCGGGGCTTCCGCCCGAGCGGCCGCCGCGAGCTGCGCGAGGTACGGCTGTGCGCCCAGGCCGCCGTCCTGCGCTACGTCGACCAGCTGGACGATCCCGACCTGGGCCCGGTGCCGCTGCCGAGGCCGGGGCTGACCGCGGTACTGGCCGCGTTCCTGCCGCCGGCCCCGCTGCCCGCCCCGCCCCGACCCGCGCCGGCGCCGGCCGCGCTGGGGACCGCCCCCCGGACCCCGCGGTCCACCCCGGCCGGCACGGGCGAGGCCATGGCCCAGGCCCACCGCGCGCTGGCCGTCGTACGGGTCCTGGAGCGCCATCCGCTGGGCGTGCGGGTCGGCCGGCTGCGCCGGGAGACGGGCCTGTCCGAGGTGGAGCTCGGCCCGCTGCTGGCCATGCTGTGCGAGGAGGAGTATGCGTACCGCCCGGGTGCGGGGGTCTACGGGCGCGGCCCGGCCCTGGACCGGCTCGCGGCCCCCGGCGGCCACGGCCTGGCGGGGCAGCTCCAGCGCACCCTGGCCCTGGCGCGCGACAGCGCGGGCGCCGCCGTCTACCTGAGCCGGTACGCGGAGGGCGAGGTCCGGATCACGCAGATGGCGGACGGGCCGGGGACCCCGCCGGTGCGGGAGTGGGTGGACTTCCGCGCGGCCGCGCACGCCAGCGCGGTCGGCAAGTGCCTGCTGACGCAGCTCGACCGCGACGGCCGCGCCGACCACGTGGCCCGCCACCGCCCGGCACGCCTCACCCCGCGCACGATCACCGACAGCCGGGTCCTGTTCAGTGCCCTCGACGCGGTCGCACCGGGTGCCCCCGTCTTCGACCTGCGCGAGTACTCCCCCGGGGTCGTCTGCTCGGCGGTCCCGATCGCGACGGGCGACGCCGCCGGCAGTCTCGCCCTGTCCCTGCCCGCCGCCCACGCCCACCGACTGCGCTCCGCGACGGAGGCGCTGCGGCGCAAGGCCGTCCCGGTGCTCCTGGCCCTGCTCCTGTCCGGCGCGATCCCCCCGGACCCCCCGCCGGCCGACGCCCCGGCCGATCCGCTGACCGTTCCTCTGGCCGATGCCCCGGGCGGCCCCGGGGCGGCGGGCGCCGCGCAGGCGTCGACCCGGATGACCCCGGAGACGCTGCGCCACCTCGGCCGGCTCTTCCGCACCCCGCTGACCCGCATCACGTGCAGCGCGCCGGACGGCCCCCACCTGGTCAGCGACCCCGCGGCGGCGACGGCGTACCTGTTCGACGCGCCCGACCCGGACGGCCCGCGCCTCTCGCTCCCCCGCACCTTCACCCAGGTCGCCCCGGGCACCCTTCCGTCCCCCGACGGCCTGGTGGTCCTGCGCATGTGACGGGGGGCGGGCACAACGAGAAGAGCCCCACACGATGTGTGGGGCTCTTGCTGGTGTCCGAGGGGGGACTTGAACCCCCACGCCCGATAAAGGGCACTAGCACCTCAAGCTAGCGCGTCTGCCATTCCGCCACCCGGACCAGGTGGTCGGCCCCGGTTTCCCGCGGCGACATGGACAACAATAGCAAAGGATCGGCGGGGTTCCGACCACATATCCGACCGGCCACGCTCCGCCACGCCGCGCTGACCTGCACGCATGCGCGACACCCTCTTGCGAGACGGGCCGTCTCGCAAGGTGGGGAGGACGTACGGGCCCGGCACCGGGGGGTGCGGGCGGCCCGGCGTTACGGGCAGTGGATGACCTGGCCGGCGTAGGAGAGGTTGCCGCCGAAGCCGAACAGCAGGACGGGGGCGCCGGAGGGGATCTCACCGCGCTCGACGAGTTTCGAGAGGGCGATCGGGATGCTGGCCGCCGAAGTGTTGCCGGAGTCCACGACATCACGGGCCACGACGGCGTTGACGGCGCCGATCCGGGCCGCGAGGGGTTCGATGATCCGCAGGTTCGCCTGGTGGAGGACGACGCCGGCCAGCTGCTCGGGGGTGACCCCGGCCTTCTCGCAGACCTTGCGGGCCAGCGGCGGGAGCTGGCTGGTGGTCCAGCGGTAGACGGACTGGCCCTCCTGCGCGAAGACGGGGGGCGTGCCCTCGATGCGGACGGCGTGACCCATCTCCGGGACCGAACCCCACAGGACGGGCCCGATGCCCGGCTCCGCGCTGGCCTCGACCACGGCCGCGCCGGCGCCGTCGCCGGTGAGCACGCAGGTGGTGCGGTCGCTGTAGTCGGTGATCTCGGTCATCTTGTCGGAGCCGATGACCAGGGCGCGGGTGGCGGAACCGGCCCGGATCGCGTGGTCGGCGGTGGCCAGGGCGTGCGTGAAGCCCGAGCAGACGACGTTGATGTCCATGACGGCCGGGCCGCCGCCCATGCCCAGCTTGGCCGCGACGCGGGCGGCCATGTTGGGCGAGCGGTCGATGGCGGTGGAGGTGGCCACCAGCACGAGGTCGATGTCGTCGGGGGTCAGTCCGGCGTTCGCGAGGGCCTTGCCGGCGGCCTGGTAGGCCAGCTCGTCCACCGGTTCCTCGGGCCCCGCGACGTGCCGGGTCCGGATGCCGACCCGGGACCGGATCCACTCGTCGTTCGTGTCGACCATGGCCGCGAGGTCCTCGTTGGTGAGCACTTTCGCGGGCTGGTAGTGCCCTAGCGCCACCACGCGTGAACCGGTCATGGGCGGGGTCCCCCTCTGTACGGAAGTCAGGATTTCCCAGCTTCGCCTGCTACCGGTGGGTACGGGTGCGCGTGACCCGACAGGATTCCGACACCTATGTTTGGAGAATTCCGAGCAACTTCCTGCCGGGGACGCCGTTGGCCGCAGATCCGCGAGAATGTCCTCGTCAGGTGCACGACGAGGACAGAACGGGTGGGCTGATCGCCATGGGACGGGTCACCGAGCGGCGCCGCGTCGTCCGGATCCGGGACGGGGTGGTGGGGGTCCGCCCCGACACCCTGGTCGCCGAGGAGCCGCTGGAGATCCGGCTGAACGGGAAACCGCTGGCCATCACGATGCGCACGCCGGGCGACGACTTCGCGCTCGCCGTGGGATTCCTGGTGAGCGAGGGCGTGATCGCGCACACCGCGGACGTCCGGGCCGTCACCTACTGCGAGGGCGCCACCGAGGACGGTTCCAACACCTACAACGTCGTCAACGTGCAGCTGGCCGCGGGAGTGCCGCTGCCGGACATCACGCTGGAACGGAACGTCTACACGACCTCCTCGTGCGGACTGTGCGGGAAGGCCAGCCTGGACGCGGTGCGCACCGCGAGCCGGTTCCCGGGGATCGCCGCCGATCCCGTACGGGTCACCCCGGAGCTCCTGTCCGAGCTGCCGGACCGGCTGCGGGCGGCGCAGAAGGTGTTCGACCGGACCGGCGGGCTGCACGCGGCCGGGCTGTTCTCGGCGCAGGGCGAGCTGCTCGACCTGCGGGAGGACGTCGGGCGGCACAACGCCGTCGACAAGATCGTCGGGCGGGCGTTGCGGGCGGGCGGCCTGCCGCTGACCGGTGCGGTGCTGCTGGTCTCGGGCCGGGCCTCCTTCGAGCTGGCGCAGAAGGCGGTCATGGCCGGGATACCCGTGCTGGCGGCGGTCTCGGCGCCGTCCTCGCTGGCGGTGGACCTGGCGGTGGAGTCGGGGCTGACCCTGGTCGGCTTCCTGCGCGGCCGGGACATGAACGTGTACGCGGGCGAGCAGCGGATCGTCCTGCCGGAACGGGCTTCCTAGGAAGGGTCGTCGAAGCCGGCCCGGCTCCGACGACCCTCCCTAGGGCCTGTCGTCAAACTCCCGTCGTCGCCCGGAGGGCGGCCCTGCGGCGTCTGGTGCGTGCTCTCGGTGCGCCGGGCGGAAGCCCGCGTA